>JAVHOA010000107.1:0-71266 GCA_036169815.1 Sulfurimonadaceae bacterium
CCTCTTTTTTTGGTTCACTAAACTCATCACTAAAATCCTCTGCATCCACTGCAAATAAAGTAATGTTTACAATAAAAAAAGATAAAAAAATAAAACGCATGCACACCTCTTACATGGCAGGCATCATAACCCCATTTCTCTTGGAAATAGCTTACGGGCAACTCTAAAAACTCTCTATTTTGTAGCAAACTTATAATCAAGTTGCAACCATGCTACTTTTTTATCATTCGTAAAGCCTGTTGCACTGCCACCTTTATATAATGCGCCTTTTGCAAGCACTATGAGATTTTTCACATAAGGAATTTTATTTACATAGGATATATCAAGTTCTGAACCTAAATCATTTGAGGTTCCAATTTTATCTTCTGAATTAAATTTATGATAAACACCAAGAAGCTTTCCATAAGTTTTATCTTCATAGCCTAGACGTATGTTTGCATCTTTTAAGCCTGCTGCTGGGGTTGCTAAAAAAACATCTGCCCATCCATTAAATGCGTGAAGTGTTGCTAAGGGAGTAGCAAAACCATTTACTGCGCTTCCCTCTTTTTTTCCAAGACTTTCATAATTGACTCCAGCCACAACACCAGCAATATTTGCGCCAATATCTAAATTGTAATACTTCGCATCTGCTTTTATATTTTTTGTTTTGTACTCCAATGTAAGATCTGTTTGCAAAGCATATTCCGCTCGGTAAGTCACGCTTGCACTATTTGCATCAATCTTTCCTGTAAGTGCCACACCATAGGTATCACTGATAGAGCCCAACATGTAATCATAAGCCGTAATATTAAGCTTTTCATCGACTTTATAGGCTGCATGTAACAAAACAGATTTTGTATCGGTTGCTGCTTGCTGTTCACCGATACCATTGATGCCATAGACATACGCACCCATCAAAGAGAGATTGGCAAAGGTATTGTCCACAAGTGCTAGCGCATCAAATGTTTGTGGCATCTGTCTCCAATCAACCGAACCGACATAGCGTTGGTTGTCAAGATTGACACTTTGACGGCCACCACGCAAAAGCGTTTTGTTGATTTTATAATCCAAATATCCTTGTGTCATACGGGCTTGTTGCGGGTCTTTGATAAGATCATATTGGGGTTTAAGATTATTGCCTGTACCTGCAGCGTTATAATCTACAAGACCAAAATTATTGACTGATGTCCCTTCCATATATGTTGTAAGGCCATTGATCCCCAAAAGATCAGCACTTACACCCAAAGCTGTACGTGTTGTAAAAGCTTGTGCCCTCTCTCGTGTTGCATCCGCACCTAAAGCATTGTCTGCACTCTCATAGCGCGCACGTATTTCACCATTGAATTTGAGATTACTTAAAATCTCCACTCCCTCATCTGCACTCGCACAAACACCAAACGTACTCACCAATACAGCGACACTAGCCACAGACAATCCAACTCTTCTCATCACAACTCCTTAATTTTCCATTAATTATTTTTTGTACAGAAATTATAGCTCCCACATATTGGAAAATATACAGCTTATTGCTCAATTTTTAATCATACTTATTCTTAACTTTACATAAAACTACGCTATAATTTTCAAAATAATTTATTTGAGGATTTTTAAAATGATCAAATCAGTATGTGGATATTGCGGTGTAGGTTGTGGACTTGAGTATGATGAAAAAAAACTTATTGGTGATGTTACTTATCCTGTAAACTTTGGTAAAGTGTGTTCAAAAGGTGTTTCAGAACTTGTGAGCATCCAAAGCGAAACAAGGCTTCTACGCCCTCTTGTGCGCAAAAATATTGATGAAGAGTTCCTTACATGTAAGTGGGAAGATACCATCTCGCTAATAGCACAAAAGATTAAAGCCACTTCCAAAGAGAAAATCGGATTTTATCTCTCAGGGCAGATGCTCACTGAAGATTACTATGTTGCCAACAAACTTGGCAAAGGGTTTATCGGTACCTCAAACGTAGATACCAATAGCCGTACATGTATGTCAAGTGCGGTGGTCGCATACAAAAAAAGTATCGGTGCGGATTTTGTGCCGCTTCGTATGGATGATATTTTTAAGGCCAATTTGCTTATCTTAGCTGGAGCTAATACTTCTGAGGCGCATGTCGTCTTTCACAACAATATTAAAAAAGCGAAAAAAGAGGGGCTTAAAGTCGTAGTCATCGATCCTCGCAACACCGATACGGCAAAAAATGCAGACTTGTATCTGCCTATCAAGGTAGGTAGTGATATCGATTTTTTTAATCTTTTAAGCAAACGCATTATTGATGAGGGGCTTTATGATGAGGAGTTTGTAGCCTACCATGTAAACAATTTTGAACTCCTTTACAATAAGTTCAAACGCATACCCGTAACCAAAATGCTCAAGCGTACAGGTCTCTCTCAAGAGCAATTTGATACATTCTTTGAACTCTATAAAAACAGTCAAAACATCATCACCGCTTGGACCATGGGTCTTAATCAATCCGTTCAAGGGGTTGATAAAAACTTAGCACTTATAAACACGCATCTCCTCACTGGCAAGATATTTAAAGAGGGCAATGGGCCACTGAGTCTTACAGGTCAGCCAAATGCGATGGGTGGACGCGAAGTCGGCGGTCTTTCCACGACTCTGGCTGTACATCTTGGATTTGACAAAGAGAGCGTCAAAAAAGTAAGCGAGTTTTGGAAGAGTGAGCATGTTGCAGATACAGTAGGTCTCACAGCAACACAGATGCTAGAAGCAAATCTTGATGTGCTTATCATCTGCCACACTGATCCCATTTACCATCTGCCAAACCGCAATAAGATGGAAGCTCTTATAAAAAAGATCCCTTTTGTTGTAGAGATCAATGCCTATGAAAACTCCGAAACTTCTGCGTTCGTACATGTAAGACTTCCAGCTTCTCCTTGGGGTGAAAAAGAGGGGACGCAAACCAATCTTGACCGCACCATCACAAGGCAAGAGCGCATTACTCGCCAATCCATAGATTGCAAACCAGACTGGCAGATATTTGTACTTATCGCCCAAGCTTTAGGGTTTAAAGAGGCGTTTAATTTTCAAACTCCAAAAGAGATATTTCAAGAGTACCAGCAGATGACAAAGCTAAACGGCTATATGGATATAGACCAAGCAGATTATGACAAGCTTTACAATAGCGCTTTTATTTGGGGAGAAAAGATAAAAAACTTTCTCACTCCCGACAAAAAAGGCAATCTCTTTTTTGTAGAAAACAAACTTTTGAGTGAAAAAACATCTTTAGAGTATCCATTTATTTTACTCACAGGACGCACACGAGATCAGTGGCACAGCGGGACTAAAACAAATCTTCCATCCACACTTTTGAAGTTTAAAGAGCTGAATTTCTGTGAGATCAATCCACATGATGCCCAAAAGCTTGGTATAGAAAATGGAGCTAGTATAAAAGTAGTTTCAAAACGTGGAGAACTTACAACAAAAGCACTCATCACTGAAAATATCAATGAGAAAAATATCTTTATTCCCATCAGCAATAGAGATATAAACTATCTCACGCTTGATCTCTATGACAGCGAATCACTTGAGCCAGATTACAACCACAGTGCCGTGAAGATTCTAAAAATCTAAAAACGGCAACAAAAAAGAACTAAAAAAATATTGATAACAAACATAAGCGTAAAAGCAGTTCTATAAAAAAGAAGCGGTAAGCGTTCTATAATGGAGCTATTTTTGGAGAAATAGGGCCTTACATGTAAGGGTGTCAGAAGCTCATACGCCATCTCGGAGTAGTGAGAATAACGCTGATCTGGCTCAATAGCAATTGAGTGAAGTATTACGCTATCGAGCCATGAGGGAATATTTTTATTATAAAAACTTGGTTTTTTTGCCTCCCTAAACGTAGGCGTTTGAAACGGCTCTATCTCGCCATAAGGGTATTTTTTGCACAAAGCCACATAGAGCAAAACGCCAATGGAAAATATCTCCGTTGTCTCACTGATTGCTTCATTTTGAAATCTTTGCGGGGCGAGATAGCTTGGTGTTCCCGCGCGTGAGCTGTTTGAAAATATCTCTGTGACACTTCCAAAATCTATCACTTTAAAAGCGATATTTTGCTCTTTGTCTTTGACTACCATGATATTTTGCGTTTTGATATCGCCATGAACAAGATCTTTTTTGAGCAGATATTGGCACAGATCAAGAAGTGTTTTTGCGAGTTTTACACTCGCATCGATGCTGAGATTTTTGTGCAAAAGATAAGACTCCAAATCTTCGCCCTTTAAATACTCCATCACATAGTAACGAGAACTTCTTTTTTTTGGAACGACCGCCTTTGCAAGAGAGGGATTTTTAAGACGTTTTGCATTCCACGCTTCTTTGACAAACAGATCCGAGATCGCCTCGCTCTCTAGCGCATCAAGAGGCGCAAATTTTAAAACATAGTGACGCTTATTTTTATAGCAAAGCCATGTGCGCTCATTTTGAATCAGCGATTTTTCAAGCTGATATCCATCTACATGGGTGCCCCGCTCAAGCTTCTCTAAAATCGGCAATTTTTTGGCTTCATTCCTTGCATCTTGATTCACTTTTTGTATCTCGAGCACCAAAGCAGTTGTATCATCAGGCAAAGAGTGTTGCACCATTTTGCTCGCTTTTTTTACCAAGCCATGCGCGCCAAAAGCGATACCACCTTGTAAACGCTCCTCACTCATCACATTATAAAGCCCATCACTGCAAAGCAGGATTTTATCCTCTGCTTCGATGAGATTTTCAAAATAGTACAAATCCACATCAGGCGCAATGCCAATAGCTTGCGTGAGCACACTCTCATATCCCACTTCATCCATAGTATGATCAAGTGAAAGCTGATGGAACTGATTTTGACGAAAAAGATACACACGGCTATCTCCAACATTGGCGCCATAAAGCCTATTGCCCTCGATGATAACAAGGGCGAGCGTCGTCACAAGCTCAGAGCGCTCATACGCAACTTTTGATTCTTCATAAAGGATTGCATTAATGGATTGGATAAAAGTGTGGATTGATTTTTCTATACTCCAAGTTTTTGGACGTATTTTGAAGTTATTGACAAGATAGTTTGTCACTCTTTTTGCAGCCTCTGCGCCGTGCGTTGCACTCCCTACTCCATCACAAACGACGGCGATGGTAAAATCGCCTATCGTTTTGACATCATAAAAATCATCGCCTAGAAGATTTTTTCCCTTTGCAAGGGAAAAGGCACTGCTTCTAATACTGTTTTTTGGCATCTGATCTCCTAAATTTTACCACCTGCTTGAACACCCCAAGTCGTTCTCCAGCGTGTTTTTACCATACTGATACCCACAATAGCAACAAGAACAACTCCTGCAAAAATCATAAAACTCGCAGAGTAACCATCAAAAGCAGCTTTGCTCCAACCAAAGGTATTGATCAAAGCCGTACCGCCAAAACCGCCAGCAGCACCGATAATGCCTGTCATTATACCAATATCCCTACCAAATCTTTGAGGTACGAGTTGAAACACGGCACCATTTGCCATACCAAGATTTCCCATAATCAAAAACTGCACTGCAATCGCTATATAAAATGGTAGAACAATCAGGGCACTGATAATTGATAGTAATGCGACAACTCCAAAAAAGATATACAGTGATTTGATACCACCCATCTTATCTGCTATGGCTCCACCAACAGGACGTAAAACAGCGCCAGCAAAGATACAAAGTGCACCAAAATAACCCGCCACGACTTTCACGTTGCTCTCATCCAAAAATGCTAAACCAAATGCGCTCATATCCGCCTGATAGGTTCCCATAAGATAGACTTTCATATACCCCGCAAAACCAACAAAACCTCCAAAACTAATCGCATAAAAGATATTAAACCACCATGTATCCTTATCTTTTAAAAGTTTTGCATAATCTTTGAGCTTTTTAGGGCGTGGCGTATAAACTTCTGCTGGGGCATCTTTTGCCATAAACATATAGGTTATAAAAATAATACTTGAAAGTAGTGCTCCAACTAAAAATACTGATTCCCATCCCCAAATCTGCGCAATTTTTGGCGCAAATAAAAAGTCAATAACTACCCCGATATTACCAGCTCCTGCGATACCTAAAACAACACCTTGAAGTTTTGGCGAATACCATTGACCCGCTTGAGGCAGCGCCACAGCAAAAGAAGCTCCAGCAACTCCAAGACCAAAAGCAACGATAATAAGCTCATCATAAGTAATCCCAGCTCCTCGAAAATAAGCATAAAACAAAACCCCAATAACAAGTGCTTGTGAAACAAGGGAGGTTACTTTTGCACCAAATTTATCAACGCCAAAACCAAGTAAAATACGCAAAATAGCGCCCGACAAAATAGGAATAGAAAGCAAAGTCGCTTTTTGCACCTCACTCATAAAAAATCCGCCAGCAGCTAAGGCTTCGCCGATCTCCGTTACCAGTGGCCCAAGCATAGTCCACACCATAAAACTAAAATCAAAATACAAAAATGCCGCCAACAGTGTTGGCCAGTGTCCCTGTCCTTTTAAATCTTTAAATCCCGCCATTGTGTTCTCCTTAATTTTTCATTAATAAAATTTAAACAACAAAATTATAACAGGATAATGATGGAAATTAATCGGCTTATTGCTTAATTTTTAATCATATAAACTTTAACTTTACATTAAATAAGTGTTAAAATTTTCAAATCAATCACATAGAGGATTAAAAAATGAAAACATTGCCTATAGTCTTACATAACAAAAAGATTCTGCTTATCGGTGCTGGAAATGTTGCTTTGCAAAAAGCAGAAGTTTTACATAGAAACAACATAGATTTTGAAGTTATAGCCTACCATGTAAGCCAACAAATGAAAGATCTTTGCCAAACTAGTGTATCCAAACAATTGCTTACATGTAAGCCTTTTTGTAAAGAGGATATCAAAGATTTTGAGATCATCATCGATGCGACAGGCGCAAAAGAGGTAGCCACACTTTTACTTGAAGCAAAAAAAGAGAGAAATATTCTCATCAATATCGTAGATGTTCCAGAGCTTTGTGATTTTTATTTTGCTTCGCTTTTAGAGTATGGCGCACTCAAAATAGCTGTGAGCTCTGCTGGAGCATCGCCTACTATCACCCAAGTCGTGCGTGATAAGATAGCTGGACTCGTGCCAAAAGAGATAGAACTCCTTACAAATGAAACGATGGAACTTCGCAAAAATGGAATCATTGACAAAGAACAAACGAGAGCAAAAACAAAAAAACTACTCTCTAAAGTTTATCTTGTAGGTTGTGGGACAGGCGATGTGGAGCTCCTCACCATCAAAGCCTACAACATCATCCAAAACGTAGATGTTGTTTTTATTGACCATCTTATTGCCCAAGAGATTATTGATATTATCCCAAAGGAGACAATACGTGTCTTTGTTGGCAAGCAAAAAGGGTTTCATTCCGTCAAACAAGAGGAGATTAACCGTTTACTTTCAGAATACGCACTCCAAGGATTGAGTATTGCACGGCTTAAAAGCGGAGATCCTTACATCTTTGGACGCGGCAGTGAAGAGGCGATCAGTATGGTTGAGAATGGGATTCGTGTCGAGGTGATTCCAGGAATTTCCTCAGCTATTGCAGGACCGCTTTTAAGTGGAATAGCACCAACTGCTCGAGGATATGCAACCAATCTGTCCATAGTATCAGCACACCTAGCGGGGAACCGTGTGAATTTGGAGTGGATCCCGCTTTTGAAGTTTACCAATCATACCGTTGTCGTGCTTATGGGAGTTTCACGAGCAAAAGAGATCAAAAAATGTGCGACAAATATTGGCGTGGATATGGACAAAGATGTAGCCATCATCTCAAACGCTTCACGAAAAGATCAAAGCGTGCGCATAGGCAAGCTCGAAGAACTCGAAGAGCTGTGCAAAGATGCGTTGCGCCCTGCGCTTATCGTGTTTGGAGATGTCGTAAATCTCCATAGTATATTACCTAAATACGGAGAAGAATAATGCAAAAATTACAAGTAGCGTTTGACGCAAGAAACAAAAAAATGAATAAAATAGAGGAGATAAAAACACTCAAATCGCCTATGGAAGTTTACGAGAAACTCGATTTTTATTCACAAAACGGTTACGACTCTATCCCAGATGAGGATAAAAAATATTTTCTCAAATGCTTTGGAATCTTTGACAAAGATGATCTCACACCAAAACAGTTTATGATGCGCGTACGTGTCGCTGGCGGACATCTCACTGCTGCACAAGCCCGAGTGATTGGGGAAGTTGCACGTGATTTTGGACAAGATTATATCGATATCACAACCCGTGCGCAGATTGAACTAAGATATCTTGATATAGAAAATATTCCCGCCCTACTTCAAAAACTCCAAAGCGTTGGCATTGACTCCTTTCAAACGGGTGTGGATAACTTTCGAAATATCGTCAATGATCCCCTCAATGGATTTGGATTTGATACTATTTTGCCATCGCAAGCCCTACTTTTAAAACTCCAAAATCAGTTTTTGCACGATCCAGCATGGATAAGCGCACTTCCAAGAAAGTTCAACACCGCCATCAGTGGCTCACTTTCCAACCGCTGTAATGTTTTTGGGCATGACTGCTGTTTTATCTTGGCGCAAAAAGATGGGGTGTATGGGTATAACATGTACCTTGGCGGTAAAGTAGGCGAAATAGCAAAAAATGCAAATATTTTTCTCTCCAATGAAGAAGAAGTTTTAAAAGCGTATGCGTCCATTATCAATCTTTTTAAACGATTTGGATATCGTGATAATCGCAACAAAAATCGCCTCAAATTTCTCATAGAAGACGTAGGAATGGAAGCGATTTCTGAGGCAATCCGCCAAAATGCAAATATCCCTTTTGCAACTGCTGGAGAGACGATGACAAGCCTTGACTTTAATGACGCAGATCATGGAAAAGTGCAACTGCGAGATGGCAGTTTTGGCGTGCATATTGTCGTACCTTCAGGTATTTTCAGTGGAAGTGATCTCTTACATGTAAGCGATTTAAGCCTCCAATATGGCAATGGCGAGATTCGCTTTAGTACCTCGCAAAACATCTATATCTTAGGTGTAAAAGATGTGTCCTCACTTTTAGCGGAAAATTTTTTCAACAAATATAAAAACATCAATACGCCCTATTTTAACAACCTTATTGCCTGTGCGGGTACAAAACACTGCGCTTATGGAGTCATAGAAAACAAACAAGATGCTATCAACATGTCGCAGTATCTCAGCCAAAATGTCCCACTTGATGGCGGGCGTGTGCGTATGTACTGGTCAGGATGCGTCAAGGGATGTGGACTGCATGGACTTGGAGATATCGGGTTTGAGGGATGCAAAGCCAAAGTGAACGGTGTTACAGAAGATGGTGTACATATCTCCCTTGGCGGCAAACTTGTGAGTGAAGGGGTTGAGGGTACTAGCGTAATCAAAGCCGCACCTTTGCGCTATGCACACCTTTATGTAGAGAGTTTGATGCTTGAATATAAAAAGTTACGCACAACAAATGAGAGTTTTGAGAAGTTTCATGAACGTGTACTTAGCCATTATACATCGGCCTACATCGGTTTTGTAATGCAGCTCAAAGCCTATAGTAAAACGCAACACATAGCGCTTGAGTTTGACATCAACAAAGTAAGCGGAACTGGGAAAAATGAAGAGTATGAACTCTTTGAACTTGGTCGCCATCTCTACAATAAACTCGCAGAAAAAGAGCCCTATGCAAGCTATGAGCGCTTCACAAACGCCAATCTTAGAGAAAAACCGCAAAGTATCAGCAATCTCGTGTTACATGTAAATGAAAATCTTGCCAATATGGTAGATAAAATGGTTGCACCCGAGCAAAGAGCCCTCGTGTTTTCAGAGTTGTTGGGATTTATAAAACTTTAGATACAAATTTAATAAAATGCAAATCGCTATTTCGATAAGATATCCAACTTTTAATTTGCTCTATGGAGAAGCGGTATGGATAAGTCAAAATATATTTGGATGAATGGAAAATTTGTTAATTGGGATGATGCACATGTGCATGTACTTTCACACACACTGCATTATGGAAATGGCGTAATCGAGGGAACAAAAGCGTATAAAACTGCAAAAGGGTATGCGATTTTTCGTCTGGGCGACCACACAAAAAGACTCAAAGAGTCTGCAAAAATGACCTTGATAGAGATTCCTTACAGTGTTGAGGAGCTCAATGCTGCACAAGTGGAACTCATCAGAAAAAATGAGTTTACTGGAGACAATGTTTACATCCGTCCTTTCGCCTTTTTGGGTTATGGCGTTATGGGTGTGTACCACAAACACGCACCCGTTGAGACAGTTTTGGCATCTTGGGAATGGGGTGCGTACCTTGGTGAAGAGGGAATGGCAAAAGGGATTAAACTCAAAATCGTCTCAATGACTCGTCCTGCGAACACCTCCAACATGGGAAAAGCAAAAGCAACAGCAAACTACTTAAACTCGCAAATGGCAAAATATGAAGCGATTGATTGTGGCTATGATGAATCGCTCTTGCTTGATGATCAAGGCTATGTCGCAGAAGCGAGCGGTGCATCATTTTTTATGGTCAAAAATGGAGTGTTAATCACGCCTCCAAATGACAACTCACTTGAATCTATCACACAAAAAACAGTTATCGAAATGGCTGAAAACCTTGGTATTCCTGTGGTTCGTAAACGTATCTCTCGTGAAGATGTTTATGTTGCTGATGAAGCGTTTTTAACAGGAACAGCAGCGGAGATTACTCCGGTACGTATTGTTGATGCCAGAGAGATCGGAAATGGTGCGCGCGGAGCAATGACAGAAAAGCTCCAATCACTCTATTTTGACATCGTATTTGGACGTGTTCCTGAGTATGAGCACTATTTAACCTATATCAACTAACTCATTTTACGCACGCAAACAAAGGAAACATCTATGGCATCAGATATGAATGACTATTTCAACAAGAAAAAAAATCAAAACGGCGGCGATAACGAAAAGCCGCAAGGGCCAAGACCTCCAAAGATAGATTTTAACTTTAACGGTGGAAAATCGGTCACTCTTTATGTCGTAGTGGGCATTTTGCTTCTTTTAGTGATTGCAAAACCTTTTGTTATTATCCAAGAGGGAGAGCGCGGAATTCTCTCTACAAACGGAAAATACCAAGAGCAAGCGCTACTTCCAGGTTTACATTTTATTGTTCCCGTTATTCAAAGAGTGTATGCCGTTGATACAAAAGTGCGCATCATCAACTATGCAAGTGGTTTGGAAAAGAATGATCAAGATGATGGAATGAGCACAAAACCAGCTATCACCGTTCTAGATAAACGTGGACTTCCAGTTTCCATAGAACTCACAGTTCAGTACAGACTCAATGCTCAGTATGCAGCACAAACCATCTCAAACTGGGGATTTAGCTGGGAAGACAAGATTATTAATCCTGTTGTGAGAGATGTTGTAAGAAATGTCGTTGGAAATTATGAGGCAGAATCACTCCCAAATGAAAGAAATGCAATTGCTGCAAAAATAGAGGATGGTATCCGTGACAATGTCAAAGCACTTCCCTCTTCTCCAGCAATTTTACAATCTATCCAGCTTCGTGAAATTCTTTTACCTGAGAAAGTAAAAGATCAAATAGAGCGCGTGCAGATTGCAAAGCAAGAGGTCCAAAAAGCGGAACAAGAGGTTGCGCGTGCAAAACAAGAAGCCCTTAAACGTGCCGTTGATGCGCAAGGAAAGGCAGATGCTGTGACCATTGAAGCCCAAGCAAATGCCAAAGCAAATTTGCTTATCTCAAAATCACTCACACGCCAGCTTTTACAACTCGAACAAATCAAAGTGCAAGGAAAATTTAACGAGGCTCTTTCCCAAAATAAAGATGCTAAGATCTTCTTAACTCCCGGAGGATCTACTCCAAATATCTGGGTCGATATGAAACACTCAAAAGAAAACCTTACAAGCACAAAATAACCCTTACATGTAAGCGTCCAAAAGGGCGCTTACCGCCTTTGTGGCAAAAGCTTTTTATGAAGGAAAATAGATATGCAAGAGATACTCAATCGTATTGATTGGAAGAAACAGGAACTACTTCCCGTTATCGTGCAAGATGTGACAAACAATGAAGTGCTGATGATGGCTTATATGAATCAAGAAGCACTTTTACTTTCACTGCAAACAAATATTGCGCACTACTTCTCTCGCTCAAAACAGCGTATTTGGAAAAAGGGAGAGAGCAGTGGACATATCCAAACCATCCACTCTTTTTATCTTGACTGTGATAACGATACACTTTTACTTAAAGTGACGCAAGAGGGCGTTGCATGCCACACTGGAAGGCGCTCTTGCTTCTTTACGGAACTCAAATCTGGTAGCATTCAAACAGCAGTAGAGGTCAATACGGATGCGATGTATGGGGTGATTGATACGCTGTATCACACCATCCAAGAGAGAAAAAATGCCGATCCTTCTGTTTCTTGGACCGCGAAACTTTTTAGCAAAGGGGAAAATACCATCCTCAAAAAAGTAATCGAAGAATCAGGCGAGTTTACTTTCGCGTTTAAAGATGATGATGAAAAAGAGATGATTTATGAAGCAGCAGATTTAACGTATCATATGCTTGTAGCACTTGCATATAAAAATATCTCACCAGATCGCATCAAACAAGAACTCGCACGTAGATTTAACCTAAGTGGAATCGCTGAAAAGAACGCAAGAGAATCATGAAAGCAAAAATTTTAGCGTTTGCTCATGGACTCAACAATTACGACTATATCCTTTTTAGTGCGCTCTTTGTCCTGTTTTTGCTTCTACTTATTATGACGCTTTTGTTGCGAAAAAAACATATCCTAGCTTCGATTTTTCTTATTTTAAGCCTTGCTACTCTTTTTGTCGCTCCCTTCGTAGGCTATATCCAACTACATAAATATCTCTATAAAAACAGTTCCAAAATCACCGAGGTGAAAGCTTTGCAGTTTACGCCAACTCTCATTGTTAAAGGCACACTTACCAATGAATCTAAAAGAGATTTTGCTACATGTAAGGTACAAGTCAATATTTTTAAAGTTGCCCACAATATAATACTCGATACGCTTTTTCCACTCAATCCTTTTCAAAAAGTGTGGGTAGCGGAAAATGGAATTAGAAAGGGTGAAACAAGGGAATTAAGAATTATTGTAGAACCATTTACTTACAAGAAAGAGTACAATCTCTCTTTAAGCACTGATTGTAAATAAAGGTTACATGTAAACAAAAAAGCCTCAGTATTTTAGACCTATTTTTTTTAATGCAGCGTTAATCTCTTTGATTTGATTGTTTTTATTGCGGCACCACTGTGGAGCAACAAGAGAGGTATCATCCACGCCAGCGGTAATCCTCTGAACGCTTACATGTAAGGGTTTCATCACAAGTGCTTGCTTTAAAACACTAAGGTACTGCGCTTGGTCTATGGGTGTAAACTCGCCGCGCGCATACTCGTTTGCCAAAGCGGTTTTTTTTACCACATAAAGCGGATGGTACTTCACCGAATCAATACCCCATTCATACGCAGCCCTAGCAGTTTGGAGCATCATCGCCTCATCTTCATCGGGAAGCCCAAAGATGAGATGTCCACACACATTTAAACCCGCTTTTTTTGCTTTTAAAATCCACTCTTTAACATTTGCACTGTCATGACCACGATTGATACGCTCGAGCGTTTTATCATAAACCGACTGGATTCCAAACTCTATCCATATCTCTTTTGTTTTGGCAAGAGAGGCGAGATACTCTAGTGTTTCCTCTGTAATACTGTCACTTCTTGTCCCAATACTTAGTCCCACAACATCCTCAAATGAGAGCGCTTTTTCATACAGAGCTTTGAGTGTTGCAAAGGGAGCATAAGTGTTTGTAAAGGATTGAAAATAGACTAAAAAATTTTGTGTGCCGTACTCTTGTTTTTGTCGAGCACTCAAAGCGTTAAATTGGAGTTCGAGCTGAAGAAGTTGTTTGTCTAAAAATGGATTTTCGTGCGTTTTGAGGTTAAGGTGAAACCCTTTAAGCGGTTTAACTGTGTCCAAACTTGGACTAAAAGAGTCATTTTCACAAAAAGTACATCCGCCCCTTGCAACAGTTCCATCAATATTTGGACATGTAAATCCCGAGATTGAAACTGCCGTTTTATGCACTTTTGTTCCGAACTTATCTTGTAAGTATTTTCCAAAAGTGTATATCTGTTTTGTATTCATGCCTAAACGATATATTTTCCAGTGAAACACGCAGTGCAGTATTTATCTTCATCGGTTGCATTCACACTTCTCAAAAGTGCTTCTTCGCTTAAATATGCCAAAGAATCCGCTTCAATAAAAGCACAAATCTCATCAATAGACATATTTGCTGCAATCAACTTATCTTTATCCGGAGTATCAACACCATAAAAACATGGATCTGTTGTTGGCGGAGAGGAGATACGCATATGCACCTCTCTAGCACCCGCATCTTTGAGCATACGTACAATTCTTCTTGAAGTAGTTCCACGCACAATAGAATCATCCACTACAATAACAGATTTGCCTTTGATAATATCAACCATCGGAGAGAGTTTCATCTTGACTTTAAGGTCGCGCATCTCTTGTGTTGGTTCAATAAAAGTACGCCCAACATAGTGGTTACGCATAATACCCATCTCATAAGGAATTCCGCTTCCTTGAGAGTATCCGATTGCTGAGGGCACGCCACCATCTGGAACAGGGATAACCATATCAGCCTCAACTGGTTTGATTTTTGAGAGTTCCATTCCCATATTTTTTCTCATTTGATAGACACTTTGCCCATAAACACTCGAGTCTGGACGCGCAAAATAAACATATTCAAAAATACAGTGTTTTGGAGTCGGTTCAAACACTTTAATACTTTGAGGTGCTCTATCCTCTTCAAAAATCAGCAATTCACCAGGTTCTACATCACGAATATATTTGGCACCAATAAGATCAAAAGCGCAGGTTTCGCTCGCAACAACGTACCCGCCGTTAGGAATTCGCCCAAGACTCAAAGGACGAAATCCAAATCTATCGCGCATAGCAAACATTTTTGTGCGACTTAAAAACACGAGAGAAAAAGCGCCTTCAATGCGTTTGACTGCATCAATAATACGCTCTATAAGATGCTCTTTCTCACTTTTTGCGATAAGATGGATAAGATTTTCTGTGTCCATAAAGGTTTGAAAAATCGCACCTTTTTTAATAAGTGCCTCGCGGACTTCTTGCGCATTTGTGAAGTTTCCATTATGAACTATCGCCATTTCTCCAAGATCGTATCTTGCAAAAACAGGCTGTGCGTCAAGGATAGAGTCGTCACCCGCTGTAGAATATCTTGTGTGACCAATGGCATTTTGACCCTTTAGAGTCTCAAGTTTTTTCTCATCAAACACAGTTGTAACAAGCCCACGATCTTTGATGGTGTGCAGTTTATTCTCATCTGCTGAGGAGATTCCAGCGGCTTCTTGACCACGATGTTGCAGGGCATGCAAAGAAAAATAAGCCAATTTGGACGCTTCTGGATGACCAAAAATCCCGACTACCGCACACTTTTCATTCATATTTTCAAGCAAGATAAAATCCTTGTAAATGTTAAATCATTCTATTTGCGAATTCTACTCAAAAAGAGCTAAAAGAGCCCTTTTTAAAGCAAAACTATAACTCTAAACAATCAGCAATAGTATAAAGGCCTTTTGGTTTAGCAACCAACCATTTTGCAGCGCGCAAGGCACCCTTACTAAAAGTGCTTCTACTCGTTGCTGTGTGGTTGAGTTCTAGAAACTCTCCCTCATTGTAAAAACCAACCGTATGTCGTCCGACAATATCGCCACCACGAAGTGCCATCACTGCAATTTCATCTTTACTTCTCTCGCCAATATTGCCATTTCTTCCACTGACTCTTACTTTATCTAGGTTGAGCCCTCTTGCATCTGCGGCAGAGTGCGCAAGCGTCAAAGCTGTTCCGCTTGGTGCATCTTTTTTATGTCGATGATGTTGTTCTACAATCTCAATATCAAACCCTTCCAAAGTAGAAGATGCAATGTGAACAAGTTTACTTAAAAGAGCAACGCCTAAGGACATATTTGTCGCATATAAAATTGGCATCACCTCGCTTGCATCTTTTAAAAGATTCATCTGATGCAAATCTAAACTTGTTGTTCCAATTACAAGAGGTTTTGGAGATTTCATGGCTTCTTCAAGTAAAAGCTGACACGCCTCAGGAAGCGAAAAATCGATGACAATATCACATGCATTTAAAAATATATGCATATTATTGGTAACTAAGACAGACGGATCAATAGAGAATTCAAGGCTCTCTCTCACATAAACCGTTGCAAGAGAAATCTCTTTTTCCTGTTTTAAATCCTCTATCAACAAGCGTCCGACTCTTCCACTTGCTCCAAAAACTCCGACTTTTATCATACGTATATCCTTCCTATTTTTCTCTGTATTAGTGATTTAATTTTTCATCCACATAGGCAATCGCTTTGAGTGCAGCAACTGCACCATCTCCAGCCGCACAAACAACCTGTTTTGGTGCTTCTGTGCGGATATCTCCTGCTGCAAAAAGACCCGCGACTGAAGTTTTCATACTCAAATCCACAATCACCTCTCCACTGCTATTGAGTGCACACAAAAACTCCCCACTCTCTTGGAGTAAGACTTGATTATTGACATTATTTCCAACAAAAGTAAACACTCCGGGAACTTCAATCTCCTTAGTTTGGCCATCTACAAATCCAACGCGAATTCCCGATACACCCATAGCGTCGCCATACACTTCTTGGGGAGTGGCATTGAGTAAAAGTTCTATATTTGCTGTCGATTTGACACGCTGCACTGTGTTTGGTGCTGCACGAAAACTATCGCGGCGATGGATGAGCGTGACTTTTTTGCATATTTTTGCCAAATACAGTGCTTCTTCAAGAGCAGTGTCTCCGCCACCTACTACTGCAACCTCTTTGCCTTTATAGAAAAAACCATCACACGTAGCGCATGTACTCACGCCCCGCCCAAAAAATTTCTCTTCTCCAGCAAATCCCGCACGTTTTGGAGTTGAGCCCGTACATACAATAACGCTATAGGATTCTTGCGTAGAGCCATCGCTTTTATGCACTAAAAAGTTTCCATTTTCCCTGCGAGAGACACGAGTTACTTCAGACATTTCATGCTTGAGTCCAAACTTTTGACACTGCTGCGGCCATGATTCCATCAGTTCCATACCCGTTATTTCGCCCACTGCCCCTGGATAATTTTCAATCTCGCTACTTTGAGTAATAGCTCCTCCAGGAAGCCCTTTTTCATACATGACAACATTTTCTAAACCACCGCGCGTAGCATAAAGCCCTGCGGTAAGACCAGCTGGCCCACCACCAATAATTGCACAATCTAAAATCATATTTTCCATATCAAAACTCTTTTATGTAATCTCATATATTATGTATCATACTATCTTGTTTATAAAGAGTATCTTTGACTTTTTTTATAATAGAGTTCTTGCATAAATGGGTGTGATTTTGGATAAATTGGAAAGCGAAGGATATAAAAATAGAGAAAAAACTCATGATGGCTCAAGCGGATGTACTGCTTGAGCCATCACAGCTCTTGGATTATAAAAGAGCGTTTAGTTTGTCTTGAAACGCTTGTTTAGAAGCTGCTCCTACCATTTGCTCAACTAATTCACCATTTTTAAAGAATAAAATAGTTGGAATTGAACGGATACCAAATTTGACAGCAATATCTTGCTCTTCATCAGTATTTACTTTACAGATTTTTGCTTTTCCGTCAAAATCAGCTGCAAGCTCTTCGATAACGGGAGCAATCATACGGCAAGGCCCACACCATGGAGCCCAAAAGTCCACCAATGCAACGCCTTCGTTAATCGTTTCTTCAAAATTTGCTGAAGTTAGTTCTATGTATTTAGCCATTGTGCACATTCCTTTTTTTGTATATGTATTGCTTGTATTATACAAATCATATCTTTAAACTCTCTTATGCTCAAAAGGCTAATACCCTTTTCTAAAATTAAAATGTGATATTTTCCAATATCTCAATTCCTTTAGGAGTCACAATAACTGCATCATACATGTAAGCAGATGCAACACCATTTTTCTTCAAGTAAACATCACCTGTTTTAAGCAGTTTTCTCATTTTAGAGGGAGTGATATTTTGGATGGCAAGTTCATATTCAAGTGCGCTTTTCACTTCGACAAAATGCAATACTTCCTCTTTAAAAGCGATAATATCAATCTCGCCAAATCGCGAATAAAAGTTTCTCGCAACTATCTGAAACCCATTTTCAAAAAGATAGTGGCACGCTTTAGACTCGGCTATATCCCCTTTTGCTCGGCTCATATAACTGGAACTATTGCAACTTTTATAGACTTAAATGCAGCAGTCAAGACGAGCTCGTCACACTTGTCTCCAAAAAGATTATTAATCTTGGATTTTGCATGGTGAAAGGTACAAAACAATGTTTTTGGCTGCACTTTTTCAGTGAACGCTATTGTCAAAGGTGTTGTCTCTCCAAACTCTGATTTTAGAATAACAGTTGGTGTTGTAAAATCGGCTCTGTCTCCTTCATGCACAAGTAAAATATCTTCATCATAACGCTTGTTGAGTTTTTCACTCTGTTTTGTTTGCGCTGCATTGTTATAGTGAGCAATCGTTCTTCCCGTTGTGAGATGATATCCTGTGAGATCTTTTTGTAAAATCTCTTCAACCATGCCACGAAGTTCGTATTGATGGTAGCAAAACACGCCCAATCCATCCTCTGTTCTAAAATCAAGCTGATGCAAAATCGGCGTATCTTCTGTATGCACGGGCCACTGCAATCCACGTTTTCTATGGCGCTGGAGTCGTACATAAGAAGCTCCGCTAAAACGGCGGTATGCGACTTCACGCACCTCATCCCAAATCTCATTTGAATTTTTATAATTCGCCGTTCCACCCATTTTGTTGTCAAGCATCTGCAAGACTTCCCAGTCATCTGGCAGGTCTGATTTGACAAGCGGTTGTGAAAGGTGAAGGCGACGCATCGCATTGATATACACGCCTGTTTTCTCATACGCAGATTTGACTCCCACAACAATATCTGCACGCTGTGCCACATCTGTCATAAAAAGTTCTTGTACAAAAATAAGATCAAGATTGTTTATAGCCGCATTAATCTTGTTAAGATTTGGATGGATATGCGTAATATCTTCACTCACAACAAGCACCGCTTTGATGCGATTTTCTAACATCTCATCAACAAGTTGGGGAGTCATCAGCCCTATCTCTTTTGGTGTTTGATAATCTGGGTCGTAGTAAGGAAGCATTCCCATATCGCAAGTGCCCTGAACATTATTTTGTCCACGAAGCGGCATCAGTCCTGCACCGCTTTTTCCAATATTTCCACTCATCAAGGCCAAATGGGTAATCGCCATAACAGCATAAGAACCATCCAAATGCTCCGTTATTCCAAGTCCCCAAAAGATCATCGATTTTTTGAGTGCATACTCACGCGCGATTTTTGGAATCATCTTTGAGAGATACTCATACCCTGCAATCTTCTCAAAATATTTTGGATTTGCGTAAGGATCTGCAAGGATTTTTGCTTTAAACTCTAAAAACCCTTTTGTGCGCTCGGCGATGAAGCTATCACTATAAAGCTCTTCATCAATAATGACATATGCGAGCATATTCAACACTAAAAGATTCGCTTCATGTGGCAAAATCGCTTTGTATTTTGCAAAGCGATGGAGCTTAATCTCTCGCACATCAAAAACAGCTAAATTATCATGTTCACGCGCTACGTCAAGCACTCTATTTGCGATAATAGGATGTGCTTCGGTCATATTTGAACCAATAACAATCATAAACTCACATTTATAAATATCATTGTAAGGATTTGTAGCAGCGCCCTCGCCGATGGTTGCACGCATCCCTTTGAGACTTGGAGAGTGACACACCCGTGCACAGTTATCTACATGTGGGGAGTTTAAGGTATGACGAGTAAATTTTTGAAAAAGATAGGAACTTTCACATGAACTGCGCGCGCCGCCAATTGAGCAGACACTTTTATCTCCATACTCTTTTTGAATCTCGCGCAATTTCATAGCAGCAGCTGTTGTGGCAGCGTCTAAAGATGTTTCAAACCAAGTTGCATCAAAATCCACAAGCTCAGAAGCGATCTGCTCTTTTATAGTATGATTTTTTTCTAAAAAGGATTTACGGATACGTGGAACTCGCAAACGATCGGGCGAATCAACAAAATCAAAGCCGTATTTGCCTTTAATGCAAAGCTTACCTTGAGAAACAACTCCATCTGGATGCGCAAAAATACTCTCAATTTTATTTTCAGCAGTGTTCACCTTTGCTGCAATATCACATCCAACACCGCAGTAAGTACACACACTATCGATTATCTCTCTATTTTCCATGCATCGTATCCTATCTCATTTGTATGTGGAGTTTATTATCTTTTCTCTTAAAAAGTACGGAAGCAAATTTAAAACTTTTATAACTAAATAAAATCTCAGCGGAAACGCATAAAATCTTTTTTTTCGCTCAATGGCTTTGGTGATTCTTTGCGTTCCCGCTTCTAGACTCATCAAAAATGGCATGGAAAAACTGTTTTTTTGAGTCAAAGGGGTATCTATAAATCCAGGTAAAATGTTTATAATATCGATTCCATAAGGCTTGTATTTATATCTCATTCCCTCAGCGTACGCGTTGAGTGCACGTTTGGATGAGCTATACGCCACAGAACTGGGCATTGAGATGATTGAAGCGAGCGAAGATATAAACACAATGGTTCCACTTTTTTGCTCTTTAAATTTTGGAAGTAAAGGCTCTAAAATAGCGTGAGAAGATAAAAGATTGGTATCATAAAGTTTTTTAAAGTCATCAAAAGGCGTCACTTCCAAAGAGTGGCCAATGGAGATTCCCGCATTTAAAATGACCATATCAAGCGAGCCAATAGCTGCAATTTCTGCTTGTAAAAGTTTAAAATCCGTGACATCAACGCTGATGATTTGGGCCTTACATGTAAGGCTTTTTTGCAGCTGTTTGAGTCTTTTTGTATCGCGAGCGAGTAAGATAAGTTGATTTTCGGCGCTATCATAATGACGAGCGAGTGCGGCACCAATGCCACTACTTGCTCCAGTTATGAGAATCTTCAAACGATGCGAATCATTACAGGTTTAGAGTTCACAAAATCGAGCGCTTCAATGTTTTTTATCATCTCCTGTATATCTTTTTCAACCGCAGTATGTGTCGAGATCAAAAGGTTTGCACTGGCATCACGCGATGGACGTTGTAAGATCGTTTCTATGGAAATATTGTGACTTGCAAAGAGTGCTGTAATTTTTGAAAGCACACCCGCTTTATCTGTTACATTGATGCGTAGATAGTATTTTGAGACGATTGCATCCATCGATTTAAGTTTGAGTCCGCCTTCTAGCGGTTTATCAAAACCTAGCATCGGTTTACTTTTGCCACTTCTTGCGATATCGATGATATTTGCAATCACTGCACTCGCCGTCGCATCACCGCCAGCACCTGCGCCATAAAAAAGCGTTTCGCCTACTTTATCGCCCACGACACTTATCCCGTTCATTACGCCATTGATTTTTGCAATCATCGCATCTTCATTGATCAGAGCAGCATGTACACGGAGTTCGACTTGATTGCCATCTTTTTTTGCAATCCCTAAAAGTTTGATTGTATAGCCAAACTCCTTTGCAAAATTGATATCCTCTTGGGCAATATTTTCTATCCCCTCAATCAAGATATCTTCAGGTTTTGCATCGATTCCATACGCAATACTTGCTAAGATAAGAAGCTTATGGGCCGCGTCAAATCCGCCTACGTCAAAAGTTGGGTCCGCTTCGGCGTAGCCGAGTTCTTGCGCTTCTTTTAAAATAGAAGTATAAGAAACTCCCTCTGCACTCATTTTTGTGAGCATATAGTTACATGTACCGTTCATAATGCCCATAATTGACTCTATGTGATTTGCAGAAAGTCCATCACGAAGCGCATTAATAATAGGGATACCACCCGCAACACTGGCTTCATACTCAAAAGCCAAATCACCGGCAAGCTCTTGCAACTCATAACGGTGATACGCTAAAAGTGCTTTGTTGGCTGTAACAACCGCTTTGCCATTTTTGAGTGCGTGTTTAACGACACGAAAAGCATCCTCAACACCGCCCATAAGCTCTACAACAATGTCAATCTCAGGGTCATCAAGCACATCATTGACATTATCGCTGAGGAAAATACCAAGATCTCTTTTTTTAGAAAGATTACGAACAACCCCACTTTTTACTTCTATTTTTGTTCCAGCACGAGCCGAGATAATCTCTTGATTTGCTTTTAAGATATTGACTACTGATGTTCCAACCGTTCCAACACCAATAATTCCAACTTTAATCACTCGCTATCCTTAGCAGCTTGCAGCTTTTTCAAAAACGCTTTGACATTTTTTGCAGCTTGACGGATACGTTTATCATTTTCAATCAAAGCGATACGCACATACTCATCGCCATATTCTCCAAAACCAATTCCTGGTGAGACTGCAACATGCGCTTCTTTAAGCAACTGTTTTGAAAACTCTAAAGAGCCAAGATGCAACGCATAGTCTGGTATTTTTGCCCAAACAAACATACTTGCTTGATTTTTTCTCATCGGCCATCCCGCTTTATTAAACGCATCTAACAACACATTTTGGCGGTGTTCATACTTACTTGTAATATCTAAAACACACTGTTGATCACCATTGAGTGCCACAGTTGCTGCCACTTGAATTGGTGTAAACATCCCATAATCAAGCCATGATTTAATCTTTTGAAGGGCACCGATGAGTTTTTTATTTCCAACAAAGAAACCAACACGCCAGCCTGCCATATTGTAACTTTTTGAAAGGGTAAAACTCTCAACTGCCACATCTTTTGCACCCGCAACACTCATAATTGATGGCGTTACATAGCCATCAAAAGTAATATCACCATACGCGATATCAGAGATAACATAAAAGCGCTCTTTTTTTGCCATAGCAACGAGTTTGACGTAAAACTCCTGCGTCACTGTCGCAGTTGTAGGATTGTGAGGAAAATTGACAAGAACATATTTTGGTCTTGGGCTTGTTTCTTTAAAAACACGCTCTAAATCTTCAAAAAATTTCTTTTCATCCACTTTATAATCTTCATCATAAGAAAGACCAAACTTCACAACATTGCCACCCGCTAAAATAAAAGCATACGAGTGAATTGGGTAGGTAGGATCTGGCACAACTGCTACATCGCCTGGATTTGTAATGGCATACGCCAAGTGGGCATATCCCTCTTTGCTTCCCATTGTAGCGACACACTCAGTTTGAGGATCGAGATCAACACCATAACGGCGTTTGTACCAATCAGCGATGGCTTGAAGCAGTTTTGGAATCCCTTTTGAAACAGAGTATCCATGAGTTTTTGTTTTTTTGGCAGATTCTACAAGTTTTTCGCGAATATGTGCAGGAGTATCACCATCGGGATTTCCCATACTAAAATCTATAACATCAGCGCCCGCGCGACGCTCTTTCATTTTAAGTTCATTGACTTCTGCAAAAACATATTTTGGAAGTCTATCCATTCTATCAAATTTTATTTCATCAAACATTACTGCATCCTGCCTAAATAAAGTTGGGAATTTTAACATAAATATCTCTATAAATTCTTTAGCTCTCACTCTAAATTATCTTGATTCTTTTATGCCTAAACTTAAACTATTCTCACCAAAGTTCAATTCCAAATTGACGAACTATCAGTGAAAATATCACAAAAGAGCTGATTGTAATACCGACACAAGCAAGAAGTGCAAACCAAAATCCAAGACGTTCTAGCAAAAAAGGGAATGCCAAAAACATCGGTAAAGTCGGTACAACATACCAAAAAGTGTACCATGCATGATTGGCAATTTTTTCACTACTCTGATTTTCAAGATAAAGCCAAATCAGTGCTAAAAATGTCACCATTGGCAATGCTGCAATCAGCCCGCCAAGCTTGTCACTGCGCTTTGCCATCTCAGAAACAAGAACCACTACTCCCGCTGTCAGTAGATACTTTATGATTAACCATGTCATAGTTGTATTTCTCCCTTACGCTATAATTCGCCATATTTTTTTCAGGATATCTTATGAACGAAACCCTACTCATTCTTGCTGTTGCACTTGCGATGGATTCAGTCGCCGTCTCAATTGCCATCGGCTCAAAATATCGTGATCTTATCCTCTCACGGACCCTTTTTACAGCTGGAATATTCGGCTTTTTTCAAGGAGCTATGCCAGTCGCAGGATACTTAATTGGAATTAGCTTTGCCAGTTATGTACAAGCTTATTCACACTGGATAGCATTTATACTTCTTGCTGGATTGGGCACTAAAATGTTCTATGAAGCATTTAAAGATGAACTTGACGATGAAGTAACCGATCTTTCCAATAAAACACTCATAACCCTAGGTATAGCAACAAGTATAAATGCAATGGCAGTCGGAGCTACATTCGCATTTTTGAAAACAGATATCTATCTTGCAGCTTCCATCATTGGGATTGTAACATTTCTACTAAGTTTTATTGCCGTATATATTGGAAAAAAATTAGGATCTTTACTGGAAAGTAAAGCAGAAGTTCTTGGCGGAATTATTTTAATTGCCTTAGGATTTAAAATACTATTAGAGCATTTTAAAATATTCTAAAGGCAATATTTAATTACCTTGGCTCTTTTGCGTCTATGTTTAAACCATTTTTCATGTTGCTCAGCATATATAAATCTGAGATTTTCATATAAACACTCTCTGATGGCAAATTGAGATTAAGAAAAGATGTTTTCTTATCTACTTTTTCTACTTTTAACAAATTTAGATTTCTATCATAAAAAGATACATATGGATACCAGCTATTGGCAGAATCTGAAATGATTTCAACTTTGCTCACCGCAGAAACCTCAATCCACTGTTCCCCATTTACTTGTTCTAAATTAATATTATTTCCAGCATCTAATTTATCGACATCAAGATGTGCATTTTTCATATCTATTTCATAATTCCATGAACTTGGATTTTCAACCTGCACACCCACAATATGCAATCCTGATTTTGCAAGTTGGGCTTCTAGGAGGATAGGATCAATCATTGTATCGCCGTTGTATTGGATACTCCAAGTAAATACAGAGCCACCCAAACTAGAGCTTTTTGTAATATATTTGTAATAACCTACATTCCTAAGAGCATCAGCGAGAGTTTTTACAAAAAATGTTGAAGATCCTTGCGTCTTAAAACTAAGAGTAACAGTTTGAGAACCCTTTAAAGAGAGAGTGATAATTCTATGCTCTTTAAGAGTTTGCATTACTCTAAGAAGATCTATATGTGTACCATCAGTGTAAAGAGTTTTTTGTTTAAAAACACTCCCTAGAAATGTTTTGTTTGCGTTATAGCTTTTTGTTCCTAATATAGATTGAAGAGTCTGATCTAGAGTCACACTCTCATCTGCAATAAGGCAAGCGCATAAAAAGAGGCCAACAACAAAAAATTTTACCAAGCTTTGCCCTTGTTAAGAGCCTTAAACTCATCACGACTGATCTCGTTCAAAGAACCATTTTCAAATTTAAAATATTTTTTCTTCTTTTCATTATACTCTTTGATCTCTCCACCTAGATCCATTTTTAAAACTCCATGTCCCATCTCTAAAAGATAGTTTTTTGAAGCATTGAGATCAAAGTTCTCTTTAATCGTCATCTGAGTCTGTTTAGAATTTTCCATATCGACATACGCAAACCAGAGTTTTTTTCCAGGAATAATCTCAAATTTTGTAGTTTTTGCAACCGTTAGAGGTGAAGGTGTGAGCAGTGTTACATTGTTTTCAATGCTAGTGTTGGCCTCAGTGGTGTTTTCTTCAGTGATAACTGTTTCATTACGCTCCAAATTTGCTTGAGCGGCTTCAATCTCTGTGTTGTTGAGCTCCACGGTTTCAACTGTCGTTTGCGTAAAATGTGAAATAATAAAATATCCAACAAGAAGCGTCACAAGAAGTGCAAATACAATCAACTTTTTATTCAATTTTCCATAATCTTTTGTGTCAATCTTCATATACTGAACAATCTCTTCATCTTTTGCCGTATGCGCTTCAAATTCCGCTAAAACATCTTGCAAATCAACTTTATATTCACGCTCTAAAATAGTAATAAAACCTCGAAACTGCACCTTTGGAAGTTTGTCAAACGACTTATTTAAAATATATTCGATATTTACACGAGAAATATGCGTTTTTTCATATATCTTTTGTGCTCCAATTGCTTTTAACTTTTTAAGATCTTCACTCATAATCGCATCCTATCCATCAATATCGCTCCAGCTACACTGACATTTAAAGAATCAAATCCATTTTCCATCTTTATGGAGATTTTTTCATCCAATCTTGCCACAGCTTTAAGAGGTAAGCCCTCGCCTTCACTTCCAAGAATAATCGCCCGTTTTTGCGCAGGCTTACTATCTCGAATATCCTCTCCATCCGTCACAGCTCCATAAATCGTAAAGCCTGACATTTTCAAATCATTGATAACATCATAAAGATTTGTAACGACAGAAAAAGGCATATCACAAAGTGCTCCGCTTGAGCTTCGCATAATAGGTTCGATGGCGAGTTGTTTTACACCAGTTGCAACAATACCATCGACGCCAAACGCATACGCACTGCGCACAATAGCGCCAATATTGCCTACATCGGTAATCGATGCGAGTATGATGACAAAATCTTTATTTAAAAAAGTTTTGAAAGGTGCGAGAGAAAAATCCTCTATCTCGGCTAAAAAGCCTTGATGATTTGAACTTTTACACATCTTGTCCGCGGCATCGCTTGGAATGCGCTTGACTTCAAAATCGTACTTCATCAGTTTTGAGTACTCTTTTTTATCTATCTCTTTTGCAAGGTAGAGTTTAGAAACAAGTTTGGGGTGATTTTGCAGTATATAATATACTGGCTGTTTTCCATAAATTAACATAATGAAATTTTAACCAAAAATTTCTATTTTTTAGTTGAGTTCAAGCAGTCTTTTATAGCAACTCTTTGGATTCTCACCTGTGATTTTAGAGATAAGCTTTGAAGCTGTTTTCATGGGAAGTTCTAACTCTAAGATATCATTTTGGCTTATATTAGAGTTGATCGCTTCGCCAGCTTCTATCACAACGACCCATTCGCCTTTGTAGTTTCCATCAAGCGCTTTTGTAATCTCTTGAGCGCTTCCATGCAAATATCGCTGAAACTTCTTTGTCAGCTCTTTTGCAACAAAAAGTTTTCTTGTAGGCACCTCTTTACTCAACTCTTCTAAAAGTTTATCAAGGCGATGAGGCGATTCATATACAATGGTTGTATAGCCATTATAGAGTGCTTTTTGCAAAGCGCGCTCACGATCAGCACCTTTATGCGGTAAAAATCCAAAAAACAAAAAACTTGTCTCGACAAAACCACTTGCTGCATACGCAGTAAGCACGGCATTGGCTCCGGGGAGGACATCATATTTGACGCCATTGTCTTTGCAATATGCAACTAAAAGCTGCCCTGGATCACTGATGCCTGGCATTCCAGCATCGCTTGCATAAACAACATTCTTTTCAAAAAAATCGGGTGAAAGGTTTTGAACAAAATGGTGTTCATTGTGTGAATGCAGGGAAATAAATTGTTGATTTTCCTTGCATAGTAGGCTATAGCGCTCTTTAAGTATCAAGATGAGTTTTTTGGTGACGCGAGTATCTTCGCAAAGTAGTATATCGGCTTCACCCAAAGCGCTCATGGCTCTGAGTGTTATATCGCCAATATTTCCAATCGGAGTTGGAACAAGAGTTAACATAAGTGTTAAACTCTTCGATTAGTTCATGTTGTAACGTCTTTTGAATTTATCAATACGTCCAGCAGTATCAACCATACGTTCAGAACCTGTAAAGAATGGGTGACATTCATTACAAATATCGATTTGCATTTCGCTTTTTTGACCTTTTGTTACAAATGTGTTGCCACATGAACAAGTAACTGTACAATCAACTAAATTTGGGTGGATATCTTTTTTCATTATAGGAACCTTTTGATACACGTTTGCGTGCGTATATCTATATATATTTTAAATCCGTATGGGGGCAGATTTTTTGAAATGCAAGTGTATCTAAATTAATCTTTTATTACAATAACATCTTTGAGGCAACCGCCACGACTGCTGTTTCAGAGCGCAGAACCATCGGCGTATCAAGCCTATACACCTTTTGCGCACTTAAAAGCTTTTTTTCACTCTCACTAAATCCGCCCTCACACCCGATGAGAATTGTTTCAAACTTCTCATCACCTCTGAGTGAATCTTCACAAAAATCAAACACAACCGTATCGGGATATTTTTTAACAAACTCCGCACTATTTTTCAGTGTTTCAAACTCCATCTCGTCAGTTCTGCCACACTGAGAAGAGGAGCTTTGCAAAATACGTCCAAAGCGGTTAAAGTCAGGTTTAAAATTTTTCTGTGATTTATCACAATAGATAAAACTAATCTTTTTCACACCCAGCTCATTGAGCATCGGCAACACTTTTTCCACGGAGTTTGTATCGATGACACACCAGCCTACATGTAAGCGTTTGAAAGATTCTACTTTTTTCTTATACGACTCCAAGAGGCTTACATGTAAGGCTCTTGGATCGATTGAAATTATCTCGTACATGTAAGCCATTGCAAGATTTTCGCTTGAGCGAAACATCAAGATATCGCCCTCTTTATGACGTCTTACTTTGATGAGATATTTATGCATCTCACCTTTAATATTTATCTCTTGGCGCCCTGCATCTTCGTGAGTAACATAGATCACAGCCACATCCAAAGTGATATTACAAGAAGCAATAAAAACTCTATCGAAAGGATTTTGATGGCATAAGCCCTATATAAAGGGATGGCATGTGGCAAATTTTTAAGATGTTTAAGTGGTTTAACTCTTTTGGCTTCTAAAATAATAAAGACAACTCCAACTACAATCATCGCCACATTTGCGAGTGTAAAGTGCAGATGTTTTGCCGCCATCATCACTGTGCCTGTAAAGAGAACCGATGCGAGTACCACAGCAATTGTCGGAGTTAGATACGCCATTTTTTTGCGGTAAGCAAACAGCTCTTTGGCTTGAAAAAGCAACAAAAAATTTAGTCCAATCATCACTAAAAGTGCAATTGCACCCAAGTTGTGAGCATCAATGCTTGTCGTGTACATGTAATTCATAAGCGAATTTTACTATAATATGTCTAAAAAATATCAAGGATTTTTCTGATGCATGTATCGGTCGAAGAAGCACTGCAACTCATTTACAAAACAATAACACCAACAAAAAGTAAAATTCTTTCCATTGAAGAAGCGATTGGCCATGTCTTGGCAACTGACATCGTTGCAACACATGCACTCCCGCCCTATGATAATTCAGCAATGGATGGCTATGCCCTCAAATGTGATGCAATCAATACAAATTTAACAATACTCACAACAATTTTAGCAGGCGATAAAGAGGAATACAAGCTCCAAGATGGCTGCGCGTATAAGATTATGACAGGAGCGAAAATCCCTTTTGGTACTGAAGCAATCGTGCCTATTGAAGAGGTACAAACCAATGGCAAAGTTGTCAGTTTCTCTAAAGAGGTAAAACATGGCATGCATATCCGTCTCTCGGGAGAAGATATCAAAGTCGCAGAGTGCATCTTGCAAAAAAATACACTCCTTTGTGCCCACCATATCACTCTGCTTGCATCTCAGGGTATCTCACATGTAAGAGTTTATGCTAAACCACGCGTCGCACTCTTTGCATCTGGAAGCGAACTTAAAATGCACTGGGAAAAACTTGGTGTGCATCAACTTTACAATACCAACACCCCAACTTTTCTTGCTCGATCTCGTGAACTTGGTTGCAAGGCTGATTTTCTAGGAACAGCCCACGATAGCGTAGAAGCACTTTGTGAGATGATACAAACTGCCCTTGATTATGATCTTATCATCACTTCAGGCGGAGTAAGTGTGGGCGATGCGGATTTCACAAAAGAGGCGTTTTCTTATTTTGATTTTGAGCCAATCTTCGAAAAAGTAGATATTAAACCAGGAAAACCAACAACATTTGGGCGTATTGGTAAGAGTTATGTGCTCAATCTCCCTGGAAATCCTCTAGCTGCAACTTTGAACTTTGAACTTTTCGCCAAAGCCGCCATCTTGGCGCTCAGTGCAAACGAAGAGAAATATATCAATGCGATAGAAACAAAAATGGCAAAAGAGTTTGTCACAAAAGCAGCCAAACGCAGTTTGATTCCTGGATATTTCGATGGTACAAGCTTTGATGCCATAGAAAAATTCGCCCCAGGAATGATTTTGCCGATGGCTCTTTGTAATGGATTTATTATGATAGACAAAACAGTTTCACACCTAAAAAGTGGAGCAAGTGTGAAGTTTATCTCTTCTCGTTTTTGCTTTACATGTAAGTATGAAAAAGATTTAGTAAGTTATGAATAGGTTTTTAACGAAGTCGGTTGTGAACTTTCTTAAAATCCTATTTCTTAGCTTGATTTTTTACTCGCTCTTCCTTACACGGAGCGAGGATTGGTAAAACTTTTTTTATTTTTAATATCTTCAAAAAGGTTCACATCTCCAAAACCCTCTCGCACTGCGTCACTAAAGATGATTGCATCCAAAGCAATTTCACCCATCGCTTTTGAGTACGCATCCTCTGCAAAACATTGCGCACACCCTGTCTCTGTTTCATGCACAATCACGCTATGAAGCTTGACCTCTTTTTCTCCATTTACCTTCCATGTAAGCCCTAAAAGTGCATCAATGAGCAGAAAAATAACTCGGCTAAACTGCTCAGCCGATGGAGAAACTGGAAGTTCTACCCATCTTGTGGAGTGTTTTTTCATATCCGCTTTGTAGCTTGCATCATCGTCTCTCCACAGCGTAATAGCATGGTCAAAACTCTCCACAAGCGCTTTCATATTTTGTTTCATAAGCCCAAAATCATACACCATCTGCCCATTATCCAAAAAGTTGGATTCAAATAAAATCTCCACTTTATAAGAGTGCCCATGCACAGAACTCCGACACTTTACAGAACTGCATCCACGCACAATATGTGCATTTTCAAATTTAAAAAGTTTTCTGATTATCATCGTTTACACTCCATGATTTTGATCCCAGATTCGGATGTGAAGTCGGTCGCTGTAGGTGTAGCCTTTTGTTTTACAAAATTCTATAAGCGCTAGAGAGTTTTTCTCTATCTCTTTTTTGCTCGCACCAATTGGCATGCAATAGACTTGCAAAAAAGGTGCGTAAGCGATGATTGCGTCAATCTCCTCATCAAGTCCCAGATTAATCGATGCTTCATCGATAGAAAACTTAAAAAACGCCTCTTTTGCATTGTGCGCATACGAGGCAATCGCAGTGGGTTTGACACGTTTTGAGAAACCCTCAGCAGAGTTGGAAAGCTTCACTGAAAGCGCATAGATACACTCTTTGTAGATTGGAAATTTTTGAAAATCTATCAGAATTGTCGCATTTGTTTCAAATGTTACACGATGCTTTTGCTCTCTCAGTTTCGTTATAAACGCGACAAAGACTGGATCGTCATAGTTTAAAAGTGGTTCTCCGCCTGTGAGAACAACATCTACCGCTTCTGGAAGTTCATAGAAGTCCATTACATGGTAGAGTTGCTCGCACTTGGTGATAGGAATCCACTGGGATGCAAAATGCTCACGATTGACCGCATAGACGGTATCACAACCTAAAACTGACTCGCCACTTGGTGTGCTTTGAATACATCCAAAACCCTCGCAGCGCATATTGCATCCGCCAAAACGAAAGAAAAGTGAAGGCACACCCACATAACGTCCCTCGCCTTGGATGGAGTAAAAATGTTCTACAAGGGAGATCATTTTTGCTCCATAAGAAGCAAGGCTTCTTGAGCTTTACGCTGAGTAAAACCAAGTGTTAACGTAGCTGTTTGGATTTGTTCAAACTGCGTATAAAAATGATGATAAAAATGTTCTACTAAAGCGAGCATCAGCCACCCGTTTCGTAAAAAGCACGGGTTGAAACTTCATCGCTAGACTCACTCCAACGGTTTTTTTCAGGTTTCGTGCGCACTACCTCTTTGAGCACAAGCGCTGCATTTTTGATATCACCACGCTGGATAAAATCTTTAATACTCATCGCTTCATCAAAATACAAACATGGGATCAAAAACCCCTCGGCCGTGAGGCGGATGCGGTTGCATTTTTTACAAAAATCATCCTCATAAGGCTCGATAATACCAAATTTATACCCGTCTTCCATTTTAAAATAGTGCGATGGAGAATGGCCATCAAACCCCTCATCACTAAAAGTATAATGCGCTTTGATATGTGCTAAAAGTTCAGCACTTTTCATCCCCTTAATATCTGCAGACGCATGTGTATTTTCCATGTATTCGATAAAACGCACTGTCATATTACGTTCTTTGCAATACTCTAAAATATCAACAATCTCATCTGCGTTCATCCCTTTCATTGGAACCATATTTATCTTTACTTTTAGCCCAACGCGAAGCGCCTCTTCAACACCCTCTAAAACATTTTTTAAAACATCTTTTCCAGCTATTTTTTGCGCTATCTCAGGTTTGAGTGAATCCACAGAGATATTGATACGGCTCAGTCCTGCATCTTTAAGCTTTTGTGCGGCATTTTTTAAGAGATAGCCATTTGTCGTCATCGCAAGATCAATATCACTTTTGTAGTCATAAATCATCTTAATAAATGTATCCAGATCCTCTCGAAGCAGTGGTTCTCCACCCGTGATACGTATCTTTTTAATCCCCTCATCGATGGCAATTTTTAAGAATTCAAAAAGATCTTCAAAAGAGAGTAAATTCTCTTTTGGTACCCATGAAAAAGGTTTTTCTGGCATACAGTATTGACACCTAAAATTACATCTCTCTGTTACAGAAACGCGAATATAGTCAACTACTCTATCGTAACTATCTATTAGCAAAAAAAATCCTTGGAATTACAAAGTTTTGGATTATATCAATATGAAGTTTGTAAAGAGTTGATATTGCATGAAAATCAAATTTTTTTAATATTGTCCATATAATTTTTCTAAAAAAATCGATTATTGAAAGAAACTCAGTGTTGTTTTTGGGGATTTGTGGAACAGATGCCAAGATTGAGAGTACAAGCTCTCAAATCTTGATTGTATTAATGTAAGTCTTTCCAAACTGAACGTTTCCATAAATATGCAAAGAGTGCAAATATGACAATAAATATCATCACTTTTTGTCCCACTTCCTCACGTTCAAAACGTTTTGTGTCACCAGCATCTGCTAAGTGTTCTATCACTTTATCCGCAGTTTCAGCGCTCACACCAACGCGTGGCATTGCAGTTCCTGCAAGAAGATTTTGAGGATTTTCTACAAACGTACTGATATAATGTTCACCACGAGAACGGATATACATTGAAAGATCTGGAGGTAATTTCCCCATATATTTTGTCAATGCATCTTCATAATCAAGCACTTGAATATCAAACGCTAATTCATCTTTTTTCATTTTGAACGTAGGTTTTTCGCCTATTTGTGTCCATTTTTCATATTTCATAGCATGACAACGTCCACAAGCTGCTTCAAAAGCCATTTTTGGAGTCAATTTATCTTGTTTAACCGCAATTGATTGCAGGTAAGCAACCATATCTGCGACCTCTTGATCGAGATCTCCGCCAGCGCCTCCGAATTGGGACATTGGGTGCATTTTACCACTCGCTGCATCATATTTGTGTTCCACTTTGAGTGCATGCGCAGGATTTTTGATAAGTGCCACTAGAAATTTTGCATCATACACAACACCAGCATTACTTAAATCTGGTGGTTTTACACCATAGCTTTGAGCAGCTGCAACAGGATCCATCGGAGCGGGAATACTCGCTACTGCGATAGAGTGACAAGCGCTACAAGCGCCAGCGCCCATCACTAAATCTTTCCCGCGAGTCGCGTCACCTTTTTTACTAAGAGCTGGAAGATCAGCATAAGCAAATTTTTCACTCTCTACATGTTTGTGCATTTTAGAATGTGCAAACGGTTCAACAAGATAGTATGTAACAAGCGTAAAAACTGTAACAATAGCTAATATAAATAATTCTTTCATTTTCTATTTCCCCTTACGCTTTTTTCTCTAGTTTAGTGATAAATGGGAGTGCAATCCACAAACCAATAAACACTAATGCAGCAACCAAACCGATTGTACTAAAAATACCCTCTGGAGGTAGTTTTCCCATGGCTGTTAAGACAATCATATCAACTAACATCACCCAGAACCAAACTGAGAATAGACCACGACGGCTTGCAGCAACAGCGTTTGGACTTCTATCTAAAAATGGTAGTAAGAAGAAGATAACTTGTGCAAAGCCAAAAGCCATCAAACCAATATTTGTAGAAAATGGACGTAAAATCTCATAAGACCATAAAAAGTACCATTCAGGGTAGATATGCGCTGGAGTTTTCAATCCATCCGCTGGGTCAAAGTTTACAGCATCCATCGCAAAGTCATAATGGAAAAATACTAAGTAAAAGAAGAAAACTAAAAAGATTGCAACCACAAACATATCTTTACTCATAAAGTCATTTGCAAATGCAATAACTTTTGAACCTTTTTTATCGCCCGCTTTGTATTTTGCAGCTTCAGCTTCAAAATCAATCTCTTCACCATCTTGGTTATTCACGTGAGGGATACGAAGTGCTCCAAAGTGAAGACCGATAACACCGATAATCGCAAGTGGCAACAACACTACGTGGAGCATAAAGAAACGGTCAAGGAATGCTTGTGCAGGAACATAATCCCCACGAATCCACTCAACAACAGCATCTGCATGTAAACCGCCAAGACTAAAAAGGTTGGTGATAACCATACCTGCCCAGTAGCTCATTTGTCCCCATGGAAGCATATACCCAGAAAATGCTTCAGCAGAAAAAGTAACAAATAAAAGCATTCCAGAAATCCAGATCATCTCACGTCCATTTTTGTATGAACCATAGTAGATACCTGTAAACATGTGAATATAAATAACTAAGAAAACAACAGATGCCGCAACACCATGAATATGTCTCCATAACCATCCAAAATCAACCTCACGCATAATTGTGTAGTTTACACTGTCAAATGCTGTATTGACGTTTGGTTGGTAATACATCAATAAGAAGATTCCTGAAACCAATAAAAGAGCAAAAGTAATAGCCAAAACCATACCCATAGCCCATAAAAAGTTAATATTCTTTGGAATCCAATACTCAGTTGCCATAACACGACGAACAGTATCAATGCCAAGACGTTGATTTAGCCAATCATGAACACTTGTAGCTTTTGTAAAATGTGCCATCTATCCTCCCCTTTACAGCGTAACGCCGCTTTCTTTCATTTTTTTATACTCAGGACCCTCTTCACCAAGAACCAGTTTGTTTCCATCAACTTTATATGGAGGAATATCAAGACCTCTTGGAGGTGGAGCTTGCGTAACCATCCCTGTAAAATTGTATTTACCGCCATGGCATGCACACAAGAAATCTTCTGATTCTGGGCGGTAACCTGGAATACATCCAAGGTGTGTACAAAGACCGACAGCCACCATATAGTGTTCTCCATTGACAAGAACATCACGTGCTTTATCGGCTTCATTTTGTTTTGCGAGCATTGCGGCTGTTTTTTTCAAAACAAAGATAGGTTTCCCTCTCCATTTTTCTACAACAAGTTCATTCTCTTTATATGCTGACATATCAAGAGTTGTAAAACCTGCAGAACGTACACTTGGAAGTGGATCCCAAGATTTTTTCATAGCGTAAAGAGAAGCAACAGCCCCAACACCAGCAACGGCACCGAAAGCTTTTCCCATAAACGCTCTTCTTGCATTTTTCATAGCATTTCCTCACTACTTTAGAATCGTAAGCTCAATGCTATATCAATCTCTCTTAAAAATCTATAAATAGAACTTATCTTTAAGATAATCTACAACTTGATTACTATTTTGTGTCATTTTGCTATAGGCATGCGATAAATTTTGTGCAAGTGCGTTGCTTAAAAGCTCTTTATCAAAACCCGCAACTATTGGAATGCAGAGTTCTTTAAAGAGCATATCAAAGTCATTTGTATAGTCTGCGCGTTTCAAATAAATCGGTCTGCCACCGCTTGCTAAACAATCCAAAACTGCCTGCGGAGAGCAGGTTACAAGCGTCTTACATGTAGTGATAAAAGTATCATACTCTTCAAACTCATAATATTTTGGAAATCTTTTTTTAAGCATTGTTTCATAATCTACGAAATAGTAAAACCCAAGCAAAAATGCTACTTCTGCCGTGCCATTTACATGTAAGAGTTCTAAAATATCAAGATGTTTTTCTAAATCTTTTTCATAATCATCGTCACCAAAGAAAAATCCAATCTCATTTGTTTTTTCAAAATTACCAAAATACTTATCAGCAACCATCACAGCCTTACATGTAAGCGTATCTTCCAAATATGGAGAGATTAAAAACTCATTTTCTTCACGTTTATCCATAGGATCATCACTGATTCGAATAAACTTTGGAAAATAGTTTCGCATATCTTCAAGCATCAAAGGATTTGCTTCGGCACTATCAAAAATAAGTGCATCACCGCGCTGCGCAATATTGACAATATTACGTACCAAATCGATGCCAACACTGTTTTTAATCCCGAAGTTTCTCGCCTCGTGCGCCACTCGAAAATCAGAACATAAAAGTGTAATCTCATCATCTCCTAGCGCATTTAAAATCGCAACCGCTCTTTTAAATCTATCAAGACCAACGCGATGGCCTGTATCTACATAATAAAATTTTTTCATACTACTCTCTATTTATAAATTTAAAAATGATTATAAGCTTTTTAACTGATGTTATGCATAAAAGAAAAGGGATAAAATAAAGTAATTATGGATGATGGCTTCTATCTTTGCTTTATGCTTCACTCAGTTTTACCCAAGTGCAGCGTTTGAGAGTGTTTACAGTATGTTGAGGATTCAATACAGTAAAAACCCAGATTTAAATATTTGTAATTTTATCTATAATCCAAAACCCAAAGGCAAGGACAAGTGTGCTTATGATAGCAACAGTTATTGTTCCACTTTCTAGTTCCATCATCTTTATCCTGCCATATCGACCATTGACCACATTGGTAAGAAAATCCCCAAAGCCAGTACAAGAACAAATCCCGCTATTGCGGTAATAAGAAGAGGCTCTATCAGCGAGGCGACGTTATCAACAATATAATCATAGCGACTATTGTACACTTTATTTACTTTCTCAAGCATCAACCCTAAAGAGCCACTGCTCTCTCCTGCTTTAATCATTTGCATCACCATTCTTTCAAATTGCTCACTCTCTACAAATCCCTGCGCTAGTGAGCGCCCGTCTTCGATGGCAATTGGAATTTTTTCTAATTGTTGTTTAATATAGCGATTTTCAACAACGCCCATCGCAATTCGCAGTGCTTCAATCATAGGAATTCCAGAATCGGTTAAGATATTAAAAAGATAGATAAAACGCCCTATCATCGCATAGTAAGTCACTTTTCCAACAATATAGATGCGCAAAAGATACTGGTCGGTTTTAAGATGCAGTTTTTCATTACGACGGTAGGCGATATTAAAAACTCCCGAGATTATAATGGCAGATCCTAAGATATATCCACCATACATGCGAATGGCATGCTCTGTCCACAAAAGAAGTTTTGTGGGAAAAGGGAGTTCCATAGCGGATTGTTCAAAAAATGTTTGAAATTGAGGAACAACAAAAGTAATAACGACTGTAAATGCTATGGCCATCGCGATGAGAATAAACATAGGATAGCGAGTCGCTTTTTTGAGTTTTTGTCGGTTGTCAAACATCTGTTGCAATATAGCAGAAAGTTTTGCGATAGAGTTACTCAGAGTTCCCGTTTGTTCGCCAAGTTCAAACATGGAAAGCGATAAAGTTCCTAGCTGGCGTTGGAACTTGACAACGCTACGACTTAAGCTCAAACCACTCTCGATATCTTGCAAAACTTCTGTAAAAATAGCTTGTATCATCGGATCTGGCGTGTCTGCGATTGTGTCTGCAAGGCAACTATTAATAGGCATTCCAGCATCAAGCATTGTTGAGAGTTGGTCAAGAAATGCAATATAATTTTCATCTTTGACACGTTTGTTTGTAATGGGCGATTTATAAGAAGCAATCCATCGATTGACCCTCATACTGAGCGGTTCTGAAATCTCCGTGACTTTGACTGGAACACCCAAGGCTTTATCACGGAATCTTTTTATGGCTTCTGCTTTATGAGGTGCTTCAAGAACCAAAACAAAGTGGTGTTTGCCCTGCTTGTACTGTATTTGAAAAAATTTCACCTACGTATCCTTCGTAACGCGCAAGACCTCTTCTAAGGTTGTAACCCCTCGAATTGCTTTACTAAGCCCATCAACAATCATAGGCTCAAATCCATCCTGTTCTTGCGCATGGCGAGAGATATCATATTTGGAGGCTTCACTCGAAACCATTTTAGCAACCGACTCTGTGACAACTAAGATTTCCGAAATAAGCAACCTTCCTGCATAACCTGTATTGTTACATTTTGAGCACCCTTTGCCTGCATAAAATTTTGTATCTTCATTCACCCAACGCTCTACTCTTCGCATCAAATTTTTATGCGGTTTTATCTCGATTTTACACTCGGAGCAAATTTTACGCACAAGTCTTTGCGCTACAATTCCCACCAGAGAGTCTGCAATAAGATAGGATTGCAATCCCATTTGTACCATGCGCCCAATGGCACTTGGCGCATCATTGGTATGCAGTGTTGAAAACACAAGGTGCCCTGTGAGTGAAGCTTGTGCGGCTGCATTTAAGGTTTCAAAATCTCGGATTTCTCCAACAAGGATAATATCTGGATCTTGGCGTAAAAAAGATTTCAAAGCATCCAAAAATCCAAAGCCAACACGCTCATTGACCTGCACTTGCTGGACTAATGGAAGTTGGTATTCAATAGGATCTTCAATAGTCAATACTTTATTTTCAATACTTTTTACTTCATTGAGCGCGGCATAGAGTGTTGTTGTTTTCCCGCTTCCCGTTGGTCCTGTAATAAGCACAATCCCAAAGGGAGCATGAATAATCTCATTAAATTTTTCAAGATTTTTACCTTCAAAGCCTAATTGATGAAGTTTGAGAAGAATTTTTTGCTGGTCTAAAATACGCATAACAATCGACTCGCCAAAAAGTGTTGGAGTTGTTGAGAGACGAAAATCGTATTTGCCTCCTAATACTTCAAGGCTAAAGCGCCCATCTTGGGCTTTACGACGTTCTGAAATATCGAGATTTCCTAAGAGCTTGATACGAGAGTTTAATGCTGTATAAATATCAAGATCAAAAACAAAGATTTCTTGCAAGATCCCATCCACACGAGCACGCACAGACATAGTGACTAAATTGGGCTCTACATGTAAGTCACTTGCGCCACGCAAAATAGCATCTTTTACAATCAATGCAATCAACTGCATAACAGCACTTGCCTCTTCATTTCCCCCTTTCATCCCCTCGTTATTAATCTCTCTTTTGACATCTGCCGCAATCGTTTGCGTTTTTTTGATAATCTCAAGACGCTGGAAAATTTGTATGATATCTTCTACAAGAGAAAGATATATTTTTAGCGGTTTTGTCGCGATATTTCTTTCTAAAATCTCCAAAGCATCAAAATTAAGAGGATCCGAGGTTGCAACATAGACATACTCCTCATCCTCTTTAAATGGAATCGCTTTTGCAGCAACTAAGATAGGAAGTGAGAACTTTGCCAAAGCATTAAAATCGATTTTTTCACCATAAAGATCCACAAAATCAATTTTAAGCTGTTTGGATAAAAGGAGTGCCATCTCTTTGTTAGAAATCAGACCCTCTTCAACAAGAATCTCTCCCATTTTTTTTGTAAAACCTGATTCTTTTTGTTTTGCAAGTACATGTGCAACTTGCTCTTCGCTAATAATCCCCTCTGCAACAAGGAGATCTCCTAATCGAATTTGTGGACGAATCATCCTCTACTCCTTAGTTGGGTGTATTTGCTTTGTATGTGCGGTAAAGCTGGGTTGCGGCTTTAGAATCTTTATAATTCATATACAGTTCCAAAACGCCAAGCGCCTCTTTTTTAAGACCTTGCGCCCAATATGATTTTGCATACAAAAGCCACGCTTCCTCTTGCTCACGGTTAAGTTGGTTCGCTTTTTTTGCCCAAATAGCTGCTTCTGCAAAACTGTTCTTTTCATAAAAATCGCGCGCCATTACGATTGCTGACTGGTAGGTAACAGCCTCATTGGCATTTTCTTGTACACTATTTGTAACATTAAAAACAGAGCCCTTTGTTGTATGAGGCACTGGGGCTTGAGCAGTAACAAGTTGAGTTGTGCTTTGTGCCGTGGGAGCAGGTGTCTTGTTTGGTGATGAGGCAATAAGTGCTGCCATTTTATCATTAAGAGGAATACGATCTGGGTTGTATTTAAAGAGAATCGGTTTTTCAAATCCTAAGAGTTTGAATTCAGTGATAAGAGGAACAATACGATTAGCATTATAAATATTCGTATAGCGGAGTGTGTAGTAATTATTGACGAGATAAATCCCCATTCCTTCTTGATACTGTTTTGGTATTTTTTGAAAAAGGGTTTTGACCTGTTGATACGAGCTGTTAGAAGTGAGTTGGAGTACGTACAAAGGTGCTTTGGAGGAATTCTTGTGAGGAAGTTCTCTATTTTTATCTGAATTTTTCTCTTTTGGTGAAACAGTTGGCAAGATTGTAATTGGATGTTGATCAATGGGAAGTGCTACTGCTTTTGGAGTTTGAACGGGAGTAACAACGCTCTTTTTTGGTTTTATGAACGCAACATCATCTGCAGAAAACATCTTTAAATACCCTGCGACCAATGCTACAACCAAGAGGATTACACCCGCAACAAAGAGAAAAAGACGCACGAATCTACGGCGACGTTTTGCGACACAACGTGCGACAAGATGATCAAAATTATCAATCATTTAAAAGCTCCGCACTCATCGCAGCCATCGTAATCATACATTGGGATGGGCGTAAATATTTGGTTTGGTTGTGCGTATTTGTGTAATGTAAAAGATGAAAAAGATGAAAAAAAATCTTTTTAAAATTACGGAAGTTCCCTTGACTAATTTTATATGCTTGCGCAATGAGCTTTGCTGTTATTTCATCAGAAATCTCAGAAAATTGCACTCTAAAAAGTTCTCGATAGAGATAATTTTTGCACTCTATAGGATTGAGTTCAAACAGCGCAATCACCTTGTGCGGACGGCTTTTAAAATGAGGTACTCGCAAAAGTGCCTCTCCTTCACTCCGATGCATTGCAAGCATAAACCAAAATGATTTCGTGTCACTCAGTATGCGAATAAACTCTCTCATTTCTGTACTCAGCAGTTGCGCTTCATCAATCATAATAAGATGTTTGCTTGCTCCATAAAGCTGTGTCGCTTGCGTTCGGTATTGTTCAATATCTCCACCATCAAAAGCAACTCCCTTATGTTCAATGAGTTTTTTGAGTAGTGAAACGGGAGTAAGAAAGGGAGTTTCTATAAGTAAAATATCTCGATCATTTTTCCAAATCTCTTTGAGATGGTAGAGTAGAAAACTTTTTCCACTCCCTGGTTCTCCTAAAAGAAAAATGAGTTGGCGCAGTGACCCATTGAGTGTTGCATTGATTTTTTCAATCGCTCCGAGTGAAGCTTGCACCTCAAAATAGTTATTACTGTTAAGAACCTCTTCAAACTGCTTTGCAGCTTTTAGCCATTGTGACATCTTAATCAAACTTTTTCATAGTCACATCATCAAGGGATGGAAAAATATCTTTTTTAATGAGCGTTGGGGTGATCAGAATAAACAGCTCACTTTTTTTATTGATATTTTCATTGTTATGAAAAAGTCTTCCAAGGAGTGGAATATCTCCTAAAAGCGGAACTTTGGTGTCGTTTTTTGTTGTTGTTTTTTCTATGAGTCCACCAATAAGCACTTTTTGTTTGTCTTTGACTTTGACAATAGAACTCATCTGCTTCACGCGTGTGTCTGGAGGCATAGTTCTATTTGCTTGCGTTGCATTTTGTGAACCTGTAGCTCCGACATCAGCCGCATTAAGGAGTTCACTTGTAATTGGGTTAATACGCATCACAATATATCCATCTTCTGTTACTTCAGGAATAATATTGAGCGTGATTCCAACAAATATTGAGCCAAGCGTTGTTACCGTTGAAGAAGCTGGTGAGCCTGTCGTTGTTGTTGTGAGCGCACCACTGTTATAGAGGTAATTGAGCTGTTGTCCTACATTAATCACCGCTGATTGGTTATTGAGTGTGAGCACTTTGGGGTTGGAGAGTACCTCAACATCTCCGTAAGTTTTAAGAAATTTCACGAGACCATTGACATCAAAATTTACCCCAAAAGAATAAGCAGGACCGCCTTGCCCTAATGTCTGTAAGTTGTTGACGCTATTGGCATAATTGGAATAACTTCCACTCAAAGAAAGATCAAATTTGCTCCAATTAACCCCTAAAGAGCTGTAGTCGTTATAGGTAAGTTCTATAAGATAGGCATCAATCATCACTTGAGAGTGCATGCGCGTTTCAAGTTTATCAAGATAATCTTGTACAGCGTTCATCTGTCGCATTGTTCCTGTGACGCTGACAACTGCAGCATCTCGATTTACAAAAATTTTATTATTGAGTGTTTTATTATCATTTTTTCCCTGCACAATTTGTTGAACTTGGTCTTGGAGCTGATCCCAAAAAGTAAAAGTTGATACTGCATGAATGTTTGTGACATCGCTATTGGAACCTGTTGCTGAGCCTGAAGTGCTTGTGCCTGCTGATGAAGCCGTATTCGTACTTCCTGAGCTTGTCGATGCGCCTGTGTTTGCCGAGCTTGACCCCAATGCCCCAACAGTAATCGATTTGGAGGAGTCCGTTGAGAGCGTTGTCATATTGATATAATCAATATTAAAATTGACAGTTTTTGTGTAAGCAACACGTATTAACTTCTTCTCTTGATCATAATCATAAAAAAGATTATGATTGTTAAAGATGAACGTAAAAAGCTCATCTGCTTTATAATCTTTAATATTGACCATATCTAGTGGCTTAGAGAGTTGCGCTTTGGCCTCATCATCATCAAAAACGACACTAATATTACATGTTTGTGTTACATCTCGTAAAAGATCTAGAAGTGTTAATGCTTGGTTTTGACTCTGTTGCGCAGAAAGTGTAAAGCGTTTAGAGTCACACTCATCAGCATAAAGTAATGTAAAAAGTGCAAACCAAAGGATAATAAATATTTTCATTGTGCTTCCTTGATAGTGAGTAAATGTTTTGGGATTCCCAGTGGAATCATTTTGAGAAGATTTCCATTTTTAAGGGCAACAAACTGATTTTGTATAGTAACAATTTCGCTTCCATCGAAGCGTTCACCTATGCGATACCATCTCCCATTAATAAATGCTTTGTTATTCATAATTGCACTCACAACACTCGGTGGTGGCGCAACAAATGACGGAGGCGTTCTTAGTTGATTTTTCAATGGTAAAAACATGGCAGGATCTACGATAATCTTAGGTACTTTGTGCTTGGCAGTTTTACGAAAAGGATCATACATGTAAGCCTGTGCAATATTGGAAAAACAGACGAAAAGAAGCATGAAAGCGAGCATCTTTTTCATAGCACAACACCCATATAAAGTAGCACCAATTCAAAAGATGGTTTTTCTTGATTTGCCTCTACATGTAAGCTCTCTACTTGAACAAGAACATTTTGTGATTCACTAAATGCTATGAGTTGCGCGATAGCTGGAAATCTTCCGATTCCTTTGATAGTAAGTTTTTTAACCTGATTCACTTTTCCAAAATAGGTTTTATTGGTGTCTTGTGAATCCATACTTTCTATTTTTATTTGCAAAGCAACGGAACGCTGTAGCAGTAAATCTAGCATTTTTGCATAATGTTCATTACCTAAAATAAGCCCTTGAGAAAAACTCATTTCGCTAATCATCGCTTCTTTTTGCGCGTTTAATTCAATCTCGTGTATTTTTTCTTTTTCAAGGGATTTATCGGTTGTTTTGATTTTGCTTGCGTACATGCTAGGTGAATTTTGTGAAATCTTTTCAACTAAACCAGCGTTCTCATCTTGCAGTGCAATGAGGGCATCAATGGCGTCACTGACATAAAAAAACCATCCAAAGAGTAAAATTCCAAGGGCACTACTAAATGAAATCATCCATTGTTGTTGGCGAGTATAGGCTTGAAGTTGTGTATCAAGCGCATCAAGTTGTGTTTGGATAAAGCTCATCGAGTAACCTTTATGAGACTATGATAACGTGTAGTATTGTCATCAAGATCGATGCGATGGGTTTGGACATTTTGGTATCCACGAGCAAAAAGACCACGCATCACTTTGGCAATATTGTAGCGTTTATTATAATCAGAGACCACACTTATATTAATCTCTTTTGAACCATTTTGATCCAACACAAGCGCGCCAAGGCGGTATTTTCCAAGTTCAGCAACTGTATCGTTAAGAAATTTTTGTCGTTGCATGTGAATATCGTTTATCAAAGATGCTGTTTCTTTTGCCGCATAAAAAAGAGCAATATCCTCTTGAATCTTCCTATTTTTTTCTTTTTGTTCCAAAAGAAGCGTGTTATTTTTTTTCAATTGCGTTGCCAATTGCTGGGTTTCTTTCTGTACTAAAACTAACTTTGCTTGCAACTCTTCATTACGACTTTGCTCCTCAAAGCTCATCCATAAAAGTGTCAGTATGCCAATAAGTAAAGCAAGGAGCGTTCCTCCAACTACAGCGAGAAACTTCCCGCTTTCTCGTGTGTACCATTTTGGCTTACGAGGGTATGGTGAGAGATTAAAACTACTTTTATCTGTAGCAAAATACTCAGCACAAAGTGTACGGTGAAGTTCATCGGGAGCTATAGCATCTCGTGTTAGTGGTGTTACTACAACACTAGCAAGTCCATACGCCTTAAAAAAACTCTCCAGACCTAAGATGGTTTTTGTCTCAAAATCAAGATAGCAGTTATCAACCCCCGCTAAGCCAAAAAGACTGCGTTTATGGTTGATGGTTTGAACAATTCTTTCAATATTTTTAGCAATTCGCTCTTGAATAAGGATAAATTTATCAAGCTCTTGGGGAAGATAGTTCTCTTCTACTAAACCTTTTTCTTGGAGAATTTGTTTGAGTTTTGAGAGTTCCAATCCAGTTTCAACTGCAATAGATGCCATCGTCTCAATGGTTCTATGTGCAATATAATGCCCATTTTGATACACGACTGCAATCGCTTCCTCATCACCCCAGTAGATAAAAAGATCATTTGCAGGAGCAAGATTCCCATAGAGTGTCGAATAGATGACAAAAGTAGGAACAATTCGATCAATTGCAGCAACTTTTGTAAGTGTTTCTTGAAAATATTCTTGCGCTTTGGTATGAGAAAGAGCAAAAGCCTCAACAAGGGCATCATCATCATTCGTAATAGTATGACGAATATAGCTGATTGTGTACTCTTCATCACTGTTGAGATTTCCCTCTTCAAACATTCGCATCTCAACTTGAATGGCCATCTCTTCATCACTAAGTCGATTTGAAAGTTTGAGTGTTTGAACATTGAGCATACTCAAAGGAACAATAGCCCCAGAAGAAAGATTTACCAGCTCACTATTTGAACTCTCTGTAAATTTTGCATCATTATAAGTTGCAATGCGATCATGTTCTAGCAAAAGAATAGAAGATTGTTGTTCCATCGGCCCACTTACTGAAATTTATAGTTTTTTACAATCGTTGATTGTAGCATATCCACTCTGAGGGAAAAGCTTAATTGTGCTGTTTTTGTCACTCTTTGTAAAATTTATATCCATCGGCGCACGGAGTAAAGAACTCAGTTTTGTGTCACTGCTTGTATGAGGACGGCCTAAAGAGTCAAAACAGATTGTCGCATAGGAAGTTGTAATATCAGATTTAATCTCATGATGCATTGAACCTTTGTTGTCACTTGCACTGTTGAGCGTTGCTTTATCAAGTGTAAGACTTGCTCCATCTGCACAGTTTGTATTGCCACTTTCATACCCAATAGCACGATACCGTGCTTCTTTGAGCTTTAAAAGCGTGTACTGCGCATCTTGTTTTGTATAATCTGGTCGTGCCAGATAAAAGCCAATCCCGCTCAGCACTCCCATAAGAATAATCACAAAAATAAGTTCAAGAAGGGTAAAACCATATTTTTTCATGGGCGCTGCAGGCTCCTTTTCATAAGTCGGACTTGATGCGCAAGTTTGAGAGATGGATTTGTTTTTGGATCTTTGGACGTGACTATAACGGTCATATCGATCATTCCATTAGACTCTTGTGTTTGTATTGTTTCGTTTATATCATTATTGTTACTATCTTTTTGTGTGCATCCAGTTCCATCAGAAAAATAATATTTATTGATTGTAATATTGGCATCAAAGCGTTGATCGGGGGATGTGATATTTATATATTGCAAACAATTATTGCCACTGCGCGAATGTCCGCTTACATGTAACAATGCCTCTTCGGTCGCACTTTGTAAAAAAAGCTCCGCTTGCTCGCGGGTATAGCTATCGGCATAATGCTGCGCACCTAATGAAGTATATTTCATGGTAACACTCACGATTCCACCAATGAAGAGGATGATGAGAAGCACTTGTGGAAGCCCAAAACCCTGACGCATTAAAACACCACCTTTTGTTTAGATAAGTGAACCGCTCGTGTTTTATCTTGACCAACTGTTTGGTTCATATCAACTCCAAGGCGAATCGTACCATTGACAATATGCGCACGAAAGCCATTTACATGGCGTGCGAGTAAAGTCACATTCCCATCACAAAAATTTTCTGGAGTAGTAGGATTTTTCCACGGCCGAAAGTTATAAAACAAGAGTAAGTCGTTATCGTTAAAGCTCGCAACATTGCTACATGTAACGTCAGCTTTTCGTGCAATCGCATACGCGCTATCGACGAGATAGTATTTTTCATAAATTTTTGTTACTGGTGTGGCGTTTGGCAGTTTGATGCTATTATCAGCCATAGACTCTATTGCGTAGGGCTGATCCGCTTCACCCTCTTCAAAAGTCCCTGCAAATTTAAGTCCTAAATTCGCAATGTCAAAACTTCCCCATTTGTCAGTTTGATTGGCTTGAAGGGCAATGCTAAATGTGTTGGGCGTATAAAGCGTTGGCTTACTAGAGCGATTCATATCTACAAACCCACTATAAGCGCCCGCTTGATACGCTTCGCTCGCCGTGCCGTACCACTGCAAGATAGTTCCATTTGTCGTCTCATCCATCAAGACACAATTTGTTGCAGCTGTGCAAGAGTAAAGAGACATCGGCGCACGATTGTAAAGTAACAAACTCAACTGATCGAGCGCACTTTGACTATCGATGGAAAGGGTGCTGAGAATTTTCGCTTTTTCGCTTCGAATCGTGATGGCTTCAAATGCCTTAAACATGCCCACAGACAAAACAGCAGTAATAACAACCGTGATAATCATCTCAATAAGTGTAAAAGCGCGACGCATCACCACGACCTACTGTTTATGTGAATATTTCCGAGATTGTACGCTGTATAGTTGAGATTGGTGATGCACTTAGAAGTTTTTGCAAACTTATTGGTATCTGCATATTTAACTTTTACACTTATCATTTTGGCATTGGATGTTTTACCTGCAGGTGTGTTTATATCGGTATCTTCATTGACATATTTTACAGTGCTACTTAGTTCATAAAGGTTTGTGCATGCACTCGTTGTGACAACATTTCCATGATAATCATCAATGTCATTGAACTCATTGGCACTCTCTTGCCCAAGCGAAGCAGAAGCATTAAAATCATACGTTCCATCTTGCAGCGCTCGACAATCCCGTCCACCAACAAATCCACCTTGTCTATATCCCAACGCGCCACCTTTTGCATTTGAGATGTTGCAATCATAGTTTAAAACGCCATCGGTGACATTTAAAATCTGGTCGTTTTGTGTGTTGTTGTTATCCCACGGCAGATTGATGATGGCTCCCATCATCGCCATTGCATTAAACATCGCTTCCTCTTTAACGGTCAATTGTGCACTTTGATTCATCGAGATAATAAGTTTTGGAATAACAGTAAATACAATCCCAATAATCACCATGGAAAAGATAAGTTCTATAAGCGTAAGGCCTTTTCTCATCGGAAGAGTTTAATCCCTTTTTTTGTTGTTTGTTTGCTTTTTTGTATCTCAAAATCGCTTCCGCTAAAAGTTCCACTGTTTACGCCTTTGCTGTTATCTTTGAGCGTGTCTATTGTATTGGTTGTTGGAACATATTCATAAGTAAATTCATTGTTAGCCGGAGAAACAAGAAGCCAACTTGGAAGCTCCATTTTCACTGTTTGTTTCGTTGCATTTGTCGGATCATCATAGTCAATATTGATTACATGTAAGCCATTTTCAGGTGGCGTAGATGTTGTAAATGTAAGATGCGTTGTGCCTGGCGAAGGAATTGTTACACTCCCCTGCGAAGCAAAATCGTGATCGGTATTACGGTACCAATAGAGAACATTTTGCGGTTTGCCGTTCAAAAAAGTATTGGAGGCATTTTTACCATACACTTCAATCTCTACGGGATCTGGAGTGCTCGCTTGGTTTGTTTGAATATCATAGGCGTGGATACGACCATAGACAAAGGTGGCATTTGAATCCGGCGTATGCTCTCCTTTGACAGTTGGATAGCTCGCATCTGCTACTTGAATCTTGGAAATATTCAGATCAAAAGGGTTAACCGGTTTTGCATCACTACGATCGAAATTTATAAGAACATTGAGCTTTGCGCTCCCTTTGTCGTTGGTGGAAAAAATGGTTTTTGGTAGATTCAAAAGAGTAAAAGTGCCGGCGCCTATGCCAACTGTTCCAGAAATAGGGCTATTTGTTTCAAGATAATGCAGGTTTATGAGGTTTGCCGATGGATCGATAGTGAGCGGTTGGTAGTTTATGGTCGCATTCGTCGCATTGGCATAACAATCGGTGTTGTAGTTTGTTGTAGTCGCATTATTGGCATTTTGGGCGGTGATTGTAGCATTGAGTTCTGCTGACATTTTGGAGAGGTTAGTGTCATTGGAAAGATAGGTAAAGGCTCCATTTTTAAAATCAAGAAATGTAGAAGTGACTTTGAAATGGTGCGGAACAACAGTGATTTGAGCGACTGTTTCGCCGATTGGTAAAAGATTGGCGGAGTAGGTACTTCCATCGCTGACATTGGCATCATCACAATCTACCGCCGTAAAACGTGAAGCACATGGCTTTGCGCTATCGGAAATATTAAGGTCAAGCAACCCAACTTCACTGTAAGTTGTGGTGAATTTTTTAAATCCATTTACAAATGAAAATGAATTAGGATTAGGACTCCACGTCCCAGTGATACAACTTGCGTTGTGTTCTTTGAGTGAAACATCAAAACTTACTCCCGCACTTTCATTATAATTAGTCGAAGCGCTAAGGCTTGCATTCATAGGTGCGGTAAAATTGATATCAAAAGGGATTCCCGCTGTAGCTTTGGAGGAGTTTATAGTAAATTTGTCAGGGCGCACCGCAAAAAAATCACTCGCGAGGGTTCTGTTGTCATCGCCTGTGAGTGGAGAGGCGGAGCAGTTTAGCGTGCCATCTTTCTTCCAAGCGATCATCGGGGTAGCTTTTTTAGACGCTTTGTTTATGGTGAAGCTTACCAAAGAGCTGTTTGTGGCAGGATTGAATACGGTCTTTGTTTCTACCCAGTTTCCACTCAGGCTCACATTGTTTTCATCCACAATTTGCACACAAACGGTCCCGTTAAAATCTTGCAATCCATTGTTAGTTTCGTTGAGAGAAGTGACATTGAGATCAAAAGATTTGCCAACGATTTTAGTTGAGATATTTCGATCGCTCAGCGAGCGAAAACTATCCCTCGCATCAAAAGCGAAATTGGTTTGTGGTTTTTGATTTCCAATAGTACCACAACTGAATGCTTGAAGAAGAAAATTATCTGCTTCATGGATGTTGGTGGCACCTCCAGTTGAACTTGTTAAGCTTAAACGAAAATTTTGTGGTGCAGTTGCACTTTGAGTGGCATTATACCAAGGGATAATTTCAACAAAAGGAGAGTTAGAAGAGGTTTGGCGATCAACTTTTAGCCATGTTTCATTAGCTCGAGTATCAATAGAGAGCCTATATTTGTGACCGTTACTATTTTTATCAATTTCTGGATTAAGCGTAGTTGTTCCTGTGAGATAAGCGTAGCCTACTGCTTTATTCCCGCTTCCTCGTATGGCAAATGAGTCTATTTCTCTATCTGTTGGAGTTTGATCAGAGGCACTCTCTCCGCCAACTCGTCCTTCAGTTGCGGCTGAATAATTGCCAAACTCATCGATACCGAATCCAAGCCATCCTCCTGCAAATCCATTGACTCCATTTTTTTGCGCGTATCCTAGAGAACCTCCATTGGCCCCAGCTTTAGGTGTTATACTTGCATCTGAAAGAGTGAGAGTCATACCATCAGCCCCATTTCCGCCATACGCAAACTGATCAAATTCAATTTCAATATAGTTTGCATCAGCTGGAAGCTCTCCGTTGAGAGTTGCTAAAGTCGCAATATTTTGGTTTGCCTCAGTTAAGCGTAAGCGCCCCCCAAGGACTGTGGGAGTGTAATTTTTCCCCGACACATCCCATTTTCCAACCAAAGAAGGATTGTTAAAATTTTCATTCCAGCAACTTGTTAGTGAAGGGCGGCAATGAAGACTCGCGCGCGCAGTCCCATCGTAGTTTTTGCCTACCTTTTCATTGTCATAGATAGTGCCAATTTCTGAAACACTTAGACTTTTGTCAAATATCTTGACTTCGTCCACGTAGCCATTTAGATAATTATTTCCTGATCCACGTCGCGCTATATAAAGAGGTGAAGTTCCATTTGTGGTCGTACCGTTAAATTTGCTAGTGGCTTCGACAACCAAATTACCGTTTACATAAACTCGCGCAAAACTCCCTTTTTTCAGTACGCCTGTAATGTGATACCAAGTATTTAAGTTTAAGGTTCCTCCCGAAATCTCTTTATAGGAACTGCCGTTACTTTGCCAGACTGAAAATCCAGCACGATGATCGCTATAAACATATAAAGCATATTCCCAGTTGTTATTATCTCCTTTTGCTACAATTGGGATTCTATTTTGGAGAGCTGTCGATGGATAAGCATTCAGTTTGACCCACGCGCTAACTGTTATTTCACCGTTAGTACCAGTATGAGGACTTAAAATATCAGAATCAGGAATAATGATAGCATCAGTGTTTCCTGTCCCGTTATTAAAAAAACCAGTATTATTTAGGATTCCACCCGCTGTTGTTTGTGCTGTTGCTTGTGCAGCTCCATTTAGATTATTCCCGCTACTATCTTTTACTTCGCTGCTCGTTCCATTCCACGCACACTCATCCATGTGGTAGTCGGCGATAGGCGTTGGAAAAGCAATCAATGGACATTGAGATAGAGGATGGGTGTCATATTTTGGAATATCTTGGATGGTATAATTCCCGCTCCCACTCCAATCGCTCCAGTAATTTCCCTGCGCTCCATCATCAAATTTAGCATTGGTATCTCTTGAGTAAGCACTAACCTTATTATCTATAAAACAGTTATGATCAATTTGTGAACTTCTCCAAACCGGAGCATTCAAAAGATAGAGTCCGTAATCTGTCGCATTTTGGATAATGTTCTTTTGTATGGTTATGGGATTTAAAAAGTTTGGAAGGAAGATGCCACGATTCCCTCCATCAATGATGTTATTTGTTATTTTACTCCCGCTTGAAGAGAGTGTTTTGATATAAATAGCTTCGTATAACATATTATAAAACTTTGAATTGTTGATATCTAAGGTATTAACCGTACCATCAATCCAAATTCCACTTCCCTTTTTTGAAGCGTTGCACTCAATATCGTTTACAGTTAATGTGTTTGCTGCAGTAGCGGTTATAGATGCGGCATTAGCATTGGATGTTGTAATTTTGGTATGCTCAATTGTATAATTTTGCACACTACTTCCCAAATTTATCCCAGTATCCTTACATGTAAGCAGATTGTAGGGTTGATTTTGAGTCGTGATTATGAGTGGACCTCCTGCATTTCCTGCATTAAAACATCCAGTATTTATTGAACTTAGAGTAAGATCTTTAAAAGTCATATTACCTATGCTCGTAAAAAAAAGCGATTCATTTTGAGAGTTAATGGAAAGATTTTGAAATGTAGAATTTTGAAATGTCCCCGTGGTCTGAGAAATGCCTTTGTCCTTGGTTGTTTTTATGGAAAAATTTCTCATAGTCAGATTTGAGATAGATGCTGTAATTGAAAAAATTGGTCCATTATTAGCATTAGATGTAATTAATACATCTGCTTTATTGCCAGTAGTAGATTCAATAATGCCGTTATCCAAAGCGGTAGAATCAAGGGCTATATTATTTTCAGTATAAGTACCAGGGCAAATGCGTATCGTGTGAGGAATTCCACTCCAGTCAATAGTTGCGGCATCAATGGCAGCACTAACATTAGTGAAGGTAAAGTTGCCACTCTCACACGCGGATGTGCCAGCATTTTTACCTTTAGGCGCAATATATTTGGCATCTACAATATAGACGCTAGCCAAACCTTGGATTGAAAATAAAAATATAAATACTAAACTCAACAAAAACTTTTTCATAATCTTCCCCATTTTTAGAGCTCTTTTTTACTATGAAACTAAGGCTTCTATTCTAGCACAACTTCGCTATTTCATTGATTTGATGCACTATAACGACAGAACGTATCTAAACTGCAAGGATTTCTCATGCACTTTGCCGACCCTAAAAATGATTTAGCTTTTAAAAAGATTTTTGGAGGCGATACAAAATTTGAGAGTTTTGGATGTCAAAGTTTTCTAAGATTAAAAGTTGTAAAAGTGTTGGATGTTAAGGCTCTACGAGATTGAAGGTTCCATTTGTGGCATTGTAATCCCAATAATCATTTCCTTCAGGTTTATTGAGCACATTTCTATCTTTTACCCCTTTGCCATCGGTTCTTGTTGCAGGACCCGTATAGCAGGTTTGATTGGCATCGGTTGGTGATGGACACGAACTCATTTGCGTCCAATCCGTTGTTTTGTTTTTAAAAATACGGTCAAACAGCGTGGAATTTGTCAATGAATTTGGGTATCCGTTAGCGTTAAAACCTCCTGGAGAGGCATCATTGCCTTTTTGCCCATTTCCCCAAAGAAAATCAGAACAGCTACTAGTCACCCACTCTCCATGAGCGCTATCGATAGCACTTTGCACCGATGAAGCGGTGGCAAGCTCGGCGGAGATTTTGGAGTTTCCCAAGAAGTCTTTAAATTTTGGAGTTGCCACAGCAGCCAATACCCCAATAATGACAATCACAAAGATTAATTCAACAAGGGTAAAAGCACCGCGTAGCATTTTATTCTGCGGTTAGGTCAAGAATTGTTGTGTTTTTATCAGACGTAAACGACATCCCTGTTTTTTTGGTAAGAGCAGCTTTAATATCAGTTAAGCCTGTTGTAGCAGTGTTAAGTGTTGTCACCATTGTGACTTTACCATCTGTATACTGCACTGAAAAATTTTGGTCTTTTCCACCTGTTTTTACAGAATAATAGGTATTATTAGCATCAGTTACTACCCAGCCTTTTCCTTTAAAATCATACAAATCCGTAAGATTAATATCTGTTGATGCAGTGGCACCCGCTTCTGTAAGATTAAAATACTGTGTTTTAGAGGTATCACGGATATCTGTATAATACTTCGCTATATTCGCTACTTCAGCATTTTGCTTCAAATTTTTAAACTTCGGAACAGCCACTGCTGCCAAAATACCAATAATAACAATCACAAAGATCAACTCGACAAGGGTAAAACCATTACGTTTCATAAGAACTCCTTAAATTAGTTCATTGTAAAAATACAATTTTGACAATTGTTCCTTATCTTTACTTAAAAAAAGATTGTCATCTATTTTTTCGCTGCCATTTTGATATAGATGTGTAAAATCTCCAAGGCTGCTGGAGTCATGCCGCTGATTTGCAAAGCGGCTTGGAGCGTTGGCGGGTTGAAGCGCTCTAGTTTTTCTACTATCTCTTTTGAAAGACCGCTCACTCTGGCAAAGTCAAACCCTTGAGGAATCTCGATTGTGAGATATTTTTTCATCTTTTCTATCTCTTGGCTTTGTTTGTCCACATAGCGTGCGTATTTTGCCTCGACTAAAATCTCTTCTTTGATGTACTCGTCATATTGGCCAAGTTCTGGCACGAGTGCGACCATCTTTTGCACTGTAAAACTCTTGCGTGCCACAAGCTGTTCTGCGTAGATTGTGTCGTTAATTTTCTCTTCATCCATGGACTCTAAAAGTGCAAGCAACTCTTTGTTTGGAGTAAATTTTGTCTCTTTTAAAAGTGTTATTCCTGCTTCTATCTGCTCTTTTTTGCTTCGCATCTTCTCATACGCCTCAAGAGGTAAAAGTCCAAGCGCATAGCCATAGCCACTCAAACGAATATCTGCTGATTCTTCACGTAAAAGCAGTCTGTACTCTGCACGGGAAGTAAACATACGGTAAGGCTCTTTTGTCCCTTTGGTCACAAGATCATCGATGAGCACGCCGATATAGGCTTCATCACGGCGAAGCACGAGAGGTTCTTTGCCTTGAAGGGAAAGTGAAGCGTTGATGCCCGCCATCAGCCCTTGTGCCGCGGCTTCTTCATAGCCCGTTGTGCCGTTTATCTGCCCTGCAAGATAGAGATGCTCTACTTTTTTCGTTTCAAGCGTATGCTTGAGCTCTGTTGGATCCACATAATCATATTCGATGGCATAGCCATAGCGCACAATCCGTGCATTTTCCATCCCTTTTACGGAGTGAATCATCGCTTCTTGCACATCCACAGGAAGTGAAGTACTCATCCCGTTAATGTAGCACTCGGTGTTGTCAAACGTTTGTGGTTCTATGAAAAGATGGTGATGTTCTTTATCTTTAAAACGGTTAATCTTATCTTCGATACTCGGGCAATATCTTGGTCCAACACCCTCGATTTGACCTGTAAAAAGTGGTGCTCGGTAGAAGTTGCTCTCGATGATAGTATGCGTATTTGGGTTGGTGTACGCGATGTAACATGGAAGCTGTTTTTTCGTGCGCGCAAAACTCTCTCTGTCTGTTCTAAAACTAAATGGTGTTGGTAGAACATCGCCATCTTGCACCTCCATCACGCTCAAATCTATGCTTGAAGTATCAATCCTTGCGCACGTTCCAGTTTTAAGGCGCCCTACTCTAAGGCCCTTACATGTAAGCGAATCGGAGAGATTTTCAGCGCTAAATTCGCCAAAGCGTCCAGCGGATTTTTTGTACTCGCCAATGTGAATCACGCCTTTTAAAAATGTCCCTGTTGTCAAAATGACACGCGATGCTTTGTACTCATGAAAAAGCTCAGTTTTCACGCCGACAACTGTGTCGCCCTCAAACAAAAGCGCTTCGGCAGTCTCTTGTTTGAGCTCTAAATTTGGAGTTGTTAAAATAGTATTTCTTGCGATAATGCGGTACTTATCCATATCAATTTGCGCTCTTGTTCCACGCACTGCGGGACCTTTGGTTTGGTTGAGGATGCGAAACTGCACACCAGCTTCATCGGTGATGAGTCCCATCTCTCCGCCAAGTGCGTCAAGCTCTTTGACGAGATGCCCTTTTGCAAGTCCGCCAACAGCTGGATTGCAGCTTGTAGCCCCCACTTGTTCGGCAAGCATGGAAAGTAAAAGCGTTTTTTGTCCCATTCTTGCACACGCTAAAGAGGCTTCAACACCCGCATGACCGCCACCGATTACTATTACATCATAATTCATCATATTTTCCAAATTGTAAGATAATTTTTCGCAATTATAGCAGTTAGATATATGAGGAAAATTAAAGTTTAATTGATTACAATGAGTAAACATTTTTTTAACTTTGGGATTTTTATGAACACCATTCATGTACTCGCAGTCGATGACGAACCCTTCAACTTAGACCTTATAGAGCTTGCTTTTATGGATATGCCTCATGTCAAGCTCACGCAAGCCATTAACGGTAAAGATGCCTTAGAAAAACTCCAAACATGTGATGCAGAGGTTATTTTACTCGATCTCAGGATGCCTGTGATGAATGGATTTGAAACACTTGAAGTCATTAAAAATGATCCCGTTCTCTCAAAAATCCCTGTCATTATCGTCACAGCCAACAGTGAAGAGAAACATAAAGCGCTTCAAATGGGAGCAAACGATTTTTTGAGTAAACCTGTTGATGTTGAGGAACTCAAACTGCGCACTTCAAATCAAGCTTCCTTGTACAAAACCCAAAAGCAACTTGAAGCACTCAATTCAAATCTTGATTTGCTTGTAGAAGAGCGAACAAACGAACTCAACGCAGCACTTCAACAAGCCAAAGAAACAGAGTATGAAATCTCTTTGCGTCTTGGCCGTGCGAGTGAATATCGAGACTTAGAAACAGGAATGCACATCAAAAGAATGAGCCGTTACTCAGCATTTTTGGGAAAACTTTGGGGGATGGATGCACAAGAGGAAGAACTCCTTTTATACGCTTCACCACTGCATGATATTGGTAAAATAGGGATTCCCGATGCGATTTTGCTCAAACCAGGCAAACTTGATGAAAATGAATTTCAACTTATGAAACAACATACTACTGTGGGTGGTTTGATGCTTGAAGATGGAGAAAAATATCCTATTATCAAAGCGGGGCACACCATAGCTTTGCAGCACCATGAAAAGTATGATGGTACGGGGTATCCAAAAGGTCTTGCGGGAGAAAATATTCATATTCATGCAAGGATTGTGGCAATTGCCGATGTGTTTGATGCACTTTCATCTAAACGTGTTTACAAAGATGCTTTTCCTCTTGAAAAAACCTTGCAAATCTTAAGCGAGGGAAGAGGTACCCATTTTGATCCACATCTGCTTGATCTCTTTTTAGAAAATATAGAGCAATTTTTAGAGATTCAAGTCGCTTATCCTGATACCGACGATATCCCACACATATTAAATCTTTTAGAGGAGTACAGATGAAGATTCTACTTGTTGAGGATGAAGATTTCAACCTTATGGTGCTTGAAGAGATGATCAAGATATTTTATCCAGATGCACAAATAACAACTGCTGTGAATGGTGCACTTGCTTACGAAATCTTAAAAGAAAACTCCTTTGGTCTCATTTTAAGCGATATCAATATGCCCGTACTTGATGGCTTTGGGCTTATCAAAAAGATTAAAGAGGAGCTCTCACTCACAACGCCAACCATTGCTGTAACAGCCTTTGCAGTACAAGGCGATAAAGAAAAAATCCTTCTCTCAGGCTTTGATGATTATGTCTCCAAACCCATCGATATGAGTGAACTTCAAAAAGTGTTAGATAAGTATTTAGGAGCTTAATGTATGTTTCGCTTTCTCTTATTTTTTATTTTTTTATGTACAACACTTTTTGCGGATGAACTTATTAAACCAATACCTTTACATGTAAGTGTCAATACAACAAAAGCAAAACTCGGCAAACAACTTTTTTTTGATACACGCTTATCCCATGACAATACAATCGCTTGTGTCTCCTGCCACAACCTTTCACTCGGCGGCGCGGATGCTACCATGGTCTCTTTTGGAGTAGCTGGTAGGAGTGGAACACTCAACTCTCCTACAGTTTATAATTCCATCTACAATATTGCCCAATTTTGGGATGGCAGGTCCACAACACTCCATGAACAAGCCTCTGGCCCTATTTTGAATCCTGTTGAGATGAATAGCAACGAAAAAGAACTCATCACAAAACTCTCAAAAAATCCAGATTATGTTCAAAAATTTAAAAGCTTATACAAAGAGGGTATCACGCTTCATACCATCACTGATGCTATTGCAGAGTATGAAAAAACCTTAATAACGCCTAATTCACGATTTGATAAATTTTTACGAGGCAATAAAAATGCACTCAATAATAAGGAAAAAGAGGGCTATATGCTTTTTAAAAATTACGGCTGCATTTCGTGCCACAATGGAGTAAATATAGGTTCCAATATGTTTCAACAATTTGGTATTTTTGCATCAAAAGAAAAGAGCCATAGCTATCTTGGAAGATACAATGTAACAAAACTGCAAAGGGATAAGCATTTTGTAAAAGTACCTACTTTAAGAAATATAGATAAAACAGCTCCATATTTTCATGACGGCAGTGTCAAGAGTTTAGCTAAAGCAGTTGAGATTATGGGAACATATCAATTAGGTATGGAGATTCCCAAAAAAGATATAAAGAAAATCGTTTTATTTTTGCACACACTCAACGGAGAGCTTCCAAATGCAAATTAGAAGTTTTAAACTCAACAAGATTATCCTAGCAGGAATTGGACTTGTGGCTGTTATTTTATTTTCATTCTCTAATCTCTACCAAAATGCCAATCTTGAACGCCGCACCCTTGAGCTAACACAAATTATTAATAGCTTGCGTCTTTATGATGTATTAATGCAGCAACAAATAAGTTTTGATTTTAGAAGACAAAATTATGACAAACTCAATATGCTTGAAAATAGATTTTTATCCTTATGGAAACGCACTCGCAGTGAAATCAATTTAAATTTTGTACAAGATAAGCAGATTATCTCTTCTATTGAAGCTTTAGATGCTTCCATAAAACTTCAGAGCGAACTGATTTTACAATATGAATCTGATAAAGCGGTATTAACAAACTCCCTCTTTTACATCATACAACTCCAATCAACGCTCAATGAGCAAACACACTCTTCTTTTAATAAACAATATGCTGCATATCTAGATGCTATTATCAAAAACAGCACCTATTACAATGCAAATATTGTAGAAATAAAAGCAAATGTAGATGAAACACTATTATTTTTAGCAGTAAACAAGACGAACACCGTCCAAACGAGTTTACTAACAAAAAGACATCTCATAATCTTTTATGAAAAAACGAAAAGTATTCACGATACACTCAAACAACTCAAAGCGCTAAACAATGGAAGTAAACTAGAAAATCTTGAAGCAAAATTTTTTGAGATTGTAGAAACCAAAAGAGCAACTAGTAAAACTATCAATATTTTTGCCACTCTCTTTTCACTCGTGATGCTTTTAGGGTTTTTATATACGTTTTTTAAAATATATAATGACAAACAAAAAATTCTCAAACTTCAAGATGAAAATAATAAAAACCAACAACAACTTCTGGCACATATTCAGCTTTTGGATCAATATAAAAAAGCGATGGATGAAAGTTCTATTGTTTCTAAAACAAATCTCAATGGCATCATCACCTATGTGAACCAAAAATTTTGTGACATTACTGGTTATACAAAAGAAGAACTTATTGGAAAACCTCATAATATTATTCGCCATCCAGATACACCCAAAGAGGTATTTAAAGAGTTATGGAAAACGATAAAAAATAAAAATATTTTTCATGCCATTATCAAAAATAAAACAAAGAATGGGAGCTTTTATTATGTTGATTCTACTATTGTTCCTATTTTAAATTTACAAGGGGAGGTGAGTGAATATTTTGGCATGCGTAATGATGTTACAGAACTTATCAAGGCAAAAGAGGAAGCACTCAGTGCAGAGAGGGCGAAAAGTGCCTTTTTAGCAACCATGGGCCACGAACTGCGCACTCCGCTCAATGCTGTGATTGGCTTTTCTCAGATTTTAATGAGTAAAAATGATATGCCACTAGAAAAAGTACACTCTTTTGTTGAAAAGATTCATCTCTCAGGCAGACATCTTTTGTCGATTGTCAATAACATTTTAGATTTTTCCAAAATGGAAGCAGAAAATATGGAACTCAGCAAGCAAGAAGTTGATTTGAATACTTTGGTTATCGAGGCTATTACACTTGTGGAAACGACAGCAAACCATAAAAAGATTAGGATAAAAAAAGAGAATTTTGTTGCTAAAACAGTGTTTGGCGATGCACAACTGCTCAAGCAAGTTTTGCTAAATATCCTTTCAAATGCCCTCAAATTTACGCCTGAAAATGCCAGTATAACCCTTACATGTAAGGATAGTGCTACAGAGCATATCATCTCAATTTGTGATGAGGGAATTGGGCTCAGCCAAGAACAAATTAAGAATCTTTTTAAACCTTTTTCTCAAATAAAAGAACATCAAAACGAAGCCATCAAAGGCACAGGTCTTGGACTTGCTATCTCTAAAAAAATCATTGAACTCCATCATGGCAAAATTGAAGTTCAAAGCACATTAGGAGCAGGAAGCTGCTTTATTATTTATCTTCCAAAGGAGAACAAATGAGATCACGTGTAGAAATTATCACGCAAACTTTTCACATCACAAAACAGGTTTTAGAAGATAGAAAAGGGGTGGGACTCTACATTGACTCTCTTGCATCGCTTATTGTCGATAGATTTTATGATTATTTTCTTGCAAATCCAGAGTTTGCAAGTATCTTAAATAAAGCAGATATTCCAAGACTCAAACGGATTCGTGTAGAGTTTTTAATCGCTTTATTTCATGAAAATTTTGATGATGAACTTTTCAGTAAACTCTCCCGAGCGCATCTTGACACGCCTATCAGAGTCGATTCCTACATTATTGCGTCAGCCTTTGAACTACTCAAAGAGTGTATCATCGATATTGCATCTGTGAATGATCTGCTCAAAAGAGATCTTAAAACTATTTTAAAATTTCTGCATATTGCAGAGTTTATCGTCCAAGATGATTTTCTCCAAAATAAAGTCGCACTCGAACCAAGCCATGCCCATGTTAATATTGTCGATGCGCTTGAAACTTTGTTTGAAATGCTTGCCATCCATAAAAACAAACATACAGAACTTGTAGAACTTTTTGAAAAAAATGAGCTTCAAGAACCCCATTCACAAACTCTTCCAAACAGCGATTTCCAGCAGTGTGTCTTTACAACAGCGCTTGAAAAAATCCAAAAACAGTTTGCTTCCTTCAAGGATTTTAATCTCGAAATCGCCAATATTGCACGCTTACACCAGCAATATCACAATGAGGTCAAAGCACTCTATAACCTCATCGCCAACGGCGAAGATGGTGCAGCGCAAATGCAAACAATAGTGAAAACATCAGCGCAACTCTTTGAAAGTATTAGCAAACCCTTTGAGCATAGTTCCTCTTTAACTTTTTTATCGATCAACTCTGGGATGCGTTTTATGCGCCAATACAACGCTATCATTTATGAAACAAAATTCATCCCTTTCAATAATCCAAAAAATATGGTCGATTTTGTTCAAAGTATGATTACTACATCATTAAAAAGTTCCCTCGCATGGGCAATTTTAAATGTCGATGTCAGTACAGAAACCAAAAGAGCAGAAAATGGCGATCTCAGTGAAACAATCACTCTCTCCAATCTCACGCTCACCATTACTATGACTCTCAAAGAGGTTCCGTACAAATCCTTTATCAAAGATGTTGTGACTGTATTTTTAGAAGTGCTCAAAACATCTATCATCAACAGAGAAAAAGAACATACGCTTCTCGCACTTGCGGATAAAGCAGAAACAGCCAACCGTGCCAAAGATATGTTTTTGGCAAATATGAGTCATGAGTTGCGCACTCCGCTCAACGCCATCATCGGTTTTTCACAAATTTTAAAAGTGCGTTCTGAAATCCCTGAAAATATGCGTCCCTATATCGATAAAATCTCCATTGCAGGCGATAACCTGCTCAATCTAGTGAATACCATTTTAGATTTTGCAAAAATAGAAGCAGGCAAAATATCCTACCATCCAAAAATGACCCTTGTTTCAGATATTACCAGTGAAGTTTCCATTATGACAAGCTCGCTTGCTGCGGCAAAAAACATCACACTTGAGTTTCCTGGTGATCTTTCTTTGGCTTTATACGTTGATCCCCAACTGATGAAACAGGTGCTTTTAAATATCCTCTCCAATGCGATAAAATTTACTCCAGAGCATGGCAAAATCACACTTTCTGTGGATTATAATCAAGAAAAAAATGAGTTTGTCCTCTCAGTATGTGACAGCGGAGTGGGAATGTCCAGCGAAGATATCTCTAAGCTTTTTACTCCATTTACGCAGATAGACAACCACCTCCAATCCGCTTCCAAAGGAACAGGACTTGGGCTTGTTATCACCAAACGCATCGTTGAAGATCTGCATCAAGGGCATATTTGGGTTGAGAGTGAAGTTGGAAAAGGAAGCTGTTTTCACATCTCACTTCCTGTTTCAGATGAACTCTCTACCATTGCCATCTTTCCATCACCGCAAAAAAGAGCAAGCAAGTTGCTTATCGTCGAGGACAACCAAGAGTTTGTAGATATTTTAGTCAATAAACTCAATGACAACTTCAATATCACAGTCACAAACTCCATCAAAAAAGCAAGAGAGCTCCTTGGCTTAAATAGTTATGACAAGATTATTTTGGACTTTTTCCTTATCGATGGCATCAGTTCTGAACTGCTTTATTTTATGGATGCAAAAGAGATTACAACCCCTGTGACTATTATCTCCGCTGAGGATGATCTCAAGCTTGTGTCCCACATCGGCGAATCGAAAAATATTGTCGGAGTGTTTAACAAAAAAGATTTAGCCATGGTATGCGATACCCTCAATCGAGTTGTTTCATGACAAATATCCTTTTGCCAGAATCCTTTCCAACTCTTCCAAATGGGTTGCAAAAGATGCAAGAGCTGTTTGCAAGCAGTCAAATTGACAATAAAAAGTTTATTGATCTCTTGCAAGATGATCCACTTTTGTGTGCCAATATTCTGAAAATTGTAAACTCTCCGCATTATGGTTTAGTAAAAAAAGTCTCTTCCATCTCTCATGCTGTGATGCTCCTTGGTGCCACTATTATTCGTGGTATTGTCATGGCGGCAATGCTCAAAAAGTCATTTGCGCTCAATCTCTCACCTTATGATATCACCATCGAAGAGTTTGATATGCTGTGTGCCTTGCGGGTAAAATTTTTAAACACGCTTCCTAAGGATGTTGCATTTGATATCCCGATGCTCTCCTCTGCGGCTTTTTTAATGGAAACTGGAAAAATCATAAGCTCCAATCTTATCTTACAAAATAACAAGCTAGAAACTTTCAAAGATTTGCTACAAACCCACTCCACAAAAGAAGCAGAAATAATCATTTTTGGGATGGATAGCTATCAAATCGCTGGCATTTTATTTGATAAATGGGCGTTTGATACTGGCTTTATAGAACTTGTTTCCAGCCTTTGCACACCCAAGTCAAAAGGGCAAAAACTCTTACATGTAGTCGCAACGCTCATCAATGTCAAAGGAGTTCTCAGCGATGCAAGTATCCAAGAAGGTGTAAACCTTGCTGCTTTGTATGCGCTAGACACAAAGGCATTACAAACTACAATCCAAATCATAAAAAAAGAACTATGAAAAAATTGCTCAATAACCTTCTCAATGCCTCACACACATTCCAAGAGGATGAGCGTCTCTTTATGTACAAATATCAAACGCTTATGGCACTTATAATTCTCTCCTCGACTATTGTTTTTATTATGGCTTTTATCAGATATTTCCATGGCAATCCCAAACAGGCTTTCGCCGATAGCCTCTTTATTGTTATTACGCTCATAGGTTCCTACTTTTTAAGACGAAGTAAAAAGAACTATTACGCAGTGGCAAGAAGTGTGCTTTTTAGCGGATTTGGCGTTGCAATCTGGCTCATTCATGCCGCTCCTGAGAGTCAAAGTCGCGTTATTTGGTTTAGTATGATTATCGCCATTATGTTTTTCATGCTCAATAAAAAAGAGGGATTTTACTGGCTTTTTGGTGTCATCACACTGCTTTGTACGCTCTTTTTTAGCAGTGACTTTCTCCATCTTGGGGGGCTTGATTTTGCTATCTTTATTGCAAACCTTGTCATGCTCTCAATGGTGCTTTTATGGTATGAAGAGATCAAGCAAGATAATGAGCTTTTTTTACAAAATAATGCACTCATTCTTGAAAAGCAGATTGCACAAAGAACAGAGGAACTCCAACTTGCACTCAAAGAGGCGCAAACAGCACAAAAAGCAAAAGATGCGTTTTTTGCTAGTATGAGCCATGAACTGCGTACGCCACTTAATGCCATTATTGGCTTTTCACAAATAGTACACAAGCAAGCGGATATACCCACAAAAATCACTTCTTATATTGAAAAAATTAACATCGCAGGCAACAATCTGCTCACGCTTATCAACACTATTTTAAACTTTTCAAAAATAGAATCAGACTCTCTGATACTCAGTAAAAAACCCTTACATGTAAGGCCTTTTTTAGAAGAGCTCATCGTGCTTATAGAACCACAAGCACAAGCAAAAAATCTTCACATCAAACTCGATATCTATGAACATGAAATACAAGCCGATGCACAATTGCTCCACCAAGCGCTTTTAAATATTCTCTCCAATGCGGTCAAATTTAGCCACTCCAATGGCACAATTTCGCTTACATGTAAGGCAAATGAACCGTTTTGGATCCAAATATGTGATGATGGCGTTGGGATTGGTGATGAAAATAAAGACAAACTCTTCCAGCCATTTTCTCAAATCGACAATGAATACCAAGCAAAAGTAAACGGAACAGGCCTTGGGCTCTATCTTACAAAAAAAATCATAGAGTTGCATGGCGGTCATATAAGCGTACAAAGCGAGCTCGCAAAGGGAACTTGTTTTACGATATTTCTTGAAAAAAAGCTATAATTTCGCCAAAAAAAAGAGGTCAAAATGTCAAAATTTACAAATGTCGATGTAATCAAAGAAGCAAATATTTATTTTGGTGGCAAAGTCACAAGCCGAACCGTTCTTTTTGCTGATGGAAGTAAAAAAACTTTAGGCATTATGCTTGAGGGCGAATACACTTTTGGTACAGCAGCGGCTGAAGTCATGGAGATACTCGCAGGTGAGATAGCCATCAAACTTCCAAACAGTGAAATTTTTGTAGAGTTACAAGCGCCTTGTGTGTTTGAAGTCCCTGCAAATAGCTCTTTTGATATTGTTGTCAAAACCGTTACAGATTACTGCTGCTCTTATATAAACTAGCGATGTTTGAAGCGTTTAAAGATTATAAACCTGAGATTGTCGAGTATGATGAGGAGGTTGATGGCGGTGGAGAACACCTCATCCGTGATGCACTTTTGAGTGAAAAAGAGATACTCAAAGCAAAGATTTTAAGAGCAAAAGCGGCGAGAAAAGGGTTTAAAACCAACTACCGCCAGCCTATACGTACAGAAAATGAGGGAATATGATTGAGGATGCACACAAAGCCTATAACAACGGTGAGTATGAAAAAGCTTTTGAGCTTTTTTCAAAACTAGAACAAAACCCTGAAGCGCAAACTTCTTTGGCTTACATGTACCAAAACGCTCAAGGGTGCCAAGCAGATATCCAAAAGGCAATCGCACTCTACTGGGCGGCCGCTGAAAAAAAACAGCCCTTTGCGCTCTATAACCTCGCACTTTTTTATGCCAACGGTCTGCATGGGCTTGCCTTTGATCAATACAAGGCGCACGAACTTTTTTTAGAAGCGGCGGTGCGTGAAGTGCCTCCTGCCATGTTTGAAGTGGCGGTGATGTTTGAAAAGGGACTTGGATCTATCTGCAACTTCAGTGAAGCGGCATTTTGGTATGAAGAGGCTGCAAAACGTGGACACGCGGAAGCTTTTAACAATCTAGGCGTGCTCTACAAAGATGGGCATGGTGTCATGCAAGACAACAAACGGGCTTTTATCTGCTTTTCTCGTGCAAGTGATGCTGGTCTTAAAGAGGGACTTTACAATCTAGGTCTCATGTACGACCAAGGACTCGGCTGCGAAGAGGATCATGACAAAGCGCTTGATCTTTGCCGAAAAGCTGCCTATAAAGGGCATGAAAAAGCCAAACTGATTATCCAATCTTTGCAAGAAGATGGCAAAATAGTATTTTAAAGGACGCATGTGTTTACGGGACTCATAAGAGAGATGGCAGAGGTAAAAAGCTTTGCAAATAACACGCTCACACTACGTGCGCACTATAAAGCTGGCATTGGTGATTCTATTGCCATCAATGGCGCTTGTCTCACAGTCACACAACTCCATAGTGATGGTTTTAGCGTGGAACTCTCGCCTGAGAGCCAAAAGATTTTAGCGATGCAAAACTACAAAAACAGAGTCCACATAGAGCCTGCGATGCGCATGGGCGAGAGGTTTGAGGGGCATATTGTCCAAGGGCACGTCGATACCATCGGCACCATTACCAAAATCCAAAACAGCGGAAACAGCACCGATATTTACATCTCAGTTGAGCCCAAATTTATCGCCTTTATTGTTCCAAAAGGTTCTATCACCATCGATGGAGTGAGCCTGACTGTCAATGAAGTGTTTAGCGACTCGTTTCGACTCACTATCATCCCGCATACACTCCAAGAAACACTCTTTGTAACATACAAAAAAGGCTCACATGTAAACATTGAGACTGATATGTTTGCTCGCTATGTTGCGCATATTCTCTCTCATAAAACAGCCCCTACGCATGCATGGGACGCAGTAGATAAGATAAGTTCTCTCTATTAAAATGAGCACTAAAGCCGTCGCGCTCAAATATGACAAAGAGCAAGATGACGCACCCCGTGTCACGGCTATGGGGCAAGGAGAAGTTGCACAAAAGATTATCGAAAAAGCCAAAGAGCACCATATTCCACTCTTTTGTAACCAAGAACTTGTAAACTCTTTGCTACACTTAGATATTGACACGCAAGTACCGCCGAGTCTCTATAACGCGCTTGTCGAAGTGTTTGTGTGGCTAATGAAAAATGAATCCAAAGCCTAAAAAGAGTTTTTTATGCATGAAAAAAAGATAATCGGGAGAAAAGAGTTGATCTCCATCCCACAACTAGAACTCTATGATCTTGATGCTAAAGTCGATACAGGTGCGGATTCAAACGCCTTGCACTGCGATGCAATAGAGATAAGCGATGATGGCCGAGTCTCTTTTACACTTTTAGATGCCGTGCATCCATCCTATCATGGCAAGCGCATTAGCATGCCTTTGCATAAGGTGAAAAATATCAGAAGCTCCAATGGCATAGTGCAAAAAAGAGCTTTTATTCGCGTGGAAGTAGATTTTTTTGGACAAAAATACCACACACTCATCTCTCTTACCTCGCGCGCTGATATGAAATACCCGATGCTGCTTGGCAGAAAGTTTTTAAGTCAAAAATTTCTCGTTGATGTCTCACAAGCATATCTTGCAAAATCTCCCCTCAAAAAAAACTAAGGACACCCATGCGCATCTATATCCTCTCAAGAAATGAAAACCTCTATTCCACAAAACGACTTGTCCAAGCCGCACAAGCCAAAAATTGGGAAGTCAAAGTAATCGACTATTTGCAATGTTCCATTGAGATTATGAAGGGCGAACTGCGCGTCATTTATATGGGAAAAGAGTTGCCGCCACCCGATGCCATCATTCCACGCATCGGCGCAAGCCGTACTTTTTATGGTACTGCGATGGTGCGCCACTTTGAGATGATGGGTGCCTTTTCTACTTCAGGAAATCTTGCTATTGCAAGAAGTCGTGATAAGCTCAGAAGCCTTCAGATTCTCTCAAAAAATGGTGTGGATATGCCAAAAACTGTCTTTGCATCCAACAAATCAAGCGCAAAAGATGTCATTGCCCTCAGCGGCGGTGCACCTTTAGTGCTCAAGATTTTAGAGGGAACGCAAGGGGTGGGCGTTGTTTTGATGGATAGTGAAAAAGCAGCAAAATCGGTTTTGGATGCCTTTTATGGCATGGATGTGAATTTTCTTGTCCAAGAGTATATCGAAGAAGCCAGCGGTGCGGATATAAGAGCCTTTGTCGTTGGCGGCGAGGTTGTAGGCGCTATGAGACGCCAAGGTGCGGATGGCGATTTTCGCTCAAATCTGCATCAAGGTGGCAGTGCGACTGCACATAAACTCTCAAGAAAAGAGAAAACGACAGCCCTGCTTGCGGCAAAATCGATGGGGCTTGGCGTATGTGGTGTCGATATGATTCCCTCTGCTCGCGGTCCACTTGTGATGGAAGTAAACTCCTCTCCCGGCTTGGAGGGGATTGAAAAATCAACAAGCATTGATATTGCGGCAAAGATTATGGAGCATATACAAAAAAATGTTCTCCCAAAAGAGGATACAAGTACGAAAAAGAAAAAACATAAAAGGGATATTATAGGTGCATAAGCATGGTGCAAGAAAAATTTTTTGATATTTTAAAACAGCTTATCCGCATTCCAAGCGTCGTAGGTGAAGAGCATCCGTTTTTTATGTTTGTAAAACGGGAACTCGACGAGATGGGTGTTGGGGTGGAGTATTATGATGGGGTGCTTGTTGCTAAGGGCGCAAAGCCTCAGAGTGGATATATTTCCGCACATGCAGACCGCAATGGGCTTGTTTGCACAGGACGCAATGAGTTTCAATACGCCGCTTTTATCGCAAAAAACCGAGCCGATCTCAAAGGAAACTCTGCCTCTGAACAGTGGCTCAACAACTTCACAGAGCGCTTTGTAGATGAAAAAGTACAAGCATATGAACCTTGGTCTGGAAACTACCTTGGACTTGGAGTCATCAAAGAGGCGCAACTTTGTAAAAGACGCAACAATATTCTCTTTAGTATTGAGGGCTTTGAACATCTTTTTCCTGGCACGCCTATCGCTTTTATGGATCGCCTTGAGCTCAAAGATGGTTGCATCAGTGCGCAGCTTGACAATGTCATCTCTATTGCTATTCTCATCTACATGTACGCCATTGGCTATGAGGGAACCGCTTTTTTTACCTCTGGTGAGGAAGCAGGAAAGAGTTGGAGATTTTTGCTTGAGTGGTTTTTGCGTTTTGACCTCTGCACAAATGAGCTTTTAGTCCTTGACACTAGTCCTTATAAAACACTCGATGAGATACAAAATATCGATATTGTCTTAAGAAATAGAGATGCCAATGCCCTTTTTCGCTCACCGCTGAAAAAAAAGATTACAAAAATAGCCCAAAAAGAGGGAATCCGCTTTGATTATAAAGATATCTATCTTAAATATAAAATAGAGCAAAATGAGGGGAAAGGTTCCATTGGAGTTACAGAGCTTGGACGGCTCATTGCTGCTACAAAAGGCTCCATTCAAGGCACGACGCTACAGATTCCAACCATTGGCTACCACACTGCCAATGAAACGACAACCATCAAATCGGTTGGAAGTATCATTACGGTTTTAAAGCGACTCTATCTCTAAATCGCTCAGTGGTTTTGCATCTGGATTACAGGCTATTTTGTGTAGCATATCTATTTTTTCATAGCCCACTAAAGGCGACAAAGAGGCAAGTGTAGAGCTTCTGCAACCCTGTGGCTTGTAAAGATAGATGAGAAATCCATTTTCATACAAAGCCAAACGCGTCGCGAGTGCAATAGAATACGTTGTTAAAATCCCATCTTGCCGCATCACTTTTGCAATAGCTGAAAAATACTCTTTTGTCCACAAAATAGGATTGCTCGAGGGTGAAAATGCATCTTGATAGACGATGTCGAATTTTTGCTTACATGTAAGCAAAAACTCTCTCGCATCACCCAAATAAAGGCTTACATGTAAGTATTCATCTTTGTAATTTCCTGTTGAGGAGAGTGCCTCTATAATGGGTGAAAACTCCGCAAATAACTCTGGATATTGAAAATTGACAAGCGAGGCGATGAGTGCTTTGTCAAACTCTGGAGAGTAAATTGTAAGCTTTTTCTTGATACCATGAAGCTTTAGATAATAGAGCGTTGCAAGGGTGTTAAACCCAAGTCCAAAGCAAATATCAAGGATTGCAACTTCCTCTTTTTGGCTTACATGTAAGAGTGCGGGAATAACATGTTTTTGCAAAGACTCCTGTAATGCACCATCTTTTGTAGAGTGATAATGCTCTTCAAACTCGTTCGAATAAGCCGTAAAACTCCCATCGTCACTTTGCACCATCGTGTGCGTTTTGTCGTTAAAATTCAAATTCTATTCTCCGATATATCTATCTTTTTCTGCAAGAAATCTACTGTAACAATGAAAGGGCACCTCTAAAAATACTAGCCAATTAAATTTTTATGGTCTGTGAATTCGCCGAATTTAAAGACGAAGAAATTTTTATGAACCTCAATCATCCTCGCGCATACAAAGAAGCACTCATGCGCTATAGAAACGTAAAGGATAGCAGCTCCATCAAAGAACCATAATACGACGATAACGTATCCCAAGGATTCTCCCCATTAGCCCCATCTTCCGTCAAATAGACGTATCCGACATTCATGCTACTTAGTCTTTTGAGCTTCTCTTCACTCACCGCCGATGGCGCAATGCCATACCCGATAAGAGCAAATTTCGACGATGAATATTTGGAGGCATACGCTGGAGAAACGATCACATCATATCCATCCCCCTCATTTTCATAGATAATCGTTATATCAGACGCTTGAGCAATCTCTTCATCAGGATAAATACCGGGATTGAGAACCATTTTTTGAGACACATTTCCCTCTTTGATAAAAGAACGTAACTCTTGATAATAGAAAGCGCTTTGAGATGATGCATTGACTTCATCGACAAAAATACCGTCCAAGTTTGAATAACACTCTTTATAGCGAGAGATATCCGCTTTTACTTCCTCAATAGGACGTGCGCCATACTTGCTATAAACATATCCAATCACTTTTACCGAATGGCTTTTAAGCCGATTAATCCCCTCTCGATACTCATAACTCATCGTCGTATTGCACTCAAGAGGACCACTGTTAGGATTAATAATTGCAATGGTTTCGAGCGTTATATTCGCTTCTAAAAGACTCGTCCATGCAGGATCTGAGGGCTGAGAATAAAGGGGGATAAGCGCTCCCTTAAACGACGCAGCAACGGGAGGACGCTCCGCCGTATCGCTTGAATTGGCGCGACAGCCAACGATAAAGAAAACAACAGCAGAAAGGAAAAGTAACTTTATAATCATAATAACATCCAAAATTAAATTTTAAACTACCTCTAAAAACTCTAGCAACCTTCAGCATGGCAGAGAGCTGTAAAATCAAGGCGACTCTTTAAATCCCTATAATTAGGCACTTTGAGAAGTATATGTAAAATTAAAAAATTCACAGCCCATTTCCCCACATGTGCATCTTTTTCGCCATAATAAGATCGTAACCTTCAAGA
>JAVHOA010000108.1:0-8254 GCA_036169815.1 Sulfurimonadaceae bacterium
TTAGTAAGCTCAGATTGAGCCATCAATGCATCATGGGTTGCATTTAGCAGGGAGTGGGAGAATTTAGGTGTTGACACAGAATTTATTACAGTCCCGCCTATAAAGGTTGAAACTTCTTCACTTTTTTAGTATCTATTTTTAATACAAAAATCCAAACAACCAAAGAGGGATTTTATTGCCAAATCCCACTTCAATACTATCACTTGCTACGAAAGAGTTTGGCATATCTTTTATCTGTTCAAAGCTTTTACTTTTACCGCCAACTTCAAAAGTATATTTCTCTTCACAATAAAAATCACCAACATTACTAGCAAAGACTCCATCGTCATTAAGAGAAGGCTTATTTTTATAGTAGTTATCAAGTTGATTTACAAAAAATGTTTCTCGTAAGTTGCCAGTATTTGGTTCTTTTGTGTACATGAGATTAGTGTTAGCTAAATATATTTTTTCTGGCTTATCAAAGTTTTTCATAGCAAGTGAATTTTGCATAAGAAGTTTTACAAGTCCTGCATCATCAAGTTTTGCAAGATACTCTTTGAGTGTTCTATCATCTGTTATTTCAGCTGCTTTTTTTAGTTCACTCATTTTTGGCTCAAACGGTACACTCTTAATAATAACCGATAGAAGCATTTTTATTTTTTTTATGCTATTTCCATTAAGTTTTGGATAAACATTGAGAAGGTCACTTTCTATCGATACATTAATGTTTTGTTGCAGTGTTTGAAAAAAGAGGATCTCATTTGGCATTGAAAGATAGTATGGATAATAGCCAACCTTGAGATAGTCCTTAAAGAGAGGGATGATTTTTTTATCTTGAAGCTCAATTGTATTTTTGATATTTGTAGCTATCTTGATATGGTTTGTTACGATTTCTTCCAAACTATAATTCTCAAATATAAATCCATGATGAAGCTCTAAAAATTCTCTAAAGCTCATACCAACCATGTTATACACAACTGCTCTTCTACTTAGGTCATGACTTCCTTTGTTAATCTGAAGTGCTGAACTACCAGTTGCAATAATTTTTAATTTATCGAACCTGTCATAAATGTTTTTTAGTTCAGCAGACCAACTTTCATACTTATGTATCTCATCAAAGCACAAAAGCTTTCCACCATTTAGAACAAACTCTTCGGCAATCTGCGTTATTGTGAATTTTGAAGAGATTTGTATATCATCAAGGTTTACATACAAAGCTTCATTATCTTTATAATTTTTTGTGATGTACTGAGCTATAGTGGTTGTTTTACCGATTCCTCTTGGACCAATTATGATAGAGAGCCTATGTTCTAAGTTTTTTGTTTTTATAAAATATCTTTGATAATCTTGGTTGTTTACACTGATAAAATCTCGGCTTTTTATAAATAGTTCTTCAAGCATATTTATCCTTTATTGTATAGTATCACTATTATATCTAAAATTAATATGTAATACAATACATAAATAAGTACACCAAGATTAGTAATGCAAAACTGCGTAACTTGCCAAACTGCGAAAGTATCTTTTATTCAGAGAAAAGATGTCGATATTGCACAGTAAATCTATATTATTTTCGATTTATATGTAAAAAAAGATGATAGCAACAATAAACGATTGATCTTATAAAGTATTAATTCTGAAGTAGTCAAAATCTTAAATTAATCTAAAACACATACACAAGCTACACGAGGAATCAGCAACTATATTAGTTGAATTTCATATATACTTCTCTTGTCTAAAAACTTGTCTATTTTAAAGAAATAATCAATTTTAGACAAGAGCGAAATTTAATAAAAAGCCCTTAAAATAGATGTTTTAGAGCTTTTTAGATGCGAAAAATGTCATCGTAATAAACTCGTATTTGCATGTTCAACCTCGTCAATCGATATTATTTCGATTTGTTGTGTAAAATAATCATAATAACAATTTTTCTTGAATGGATTCAAATCCATTTTCTATGTCATCACATCCAAAAAAAGCCATGGCAACACAAAAAAAGAGTTTTTTTATATTTCGTTTCAAAACAGCTCCCAAGGCTCACTCCATTGTGCTAATTGCGCTTTGCACCCTGCACTTAAAAACCGCTCGCCTTTACTTGGCGGATGGAGAAATGTAAAAATCTGCTCCTCATATGTAAAGCGAAGTGCATACGCATGAAGATACCCGCGCTCCTCTTGCGCCGCCACATCGGCTTGCGCATAACGCACGTCACCTGCTATGGGCGCGCCGAGACTTTTAAGTGCAACACGGATTTGATGGGTTTTTCCCGTTGTGGGTTTGACTAAAAAGAGCCTCTCGTGCACACCGACGGAAGTAGAGATAAATCGTGTGATGGCAGGATTTTGATGCGTTGTCAGCAGTTTGTAACTCCCACGGCGACTAAGCGCCATATCCCCTTTCACCCAGCCCTGCTTCTTTTTTGGCATACGCAAAGAGATGGCAATATAAAATTTCTCTATTTCACGCGCGCTAAACATATCGCTTAGTTTTTTAGCGACCGCAGAGGATTTTGCAAAAAGCAGTAATCCAGAAGTCATCTTATCTAGCCGATGGACACTGTAAAGGGCGATGCCAAGTTGCGCAGAGAGTAACACAACCAAACCCGCACCATCTTCGCTATGAAAACTCAGCCCTTGGGGTTTATCGACAAGTATAAAATCGTTATTTTCAAAAATGAGTTTCAGCATAGAAGCGGTTTATAGACCTACTAAAATATTGCTATACGCGATAAGCGCAAATGCTTTTTGTCCAAGCGCAAAATGCTCTTGCTCAGGTGACATTAAAGCAACAAGTGCTGTTTTAGCATCGATGCGCAGTGTGATTTCTATATTGGTTTGGCGCACTTCAAACACCTCAACAATCCCTTCTAAAACATTGGTATTCAAGCACTCTTGGGGTTTAAAAGAAGATATTTTAATATCACTTGATTTGATGATAGTGTAAATATCACTGCCTACATGTAAGCCCATATTTGCGACAGATTTAGCTGTAATTTTAGAGATTACTTGCGTTTTACCGGACAAAAGAATGCCCACATTTGCACTCAAATCATGCAAGGTAATATCGCAAACTTTTGAGGGAATCTGATTTCTCGCGCTGGTTGTGAGAAAGGTTCTATTTAAAATATTTGCCAAAAGCTCAGGACTCTCTCCCGCTTCAGAAAAGCGGTTTATAAACTGGCGATGGAGTTCATGGAGTCTTTCATAGGTTTTGATAAGCTCATGCCCATAAGCAGTTAACGTAGTTCCGCCTCCGCCTTTTCCACCAGTTTGACGCTCTAAAATGGGTTCATCTGCAAGCGCGTTCATACTGTTCATCCGCTCCCATGCAGCTTTATAGCTCATCTTCATCTCTTTTGCAGCAGCGTTCATGGAACCTGTTTTTTCTATTATATGTAAAAGTTCTATCTTTCCTGGACCTAGAAAATTTTCTCCATTTTTAGTCAGCCAAAATCGCCCGTCAATTCTCATTTTTCATCCTCTAAAAGCAGCTCAAACGCTTTGGCTGGAATCGGTTTGCTTTTAAAATATCCCTGATACATCGTACACCCCTTCTCTTTTAAAAACTCTAGCTGCTCAAGATGTTCAACACCCTCAGCTAAAATCTGAAAATTGAGCGCTTTTCCCATCGCAATAATTGCAATAACAATTGCCATATCATCATTTTCATACGGAACATCATCCACAAAACTTTTATCTATTTTTAAAACATCAAGCGGAAAGCGTTTGAGATAATTGAGCGATGAATAACCAGTTCCAAAATCATCAATAGCAAGTCGAATCCCCTTTGCTCTAAGTGTGTGAAGCATCTCGATGACTTCCTCTTCTCTATCGATGAACGCGCTTTCTGTGAGCTCAAGTTCTAACCTTTTTGGATCGTATCCACTCTTTTTTAGAGCAGCTTCAACGACTGCGACTACATTGGTATGGCGCACTTGATAGGGCGCAAGATTGACAGCCAAAGTGAGGCGGTATCCAAGATCTTGCCAGATTTTTCCTTGCCTACATGTATCATTGAGTACCCATTCATCAATCTCACTAATGAGTCCAAGATCTTCAGCGATAGGAATAAACTCAACAGGTCCAACCACGCCTCGCTCGGGATGGTTCCATCGCACAAGTGCTTCAGCTCCCACAATTCTGCCTGAGGCAATATGCACTTGTGGTTGGTAATACACTTCAAACTCATGGTTCATAATGGCACGGCGCAGTTGCACTTCACACTCAACTCTTTTTCTCGCAAGCTGGGTCAGTTCATCTGAGTAGTAACGAAATGTCCCTCTTCCCTCTGCTTTAGATTTATATAAAGCTGCATCGCCGTACTGCAAAAGAGTGGCTGCATCCTCAGCGTTATCTGGATAGACAACAATTCCTGCACTAGCGCTTACATGTACGGAAATTCCGCCTGAGAGTTTATAATCTTGCGAAAGATTTTCTATCATCTCTTGTGCCAAATGCCCAGCATCTTGAGGATAAACAATATTTTGTAAAACAACTGCAAACTCATCGCCACCTAAACGACTTACCAAGTCTCCCTCGCGTAAACGATCCAAAAAGCGCTGTGCTACTTGTTGCAAAAGTTCATCACCCGCATTATGTCCATAACTGTCATTGACATCTTTAAAGCGATCCAAATCAAACATCAACAAAGCAACCTGTTTCTTTGAACGCTTTGCATTGCTGAGGCTTTTTTTGAGATGTGAAATTAATAACGAGCGATTTGCCAAACCTGTTAGTGGGTCATAATTTGCTAAGGTCTCAAGACGATGCTCATACAATTTTCTTTGGGTAATATCTTGAACAGTTCCCAATCCATAAAGCGCATTGCCAAGTGCATCGAGTTCAAACTCCGCAGACTCATGCACCCATCTTATCTCTCCATAAGTAATAATACGGTGTTCAATATCATATTTTTTTGTCTTCAATGCTTCATTCCAAGCGAAGTTCAATTTCTCTACATCTTGGGGATGAACATGCTCCAACAGAAGCGCATAGGAAACTTTTTGCTCTTTATCCACTCCAAAAATTCTATACGTTTCATCAGACCACTCTAAAACATCTTCTACAATATTATATTTCCAGCTTCCAACACGAGCGAGTGCTTGGGCTTTATTGAGATCTTCATCTTTTTGTTGTAACTCTTTTTCATACCCGATTTGCTCTGTGAGATCTTGGAAGAGTCCAATGGCTCTGATGGGATTGTGCTCTTTATCATACTGAAACTCAGTATGGGTTTTAATCCATCTTTCACTCCCATCTGCTGCGTATATTTTATAAATTGTGCTCAGCTGTTTTTTCTCTTTCGATGCTTCAAGTAAGTTGTATTGCATCTTTTCCCCCTCTTGAGGAGAAAATTTTTGCAAAAGATCGCTGAGTGTTACTTTTTCTCCATAAGGAAGTCCAAAGATACGATATGCTTCAGGACTTCCACTAAAACTATTGTCATGAAGTTCCCACTGCCATGTGCCGATATGCGCAAGGGATTGAATCTGATCAATCTCTTTGATTTTTACTTTTCTCTCACTAATATCACGCGCAACACCAAGCACACCGATAATAGTTCCATTTGCGTCTTTTGTAGGTGTTTTTATGGTTTCAAAATCTCCATCATAGCTTCCATCTGCAAAAACCAAATGCTCCTCGTTCATACGTGAAGTGCCTGATTGGATGGCTGCTTTGTCATTTTCTTGAAAAAAGCGTGCCAAGTCGGGTGCAACAAAATCAAAATCATCTTTTCCTACAATCTGCGATTCTGTTGCATTATATAAACGTCCAAACATGGTATTGCATGCCAAATACACACCATTTAGATCTTTGAGCCACACTAAATCGGGAGTCGTGTTAATAAGCGTAGATAAAAGAGACTTTTGTTGCTCAAGTTCTCTTTTTTGTGCGAGCAACAGGAGTTCACCTTTTTTTTGCTGTGAAATATCTCGGTATATCGCCATCAAATAAAAACTGCCGGCAAGCTCCAGCGATCTGACACTTACAAAGGTATCAATCAGCGTCCCATCTTTTGCTTTATGAATCGTCACAAAATTATCAGCACCATTTTTGTGGATTGTTTCTGCACGTCTTTGAATCTCCTGCGCAGACTCAATGACTTCATAATCCATAAGTGTAAGATTTGAAAACTCCTCTGCTGTATAGCCCAATGTAGTATGCACCGCAGCATTGAAATCGACCGCTTTAAAAGTTTGTGTATCAACAAGCACAACTCCATCAGGAATCGATTCAAAGAGCTTTTGGTACTTGACTCTATTAGCCTCGATACTCTCTTTTTCACGCTTGAGTGCATCTTTGTTTTGTTCTAGTTGTGTGATAGCACTGTTTTTATTTTCAACCAGTCCAATCAAAAAATCAAAGTAGCCTCCATGGACAGCATGTAAGACATCATGACGTGTCAAAGAGCCGAGAAGTTTTTCCTTATCATCCACGATAATCAACTGATGGATATTGCTTTTATTCATCAAAACTGTTGCGTCATTGAGTAAAAAATCTTTTTTGACAATCTCAAAATTTTTATGAGCCAAACTTCCAATACTCTTTTGACCCACCTCTTTTGTATGATGTACACAACAATGCGCAATATCTCTCTCGGTAACAATTCCTACAACCTCTTGCTCATCCATAAGCACGACATAATCGGCTTTTTGTGCTTCCATAAGCGATGCAGTTTCTATGACTGTTGTACTTGGAGAAAGTATAAGTGGCATTGTGCTCATAATATCTGCAACACTTTTAAAGCGGTTGAGCTCTTCAAAACCCATATGACGCAAAAAGTCACCCTCGCTCACAATTCCTACAAAACGCCTTGTCGCATCCACAACTACTAAATGACGATACCCTTTTTCCTCCATAATCAAATACGCATCATGCAGATAAAGGGATTGATCCACACAGACAGGATGCGGCGTCATTACATTTTGTAAAACTTCATTGACATTAATAGATTTTGCCACTACATGTAAGGAATCATGTTCTGTAAAAATCCCTACAGGTTGCTGATTTTCATCGACAACAACGACGGAACTAATCTTTTTCTCCTCCATCGTTTGAAGAGCAGAAGCAAGAGTCTGTGTTGCAGAAAAACTGATGTTTGATGTTGAAAGAATAGATTTTAAAGTCATAAATTCCAATGGGAAACCTTTTGCTGTGGGTTGAATGCTTTATTGTAGCAAATATGGGCAAAAAAATAACACTATTGAACTTCTATAAGCGCTATTTTTTGCTCTCTTGTGAGCTGCTTGATGGCATATTCTCGTTTACATGCACTGCTTCGATTCTCAAAATGCTCTACATGTAAGAGTTTTACAGGTCTTCTAGCTTTAGTATATTTGGCACCTTTTGTAGAACTGTTGTGCTCATTAAGCCGTTTTTGTACATCTTTGGCAATCCCCGTATAGTAAGTATGGTCACTGCACTCTAAAATATAAACGAAATAGGACATCAAAAACCCTTACATGTAAGCATATTATTCGTTATTATTGCAAATCTATTTTAAAGAAGAGCCATGATACAAATTAGCCAGCGTATATATTGTGATGCATTTGTCCAAGAGTGTTTCATGCCAAGTCGCCTGTTTGCAAACCCCTATCTTGATTATCCCTATCTTATCATCGAGAATTTTCTCTCCCAAGAGGAGTGCAATCTTGCCATCACGGAGATTCAAAACAGTAAAGAAGTGCAAAAAGCGATGGTAAAATCTACCATTTCAAGAAGTGTTGTCGTACCAAGCGTGGATAAGAAGAGTCGCAGTACAGGCATTTACAAGCTTCCCAAGCACATAGAAACTCTCTATATGAAAAATTTTGCTAAACACCAGAGTACAATAGAAACAACATTTGCCATGGCGCTCACAACATCTACCCAAATCCAAGCACTTGAGTATCTCACTGGAGATTTTTATGTCAAACATGCAGATGATTCGAGTGAGATTTTAGACAAAGAGAGAAAATGCGTCGGTTTTGCGTGTGTGGCTCCACAAAGAAAACTAACATCTGTTTTGTTTCTTTCAAGCCACAAAGCGCACCAATATGATACGAACACCTCTCATGCAAGCAAAACTGAGCAAACACAACACAGTTTTGATGGAGGAGAACTGGTTTTTAACTATCTGTATGACAAAGATGGCAAACAGATTGCACTCACTCCAAAAGCTGGCGATATGGTCATCTTTTTAAGCAATCCCTGCTTTAGCCATGAAGTTTTACCCGTAAAATCTGGCTATCGAGCGACCTTGGTCCAATGGCATAATGCAATTTAAAAATAAAGAG
>JAVHOA010000109.1:0-8172 GCA_036169815.1 Sulfurimonadaceae bacterium
TTGACCGTAAAATTCTTGCTGATATGGCTATGAATGATGCAGCAGCGTTTAGCGCGGTTGTAGCTTCAGCAAAAACAGCATTATAATTGTTATACATTTAGATGGGCAAAAGCCCATCTAACATTTTTTGATAATCTCCATCCACTCTTTCATCTTTTTCTCATAACCAATATTTTTTAACTCTACAAACTTTAAATCTTTTACTAAATAGTGTTGTTTGACATATCCGCCAAAATCATGCGGATAGATGTAGTCTTTATTATTTTGACGGATATTTTGAGGTACTTCTAGTATAACACCCTCTTCTACTGCTTTGAGCGCACTATTTATGGCAGTATAAGCACTGTTTGATTTTGGAGAGGCACACAAATAAATCACGGCTTGCGCTAAAATGATACGTGCTTCAGGATAGCCGATGCGAGCCACTGAACTCATAGCAGAAGTGGTCAATGTTAGCGCTTGGGGATTTGCATTGCCAACATCTTCGCTCGCTAAAATTACCAAACGCCGTGCGATAAAATCTGCCGATTCTCCAGCTTTTATAAGTCTTGCGAGATAGTAGATAGCCGCATCTGCGTCGCTTCCACGAACCGATTTAATCAGTGCGCTGATAAGGTCATAATGCACCGTTGCATCACTACTCCCATCATTTTGTGCCGTTGGACGAAGCGATTTTAAAAGCGCTAATGTTATGTCAGTGCCAAGGGCTGAAGCAAACTCTAAAAGTTTTAACATCGCTCTTGCGTCTCCGTTGGAACTCACTATCAAATACTCTCTTGCATCAGGCTTACATGTAAGCGGTTGCGCACCTGCAGAGCTCTTACATGTAAGGGCTTTATCCAAAAGTTTACCCATCGCATCTTTATTAATACGTTGCAATTCAAAGAGCATAGAGCGTGAACGCATCGCCGAAGTGAGAGAGAAAAAGGGGTTTTCAGTAGAAGCACCGATAAGTAAAATGGCATTTTTCTCCATCACAGGCAAAAGCACCTCTTGCTGGTTTTTGGCCAAACGGTGCACCTCATCAATAAAAATAAGCGGTCGTTGGAGTCTGTTTTCATACTGATCAAAGATTTTTCGAAGCTGTTCTACTTTGAGTGAAGTGGCGTTAAATTCATAAAAGGGGAGTTGCATCACATTTGCAATAACACGGGAGAGCGAGGTTTTGCCACTTCCAGGAGTGCCATAAAAAAAGCTGTGTCCAAGAGTGCCACTTTCGCACAAACGGCGCAATGGAGCATCTTGAGCAATTAAGTGGGATTGTCCCACAATCTCATCAAAACTCTTTGGCCGTAGAAGATGGGTAAAATCCATTATCCAGCAATAATCTTGATATAAACTTCGCGCGCTTGACGCGGGCCATCAAACTCTCCAAAAAAGACACCCTGCCATTTACCAAGCGTAAGTTTTGCATTGACCACTGGAATAGTCACTGAGTTACCCATGCGAGAACTTTTAAGGTGAGCTGCGGCATTTTCGCCCGTATGTTGGTATGCAATATCCATCGGTGCAACAAGATTTAAACCATTTAAAAGATCGCGACGAAGCGCTGGATCTTGGTTTTCAAACATAAAAACACTCGCTGTTGTGTGCGGAGTAAAAACAACACAGATACCATCTTTTACACCTGATTTGATTACCTCTTCGCCCACCTCTTTGCTGATGTCCATCAGTTGTGTTTTGTGACTTGTTGGAAACTTCATTTTTTTCATTTTCTAGGTCCTTTTTTTGGATTTTTGAGCTCTTTTTTGCCGTATTTATCTTTTCCTTTTACCACTTGTTTCTCATTTTTATCTTTACTTTTCGACTCTTTTTTAAAACTTTTTTTCTCCTCTTTGGCTTCAAACTTTGGAGATGGAGTTTTGGGTGCTTTCTCTTTTTCATCTTTCTCATGGTGCTTCATAAAATCATACAAGTGTCCGTACTCGCTTCGCGTTAAAAATCTCACTTTACCATTTGGTAGATTATTGAGCTCAATACCACCAAAACTCAGGCGTTTCAGATCTACAACCTCGCGCTCGAAGTGTGCAAAAAAGCGTCTTATTTCGCGGTTTTGTCCCTCACCAATTGCAATCTTGAGTATGGAATACATCGGTGTACTTTTAATAATCTTATACGCATAAAAAGGAGCGAAATTCATAGAACCTATGGCGCTGAGTTCATGCGCGCCTTGGGATGCATCATCAAGTTCAAGACCATTTTTCATAGCAAGTTCTATCCCCTCTGTGATCTCGCCTTTTACTTTTACACGATACACACGTTCCATACTTGAAGTCATCAACGCAGTCGCCACGCGAGAAGCATCAGTGAGCAGTAAAAGCCCCTCGGTTGCAAAATCCAAACGCCCGATTGGAATAAAATGTTTGTATTTGCTTGGAAGCGTATCGTAAATCGTTTTTCTTCCTCGTGGATCACTTTTTGTGACCAACTCGCCTTTTTCTTTATTGTAGGCAATCACCGTATATTGCTCCGTTGGTGTTACTTTTTTGCCGCTAATGGAAACTTTTGAATACTTTTCATCCACACTGGTCGCTGGATTGAGTTGCACTTCACCATCGACGCGAACATACCCAGCCTCAATCGCTTTATCTGCTTCTCGTCTTGAATAGCTTGAATAGTGTGCTATAAACTTATTTAATCTCATCATGATATACCCTTTTCTACAAGCGTATGAATATGCAGTACGCCCTCTACCTTCGCAGCCTTGTCAGTTATGACGACAAGCTGTATCTTCCTTGCTTCAATGAGGCCCAAAGCTTCGCTTGCAAGCATCTCTTTATTGTCAATTACAAATGGGTTTAACGAGGCATACGCACCAACGGATGCTTCAAGAGAAAAATCCTCTTTTAAAAGTGCACGCCGTACATCGCCATCGCTTAAAATTCCAAGCAGTTTTTTTGCATCATCAACGATTAAAACTGTTCCTAAACGCCCTTCGCTGATACGCAGTATCGCCTCTTTGATGGGTGTATCTAAATGAACAAAAGGCAGATCCTCTTTTCGCATCAGATCGCCCACTTTTACAAACAGTTTTTTACCCAACGATCCGCCAGGATGGAAAGAAGCAAAGTCACTTTTTTGAAAATTTCTTGCGCGCATCAAACAAACCGCCAAAGCATCGCCAAGGGCAAGTGTGAGCGTAGTCGAGCTCGTTGGAGCAATATCAAGGGGACATGCTTCTTTTTCAACAACAACAGGAATAACCAAATCACTGTATCTGCCAAGCGTGGAGTGGGGATTTTTTGTCATCCCAATAAGTGGGACATTGAAACGCTTTACATGTGGCAAAATTGCACCGAGTTCTTCGCTCTCTCCGCTATAACTAATAGCAATAACAACATCCTCTTTGCCTATCATTCCAAGGTCGCCATGCAGTGCTTCTGTTGGATGCAAAAAGAAACTTGGAGTTCCAGTGGAAGCAAAGGTTGCAGCCATCTTAGCACCAATGAGTCCAGACTTGCCAACGCCCGTTACGACGAGCTTTCCACGGCATGCTAGAACAATCTCTACGGCTCTGTCAAAAACATCATCTATACTCTTTGCAGCATCTAAAAGTGCTTTTGCTTCTATCTCTAAAGTTTGTTGTGCGATCTCTTTATAATTCATCTTGTGATTATACCTTTTTTATCCACATTTGGTATAATGCACCCACAAAATAAAACTGTCGGAGAGAGAGAATGAGAGATTTAATAGGAAGTTACGAAAATAGTATTGATTCCTTAAAATTAAAGCCAAGAGTGCTCACAACAAACACCCTGATTTTAGGTGAAGAGGGCTCTGGAAAAACCAATCTGGCATGTAGAATCAGAAATTATGCCATCGACAATAATGTTGCAACACTCTATTTAGACTTTTCTAACTCACCTGAAAATGAGATAGAACTTCGCTATAAAGATGAACATTTCAACTATATTATATATGATGAAACAGAGAATTTTTTACAAGAGTTTGAAGCACTCATCGCGGAAAAAAAACATATTTATATGGCAGTCAATCCGAACTTTTTTGCTACAAAAAAAGATATTAAAAGTAAACTCACACAAACACTTCAGATGCCACAACTCCTTGAAAATTACTATTATTTCTTCCACGATATCGCAAATCTCAATGGATTTTATACACGTTTTGAGGATTTCTTGCTCTACATGTTAAGCCTTTTCAATCTCAAAAAATATGGCATCACCTTTTTAACACAGCCCCATACAATCTTTGAAAACACACAGCTCAAACTCCTTTTTACCTTCCTTTTTGTGGGAAAATGTTCAAATCTTGATTACTACAACACAGCGGTTTTAAAAACCTTGCAAAAAAATCAGTTTCTTTTCCAACAAAGAGCAGCAAATAGAACACTGCTTTTCAATGATATAAAAACGAGTATGGTCACGATTGACGAATACGTGATAGAAGAGTAAAAATGCAAAATATTTTCGATGAAGTTGGAAGTTTAGATCAGCGTTGCATTGACAACTTCCACTTAAACGAAGATATTTTAATGGAACATGCAGCCGATGCAATGGCTGATTTTATAACGCAAAATTTTGCTACACCAACAGGGCGCGTCGCACGCAAAGATGTTTTAATCTGTTGTGGCTCAGGCAACAACGGTGCGGATGGAATCGCTTTAGCGCGTTTACTCCAACAAGATTTTGATGTCAAACTTTTTCTTCTCAACCCTCCCACAAGTCCCATGGCAAAACTTCAGTATGCACGAATTCAAAGCTTAAATGCGCAATTCCCTCATGCTATTTGTATTATTGATACGATTTGCAAAGCCGATATTATCGTAGATGCGCTCTATGGAAGCGGACTAAACCGTGCTTTGGATGCCAAAACAGGCTACTGTGTAAGCAGTTTAAATGCACTTGCAGGAATCAAAATAGCGTGCGATATTCCAACGGGCTTACATGCAAGCGGAAAATGTGAGCCAAATAGCCTTCGAGCAGATTTTACACTCACCATGGGAGCTTTGAAAAAAGCACTTTTTAGCGACTGCGCAAAAGATAGAGTCGGCAGTATCAAAGTTGTAAATCTCGGTGTGGCACGCAGCGCGTATGAAAAACCCTCACATACAAAGCTCCTTGATTTTGAGGATATGAAACTCCCCACAAGAGAGATTCAAAACTCGCACAAAGGCAGTTTTGGACATCTTGGCGTCGTGAGTGGCGAAAAGCTTGGTGCAAGTGTGCTGTGTGGCTCCGCAGCATTGCGCTTTGGAGCAGCGCTTGTGACACTTTTAAGCAATGAAAATCTCCTACTGCCAACCGAGCTGATGCTCGCCCACCAAATCCCAACAAATAGTACAGCGATTGCGCTTGGAATGGGACTTGGCGTAGAGTTTAGTCAAAATGAGCTCTCAAATTTTTTGCATAATAATCTCCCGCTTTTACTCGACGCAGATATTTTTTACCATCCACTCATCGAGCAACTTTTACAACGCGAAAATATTGTTCTCACACCCCATCCAAAAGAGTTTACGCAACTCCTACATGTAAGCCATTTAGCAGAGATTTCAGTAGAGACCTTGCAGCAAAACCGTTTTTACTACGCAGAGCTTTTTGCACACAAATATCCAAATACTGTTTTAGTTTTAAAGGGTGCAAATGTCATTATTGCCCAAGATGCGCAGCTATTTGTCAATCCTCACGGCACAAATGTTTTGGCAAAAGGTGGAAGTGGCGATGTTTTAGCGGGGCTTATTGCATCGCTTTTAGCACAAGGCTACACGCCACTTGAGGCAGCAATCTCAGGTTCGCTTGCACACACAAAACTCGCACGTAACTTTGAGGGAGCAAACTTTTCACTCACTCCAAATGATCTTATAAACGGAATAAAAAATCTTTGAAAAAAATCGTCATCCTTTTTAGCGGAGAGGGAAAAAATCTCCACAATATCATCGACACCCTGCATCTAAAGGGGTGCGAAGTTGTCTGCGCCATCAGCAACAAAGCCGATGCAAAAGGGCTTGAGGGCTTACATGTAAAGCAGATAAAAAGTGAAATATTAGAACATACGCATTTTTCATCGAGAGAAGCTTACGACACAGAACTAGTCAAACGTATCCAAAGCTATGCTCCTGATTTGGTTGTTTTAGCGGGATTTATGCGCATTTTAACCCCTGTTTTTACGAAAAATGTCAAAGCCATCAACCTGCATCCTTCCTTGCTTCCAAAACACAAAGGCGCCCATGCAATCCAAGACTCCTTTGCCGCCGATGATACCATCGGCGGTATTAGCGTACACTATGTCAGCGAAGAGCTCGATGGCGGAGCCATCATCGCGCAGGCGAGTTTTGAAAAAAGCAAAAACGAAACGCTTGAGAGCTTTACAAGGAAGATAAAAGCGCTTGAATATGAACTGTTACCCAAAACTATTATGGAAATTTTATATAAATTATAAGATTGCTTATGTTATAAACGCTAAAATATCAAAAAATAGGAATGAATTTTATGCATAAATTAAAAATTGGAAAATATGAACTAGGTAGTCGTCTCATCGTTGGAAGCGGAAAATATACAGATTTTGAAACCACCAAAATTGCCACTTTAGCATCGGGTAGTGAGCTCATCACTGTTGCAGTGCGTCGCCTTAACATCACAGACCCTGCAAAAGAGAATCTTCGCGATACCTTTCGTGGAACCAATGTCAAATTTCTTCCAAACTCTGCTGGATGTACAACGGCCGAAGAAGCAATCACAACTTTTCGTCTCACCCGTGAAGCAACAGGAATCGATCTTATCAAACTTGAAGTGATTGGGGATACGCAAAAAACGCTTTACCCCGATGTTTTAGAAACCATAAAAGCATGTGAAATCCTTGCACGCGATGGCTTTACTATCATGGCATATACCTCAGATGATCCAATCATGGCAAAACGTCTTGAAGATGCAGGAGCAGCAGCTGTAATGCCACTCGCAGCCCCTATTGGAAGCGGTCTTGGGATTCAAAACCCTTATAACATCGTGTTTATCCGTGATGTTCTTAAAGTACCTGTGATTGTGGATGCTGGTATCGGCTGTGCGAGTGATGCAGCGTATGCGATGGAGCTTGGTGCTGATGGCGTTTTAACAAATACTGCCATTGCACAAGCAAACGACCCCATCATCATGGCTGAAGCGATGAAACACGCAGTTATCGCAGGGCGTATGAGTTACCTCGCAGGAAGGATTCCAAAACGCCCTTATGCTACAGCCTCTTCACCAATTGATGGATTGATTCAGTTTTAAACTTCTAGCTTTTTAGAGAGATGGGTCATAAGCAAGAGCTTTCCCATCCCCTCAAAAAACTTCTCAATTCCCATATTTTCAGCAGTAACAGCTTTCTTTAAAGCTGTCAAAAATACAAAAGTAGCTTCTGGCGAAGCCTGCGTATAAGTATCAATAATCCATTCAAAAGAGAGTGAATGCAGTGTGCCATTCACATCAAAATCAATTGTAGAAATAGGATTGATTCCCTTATCTTTTAAAATCTCTAAGCACTCGGCTTTTACATTCATTTTTCTCTCCCAAAGTGACTTTGCAAGTCTCAATTTTGTAAAATTATACCTTTTTAGAAAAAAAATGCGCAAATGTATTGACAAATGATTATAAATTAACTATAATTTCGCCTCACTAATCAGCGATGGAAATCCTGAATTAGCTGAATAGGTCGGGGTGTAGCTCAGTATGGTTAGAGTACCTGGTTTGGGACCAGGGGGCCGAAGGTTCGAGTCCTTTCACCCCGACCACTTTTATATTTTTTATTGCATTTATGGTGGGATTAGCTCAGTTGGTTAGAGCACTGGTTTGTGGTGCCGGGGGTCACGGGTTCGAGCCCCGTATCCTACCCCATAATTTAAAATATAATAGATTTATAAAAAAGAAAGATATTTGTGCAGTACGCGCCCGTGGCTCAACTGGATAGAGTATCGGACTTCGGATCCGACGGTTATAGGTTCGAATCCTATCGGGCGCACCAAATTAGTCGTCGATAGATGCGTCCTTAGCTCAGCTGGATAGAGCAATGCCCTTCTAAGGCATCGGTCAGAGGTTCGAATCCTCTAGGGCGTACCACTTTAAATACAGCAGTACACATTTGGAAAAGTTCCAAATTTATGCGGACATGGTGAAATTGGCAGACACGCCAGACTTAGGATCTGGTGCCGCAAGGTGTGGAGGTTCAAGTCCTCTTGTCCGC
>JAVHOA010000110.1:0-8096 GCA_036169815.1 Sulfurimonadaceae bacterium
GTTTTACCAAATGGACTCGCCCATAAATATCCCACGATCAATAAAAATCTCCTCACTTCAATCGAACAAGAGGGTTTGCTACTCAGTCAATTTGAAGATGATTTTAAAGCAACACCGTGGAGTTTTGTGGTTAGAAATGAGCTCGTTGTCGCACTCGGAGATGTTTTGATTGTCACAGAAGCTGAGATAGGAAGTGGCAGCATGAGAAGTGTGGAGTTTGCCCTTAAAATGGGGAAGCAAATCTATGTTCTCCCACATCGCATAGGCGAAAGTAGCGCTACAAATTGGCTTCTACAAGAGCATAAAGCTCAAGCGATTTATGATATTGAAGCATTTGTTGCGCAGTTGGGTGGCGAAATTGTATCTGATGAAGATCCATATATAGCTTTTTGTAAAAGCTCTCCAACGTATGAAGAAGCCCTGAAGCGCTATGGTGAGAAGGTTTTTGAGTCTGAACTTGCAGGAGAGATTTTAGTTTTAAATGGACGGGTTATGCTTGCATAATGGGAACTTAGAGTATAAGCATTGCATCGCCATAAGAGTAAAATCTATACTCATTTTTAATGGCTTCTTCGTAGAGTGCAAGTGCTTTTTCAACCCCTACAAAAGAGGCGACAAGCATAAGAAGCGTTGATTTTGGCAGGTGAAAATTGGTTAAAAGATGGTTCACACGCTGGGGCGGATTGGAGGGATGTAAAAAAAGATTTGCCTCTCCGCTAGGATGTTTTCCATACTGGACGAAATACTCAACTGTGCGAGTAGAGGTAGTTCCAATACAAAGAACTGCTTGTTTTGAGTTGAGTATTGCTTGCGCCTCTTTTGAAACAGTGTAATATTCTGCGTGCATCGGATGGTCTAATATCTCTTTTGTATCGACGGGCTTAAAGGTTCCAGCGCCTACATGTAAGGTAATATATGCATGCGCAAAGTTTGTGCAAATTCGATTATGCTGCTCTTTTGTAAAGTGAAGAGAAGCCGTAGGCGCTGCAACTGCACCCTCATAAGAGGCAAAAACACTCTGATAATCTTGCATATCTGCATCATCATCTGTGCGCCCAAGATAGGGTGGAAGCGGGATATGACCGATTTTGTCGATGACGGGTAAAAGCGTTTCAAATCGTAAAATTTCTCCGTTTTGAAAGAAAAAGAGATCACGCGAGCCATCTTGATGCAGGTTTAGCACTTTTGCACTGATGCCCTCATCAAAATCGATTTGTGTACCAACCTTCACTCTGCCTCGAATATAGGCATTGATAAGCGTTGCATCAAGTGGGCGATTGATAAGCAACTCTACTTTGCCACCGCTCTCTTTTTTCCCATATAAACGGGCTTTTATGACTTTGGTATCATTGAAAATAAGTGCGCAATCTTGTGGAATAAACTTCTCAAGATCATAAAAATGGGCATGAGTGAGGGTGTCAGTCGCACGCTCATATACAAGCATTTTGGCATGATCTCTAGGTTCTACTGGGTGTGTTGCTATGCGTTCATCATCAAGGATGAAATCATAGCTGGATGTGAGAAGTGGATCGAGATTATTCACTTAAAACTTCATTTTTTTCTTCGAGTGCTTCCTCTTTTTCCTCTTCTTCTTTTGGAGCAGGATTTACCATCCGCACGATTAAAATAGAGATTCCATATAAAATGATGAGTGGAATAGCCATCAAAAGCTGCGTCATAACATCTGGAGGTGTTAAAAGTGCTGCGATAATAAAGATCAATACTACGGCATATCTGAAAAAATCGATCAGCGTTCTGTCAGTTATGAGCCCTAAAAGCGCAAGAAAATAGGCAAAAATAGGAAGTTCAAAAGCGATTCCAAAACCAAACATTATTTTAGTGAAAAAGCCGACATAATCCTCGATATTAATCATCGGTGTAAAAGTTAAACTTCCAAAAGTGATAAGAAAGGTAAATCCAAAAGGGGTTACAACATAGTAAGCAAATGCCACGCCAATGATAAACATCACACTTCCGCCAACTACAAAAGGAACAAGCATTTTTTTCTCATTTTCATATAAGCCTGGAGCAACAAAAAGCCAGATTTGAGAGAGAATAATTGGAAGTGAAGCCACAATAGCCGCAAAAAAAGCCACTTTCATCGCAACAAAAAAAGCTCCTCCAACTTGGTTTGTTGTCATCATCCCTTTTGCTGCGAGTGGTGCTATTTTGCCGACATCAATCAGCGCACTTTGCAGGGGTGCTGTCATCCACTCAAGAAGTGGTTGGTTGTAGGTAAACATTGCCATGAAAATCACAACAAAGGAAACGACAGAGATGGTAAGTCTTTTTCTTAGTTCTATAAGGTGGGGTTTTAAATCATCTAACATTAAATCGTCTCAACTTTTGGTTTAATCTCTTGTTTTGTGAATGTTATGGGTTCATCTTTTGGTATTTGGAGTGCGTTTTGAAACTCTTTTGGCTGCTGTTTTTCAACGCTCACCTCATAAAGATCTTTTTGGATATTTGTAATTGGATTGACACTTTTGATCTCTTCGGTTGCATCCATAAGCTCTTTTTTGTAAGAAAGCGCTTCATTTTTTATCTCAGCGAGATGGAGCTCATCTTCGATGGAATCCTTTGCATCCGCTACTGCACCTTTTATTTTTTTAAATGTTTTTGCGATCTGTACCATTGCCTCAGGCAATTTATCAGGTCCCAAAAATATAATTGCCACAATAGCAATTAAAAGTAATTCACCAAGCCCCATACCAAACATTCTCAATCCTCGTAAAAATTTTTGTAATTTTATCTTAAAACAGTTTTTGTTCAACTTACGGGATTTTATCAGTTTAAGATAAACAGGGCTATTTCATCGCTTAAAAGATAGTTAGGATTAAAAAATTTGTTTCCATCTTGGGTCATTTTTTTCTCATTTACCAAAAGAGTAGCCCTCTTTAGTTCTTCATTATTTAAAATATTTTCATCGACACCGACAATACTCCGTAAGCCTAAAAAGAGTTTTTCAGCTTTTTGTTCCTCTATGCTTAAGTTTTCCTCGCTTACATGTAAGGGATTTTGAATGTAAAAATCGATATCAGTTGATGGGTAATACCGCACTGCGTCTTTGCATCCAACAGCTCCGCTTCCTGCACCGATATAGTTCTTATATTGCCAATATCCAAGATTGTGACGGCTTTGATAGGTACCAAAATTTGATATTTCATATTGAGAAAATCCATGCTTTTTGATACTCTCAAACACAAAATTTGTTAGTGAGAGTTTCTCTTTTGCGACCTCTGGAGTTTTTTGAAATACAGTTCCCTCTTCGATGGTGAGGGCATAAGCACTGATATGGTTGATGGGCAAAGCAAAGGCTTGTTGTAAGTCTTTTTCTAAAAGTGCTTTTGTATCCATGGCAGTTGCGTAGATAAGATCAAGAGAGATATTTTTTATGCCTGCATGAAAGGCATCATTCACCGCGCGAATGGCATCTTGACTGCTATGGGCACGGTTGAGAAATTTGAGCTTTTGCGCATCAAAACTTTGCACTCCAAAGCTGATACGATTGACACCAAGCATTTTCATGCCCTCTATCCAACTCCATGTAGCACTATTTGGATTGGCTTCTGTGGTAATTTCAGCATTATCCACAAGGTAGGGTTGTAAAAGCGCAAAAATGGGTTGGTAAAGTTCTGGTGAGACAGTAGAGGGCGTGCCGCCGCCAATGAAAAGTGTTTGAATACTTTTCTCTTTTGCATCAAATCTTTTGAGTTCAAATGTGAGTTGCTCCAAAAGTGCGTCCATATATTTTTCTCGAAGAGAAAACTTATCCACATAGGAGTTAAAGGAGCAATAAGAACACTTGGAGTCACAAAACGGAATATGTATATAAATTAGCATGGTGAAAGTATATCAGTTATAGAGTTTTTAAAACCTTTTTTACTATAATTGCGAAATTAACTTTAGGATGTTTTATGACAAACACAAAACCGTATCGTCCAAACGTTTGTGCAATTATTGTTTCCAACGCTTATCCGAAAAAAACTGAGATTTTTATTGCTGAGCGTTCAGATATGAAAGATATTTGGCAATTTCCACAAGGTGGCATCGACCGAGGTGAATCGCCAGAAGATGCCCTTTTTAGAGAGCTTGAAGAGGAGATTGGGACAGATAAGGTAAAAATCATAGCACAGCATCCAGAGTGGATAGCGTATGATTTCCCAGAGCATGTCGCAAAATCGATGAAACCTTTTTATGGGCAGACACAAAGATATTATTTGGTACGTTTGAAGAAAAAAGCGGTGATCAATCTGGACACAAAACATCCTGAGTTTGTTCAATATAAATTTGTCTCTTTGGATGAAGCTATGGCGGTCATGTCAGAGTTTAAAAAACCTGTTTACACAAAAGTTATTGAATATTTTAAAGCAGAGGGTTATTTATAATGTTGATAGTACAAAAATTTGGCGGCACAAGCGTTGGGGATTTAGAGAGAATCCAAAATGTAGCCAATCGTGTGAGTAAAACTGTAAAAGAGGGACATCAAGTTGTTGTCGTCGTTTCGGCGATGAGCGGAGAGACCAACAAACTTGTAGGCTACGCTGAGCATTTTAGTCAAAATCCAGCACGCAATGAAGTGGATATGCTACTGAGCTCTGGTGAACGAGTTACAGCAGCACTCCTTTCGATTGCTTTAAATGAGATGGGCTTACCAGCGGTTTCTATGAGCGGTCGTCGTGCTGGAATTGTGACTGACAATATCCATACAAAAGCAAGAATTGAGAGCATCGATCCACAAGGAATGTTTGAAGAGCTAAATCGTGGAAAAATCGTTGTAATCGCAGGGTTTCAAGGTGTTGATGAGTCTGGAAATGTGACAACTTTGGGGCGTGGCGGGAGCGATCTCTCCGCGGTTGCCATCGCTGGTGCATTGCAAGCGGATTTGTGTGAGATTTACACCGATGTAAGCGGGATCTACACAACCGATCCACGCATTGAGCCAAAGGCAAAAAAACTTGATCGCATCTCTTATGATGAGATGCTTGAACTCGCAAGTCTTGGCGCAAAAGTGCTTCAAAATCGCTCCGTTGAACTTGCAAAAAAACTCAATGTCAATCTTGTCACACGTACAAGTTTTAGCGATGAAGAGGGAACATTAATCACAAAGGAAGAAAATATTATGGAACAACCACTTGTAAGCGGAATCGCACTCGATAAAAATCAATCTCGTATCTCTTTGATGGGCGTAAAAGATCGCCCCGGAATTGCCTCAGATATCTTTAATAAACTTGCAGAAAATAATGTGAATATCGATATGATTATTCAAACTGTGGGCCATGATGGGATGACAAATCTTGATTTCACGGTTCCAAAAAATGAAGTGTTAGATGCAAAAGTTGTGATGGATAAATTTTTAGAAGCGCATGATATTTTAGAGATCTCTTATGATGACAGTATCTGCAAAGTCTCCATTGTTGGTGTTGGCATGAAGTCGCACACGGGAGTTGCTGCTAAAGCATTTTCAACAATGGCAGATGAAAATATCAACATAGTTATGATTGCAACTTCGGAGATTAAAGTGTCTATGGTGATTAGTGAAAAATACGCAGAACTCGCAGTACGTTCACTTCACAGTGCATACGCGCTAGATAAGTAAGAGCTTTTTATGCAAAGTTTTGAGAAATGGACCCTTGATGCCCTGCGCAGTGATGGCGCAATGCTCAGTTGGCTTGAAGAGTATAGGTTTGAGTGGACAACTGTTGCAGAGATGGCTATTTCCCAAATTATGGAGGGTAAAACCATTATCCTTATCACCGATCGTGAAAGAAAATGGTTTGAATCTTATATTCGAATCTCTTTAAATAAACTCAATACCGATCGTCCTATGATTCCAATCGTCAGCCTTGAGAGTGCATTTTCTTATTATGATGATATTTCAGGTGCAAAGATGATTGATATGATCGATGATATGCTTTCTATCTCCTATAAAGATGACTACTTTTTTTGGTACATTGGCAAGGGTGAAGACAAACGAGTGGATATTGCAAAGCGCAGAGATAACAGTTTTTTATGGATTTTTGATGAGGAGTTTCATAATGCATTTACGATGAAATCGTATGATGCACAACTTGATATCAAACTTTTACAACTCTTTGCTCTTTTCAATCGCTCACTGAATGCTGTCCTTTTTGGAGAAGTGGATGCCGAGTAAACTGGGCTCGCATATTATTATTGACACGCAGCTTGAAGCTAGAGTGGCCTCCCTTTTGCATGACTTAGAGGGCACAAGAGTTGTTACATTTATAGAGGATGATTTTAAACTCGAACATGCAAAAGCTGTTATTGCTGAAGCCTATATCAGCGAAGAGGAGAGTAAAACTCTGCTTATTGCAACCAAAAATTTTAATCCAATCTCACAAAATACTTTACTGAAAATCTTTGAAGAACCTCCGAGAAATATTCTATTTATTCTTGTTGTTCCAACAAAATCGCTGCTACTTCCAACTATTCGCTCTCGTTTGCCAATCCTTAAAAAACAGGAGCCGCGCCACGCACAAGTGCTCGATTTTAATCTTTTAGAAATTGACAATGCGGCGATATTTTCTTTTTTAAAAGAGCATGAACGCGCAAGCCGTCACGAAGCAAAAGTGTTGCTTGAAGCGCTTTTTGCAAGAGCAACTGTTGTGGATAAACTTATTTTAAGTGCGTATCAACTTGAGTGCTTTGAGCGGGCGTATAGACTTTTGGAAGTCAATGCACGCCCTATGAGTGTTTTTGCTTTTGTACTGATGAGTTTCATGGGAGGAAATGATGCGGATTTTTAAACTTGCAAACGATGTTGATTTTAAAAAAACTCTGCAAAAACTAGGCGTTGATGGAGGCGGCGTTGGCATTTTGGCTTCAAAGATGCAACACTATCTTTTTTATATAGAAGGCTTACATGTAGGTGCTGCCAATATCCTCAAGCAAGATGCTCTCTCAATTGGTGCGGATTTGGCGGTTCCAAGAGGGACGGTTATCGCACAGCATAAAAGTGTAAATGCCATCTTGATTGCAACGCAAAAGCAACTGTTGCAACTGAGTCGCAAAGAGCTAGCGCAACCCTTTGGGCTCAAAGAACTCGCAGGGCAGCTCAAGCAATTTTCTAAAATTGCAAAGCCAAAAAAAGTCGAAGTGATGGGCGTGATTAATGCAAACGATGACAGTTTTTTTCAAAATAGCAGATTTAAAGATGCGGATGCAATTTTTAAAATAGAAAAAATGCTAGAAGAGGGCGCTTCGATCATCGATATCGGTGGGGTTTCCTCTCGCCCAGGAAGTGACTATGTCAGTGCAAAAGAGGAGCTTGCTCGCATCAAACCCATCGTGGATGCTTTGTATGCCCAAAAAATATATGAAAAAACCACTTTAAGTATCGATAGTTATGAACCAAGCGTGATTGCCTATGTGCTTGATAGGGGCTTTAAAATGGTCAATGATATTACGGGTTTAGCAGATGATGCGGTGTGTAAACTTTGCGCCACGTACCGTGCTAAAGCTGTTATTATGCACATGCAAGGCACTCCAAAAGATATGCAAAACAATCCTGTATATGAAAATGTACTCTTACATGTAGAGGATTTTTTTAAACAAAGAGTTGCAAAGGCGAAAAGTTTTGGAGTTGAAGATATTGTCTTGGATGTAGGCATAGGATTTGGAAAGAGTTTAGAGCACAACCTTGCGTTGATTAAACATTTAGAGCACTTTTTGTTTCTTGGATATCCGCTTTTAGTGGGAGCAAGTAGAAAGTCTATGATAGATCAAATCAGCCCATCTTCTGTCGAGCAAAGAGTCGCTGGGACTTTAGCGCTTCATCTCAAAGCTGCCGACAATGGTGCTTCAATTTTGAGAGTGCATGATGTGTATGAACATATCCAAGCCTTACATGTAAGAGATGCACTGCTGTAAAAAGAGGTGTTAAATCTCTTCAAATGCAGTTTGTGGTAGTGCGCTGACGCGTCTCTCTAGTTTGTCTATAAGCTTTAAAAGTTCTTCTGAGATCTCTTTGAGAGTATTGTAATACTCTTTAGCAATATCTTGTTCAGCTTCACTGACATGTTTTTTAAGATTGAAAAGTTTTGAGAAAAATGATTTATGTGCATCACCAAAATATA
>JAVHOA010000111.1:0-7859 GCA_036169815.1 Sulfurimonadaceae bacterium
TTATTAAGATGAAAAAAGAGGGACTTGATTTTAACGCTTCGATAGCCTCCATCCCTATTCATGATATAGAAACTATTGAAAAAAGCGCAACTGTTTTAGATGCTTTGAGTATGATAAAAAGCTTTAGCTGTCCGCTTTGTGTTGTTGATGAAAATCATGGATTGTGTGGGTTTGTTTCTTACAGTGATATTGTTGCGTCTATTGATCCGAGTATGATGTTGGAGCGCAGGATGGTCGGAGAGTTTTTGATTGCTTCAGAACCAAAAAAAGCTTCCCAAGAGAGTTCAATTTGCGATATTTTGGGGATGCTAGATGAACGTATTTATGATTGTGTTGTCTTGATGGATGCTGAAAATAGATCGGTTGGAATTATCACGACCAAAGATGTGGTCAAGTTTTTTCAGCACAATATCGACACACAACGCAAAATTAAAGAGTTTATGGTGACCCCGCTTTTAACCTTGAGCTATAAGACATCGATTAAAGAAGCCTTGGGTTTTATAGCAGATAAACATTTTAAAAGACTCATTATTACTGATGATGATGGCGATGTGATTGGGCAAATAACACAAGAGGATCTTTTGGCAAAGGTTTATTCCCGTTGGGCGAGTATTATGAAAAAAAGTCGTGTTGAGCTTGAAGAGATCAATAAAATCTTGAGTGAAAAAGCTACAAAGTATGAGATGATGGCTGTTAAAGACTCCTTGACAAATATTTATAATAAAGGAAAGTTTGAGCTTGAACTTCAAAAAGAGATCAACCGTATCGCGCGTTATAAGACTAAAATTTTTTCTATAATATTTTTTGATATAGACAATTTTAAAAAGATTAATGATACGTATGGGCATCTTATGGGCGATCGGGTGCTCAAACAAATTTCAAACTTACTAAAAAACTCTTTGCGACTCACAGATGTCCCTGCACGCTGGGGTGGAGAAGAGTTTGCTGTTATGATGCCAAACACCTCTTTAGAAGAAGCATCTTACGTCGCTGAAAAACTGCGTCAAAAGATTGAGCAACAGAGTGTTGAAGCTATTGGAACCGTTACATGTAGCTTTGGTGTGAGTGAGTTTGTGTATGGAGACAGTGCGCAATCGCTTATGCTACGAGTAGATGGGTTTATGTATGAAGCGAAAAATCAGGGAAAAAATAGAGTGGTTTTTTCGCTTTAATTTTATACTTTTAAGGCAGCTTGCTTGAACCAAAAGAGGGCTAAAGCGACAACTGCTCCTAGAGTGTCGCTAAACATATCTTTTTGAGCATCCCAGATATCTCCTTGAGAACCTAAAAATTCTGAACCTGCTTGAGCGTTCATGTTGATGGCATAGAGCCATTCTAGTATCTCATACAATGCGGCTACACTTAAAACAAAAAAGAGTCCAAACATGGTTGATAAAACCACAGATGCCCATTTTTTTCTCATAAGCAGTTCTGCTGCAGCGTAGGCGTAAAGTCCGATGGAAAAATGAGCAAGTCTGTCAAAATTGTTTCTTTGAAAATCAAAAAGATTGGTGATAAAATCAAAAGGAACAAGTGCAAAAGTGTAGTGCCCGCCGATGGTATGTAAAAACATCCAAATTGACATAAGGGAATAGGCTGTATTGCTAAATCTAAATTTTTTAAATGTCACAATAAGCAGGATAAAAATAAGAACAACAGGCAAATCTTCTGCAATTTGATTGCCAATATCAATGGGATGGATGCATAAAGCTAGGAAAAAAATAGAAAAAAGCGATGCAAGTAAATAGGGATAAAACCTAAAAAAGATTATTGTGATATTTCTCATACTTTTTTCCTCGTCAAATGAACTGCTTCACTATTTTATCAGAAATGATTAATAGAATTTTGAATACACTAAAACAAAAAAGGGAATTTTATGGAACTAAATATTACAAATAGCGAATTTGGTGTTCGTCCGCCAGTAACAAAACCACATCCTGGTTTTTTCGCCCAAGTAGGCGAAGCACGACTGAGAGCGCTTGTGGATGCGCATTATGAGCTTATTCGTAACAGTGATATTGCCTTTTTGTTTCCAGTCTCCGATGAAGAGGAATTTTCACAGGCAAAGAAAAATGCGGCAGATTTTTTTATTCAGATTTGTGGTGGGAATGCCTACTTTTCACAAAATCGTGGCGAACCTAGAATGGTTGGCCGTCATGCACCTTTTCGTATTGATGAAAAAGCAAGAAAAAGATGGTTGGAGTTTTATGCACAGCTGCTGCCAAAGCTTGAAGACGAGGGCGTGAATGCAGTATATATCCAATCTTTTTGGGAGTATCTTGATATCTTTTCTACATGGATGGTCAATACAAAATAAAGGCAAAAAAAGGCTTACATGTAAGTACTTTTTGCGTGTAAGCCTTTTTTGCCTTCTAAAACTCTATAAAACTTCTTTCTCTTTTTCTAAAGAGTGCACAGTGCGTGTAGCCGATTTGGCGAGCTAAAGAGACAACCGCTTCATCGAAAAGTCCGACTTGTTCAGGTTTGTGTGCATCAGAACCAAACGTGATGGGAATATCTAAAGAAAAAGCGAGTTGCAGTAGCTCTTTGGATGGATAGGTTTGCTCTATAGGTTTGCGTAATCCTGACATGTTAATCTCTAAAACCATATCCGCATCTTTTATGGCTACAAGGGCATTGTGTGCGATGAGGTTAATCTCTTTTTTTGGCATAAATTTAAATACTTTGATAAGATCAAGATGCCCCACAATATCGAATTTTTTAGAGCGTGCCATCGCTTCAATGGCATCAAAATATTGTTGCCAGATTGTATCGATATCTTCATTCTCATAACGACCGATAAACTCAGGGTTGTCAAATCCCCATTCATCGATGAAATGCACAGAACCGATGAGATAATCTACATCTGCCCCAAGCACTCGTACATCTAAATGATGGTTAAGATAATCCACTTCATAGCCAAGCAATACCTCTATTTTGTCTTGGTATTTGCGTTTTACATCTTGAACCATCTTTTCATAGATTGGCATCTCGTCAAAGCGCATACGATAACTTGGATCAAAATCCATAGGCGCGTGATCTGAAAATCCAAAATATTTAATCCCTTTTTTTATTGCTGCTTGCACATATTCATCGACTTCTCCCTCGGCGTGGTTACAAAGAGGTGTGTGATTGTGTAAATCTACTACCATTTTTTTTCAATCTCTTTTTGTTTTTAAAGTTTATCTTGCTATTATAGTGCAAATATGTTTTGGAGCAGTTTGGATGACACAAGAAGAATTAGATGCTTTAATGAATGGTGATTTTGATGATGTTGCAGATGAAGATGTTGAGTCAGATGCTCTTGAAGATGAACCGACACAAGACCTTATAAAAGATATCAATGGACAAGCTGCTGAATCTACTTATAGAGCAAGCAGTGCAGGGAGTTGGCCTCCGCCTCCGCCTGATGATGATCACAAAGTTGTACACCAACTTGATGATGTCACAAAAGAGAGTGAAGAGAAAGCCTCCGAAATTTTTGATATTATCGAGAGTATTGGTAATGATTTGATGGAAAAAGAGGAATCCGCCAATTTTTGTATTGATGCATTTCAAGATAATATAAAACTTTTTACAACTTTGAGTGAAAAATTTCCTCATATTCACACCTTTGTTACTGCAAAAGAGCAAAATGAAGAGGCTGCAGAGAAGATTCAAGCGATATTGGGTTCACTCCAAGATAGCGGAAACTCTTTGATGAGTGTGATGGATATTATGCAGTATCAAGATATTCACCGTCAAAAAATAGAGCGTGTTATCAATGTGATGCGTGCCCTTTCTAACTATATGAATGAGCTTTTTGCAGGAAAAGTGGATGATGCAAAACGTGTAAGTTCTGCTGTACATATTCATGGCGATGCAACGACTGAAGATGTTGTGAATGCCGATGATATTGAGGCGCTTCTTGCGCAATTTGGTACAAACGGATAGAATTCGAAAAAAAAATTAAAGCCTTACATGTAAAGCAACAGCTTCCATATAAGCCTTACCCAATAGAGAAAATATGCAAAAAGTAGAATTACTCTCCCCTGCGGGGAATTTAGAAAAACTTCGTATCGCCATCGACTTTGGTGCAGATGCTGTTTATGGCGGTGTCAGTCACTTTTCACTTCGTATCCGTTCAGGAAAAGAGTTTTCATTTGAAGATTTTAAAGAAGGAATTGATTATGCACACTCAAAGGGCAAAAAAGTATATGCAACCATCAATGGTTTTCCCTTTAACTCTCAGCTTTCCCTTTTAAAAAAACATATCATAGCCATGGCAGAGCTTGGACCTGATGCTATTATTGTGGCGACTCCAGGAGTTTTGAAACTGTGTCACGAGTTGGCTCCACATATCCCTTTGCACCTTTCAACGCAGGCGAATGTTTTAAATGTTTTGGACGCAAAAATCTACCATGATATGGGAGCTAAGCGTATCATTGCTGCGCGTGAGATCTCTTTAAAAGATTTGTGCGAGATTAAAAAAGAGTTGCCAGACTTAGAAGTCGAAGTGTTTGTGCATGGTTCTATGTGTTTTGCATATAGTGGAAGATGTCTCATCTCGACGCTTCAAAGTGGACGGGTTCCAAACCGTGGCAGTTGTGCAAATGATTGTAGATTTCCTTATGAGCTCTACGCCGCAAATCCTGAGACGGGAACACTTTTTAGACTCGAAGAAGACCCAGGAATTGGGACTTACATCATGAACTCAAAAGATCTCAATCTTGCTTCTCACATCAAAGAGATACTCGATAGCGGTTGTGTGGATTCGCTCAAAATCGAAGGGCGTACCAAAACTTCTTACTATGCAGCAACAACAGCGCGAGCCTATAGAATGGCGATAGATGACTATTACAGCGGAAATTATGAGCCTTCAAAATACCAGCATGAGCTTGAATCTTTGCAAAATCGTGGTTATACAGATGCGTATCTTATCAGCCGTCCATTTGAAAAACATGATGGACAAAGCCTCGATTTTACGATGCAGCTTGGAACACACCAAGTAAGTGCTATGGTCACGCAAGAGGGAGGGCACTTTTTATGCAAGTATAAAATTCTGCCAGATGAAGAGCTAGAAATCGTCGCTCCACTCGATGCTATTTTAAGCGAGTGTGACAATGAAATAGGCTCCGTGTATCAAAAAGAGGGTAAATGGTTTGTGTGTTTTAAAAAACTTGTAGCGCAAAATAAAAAAATATGGCCAGAGGTTCACAGCGGCAATCTCAACCCAATCGAGCTTCCAATGCCTCTGCCACCCTTTAGTTTTTTAAGAATACCAGCAACGCAAGATATGGGCACAAACCCAAAAATTTAGCTTACATGTAAGCTAAAAATATGAACAAGGAAAAAAATATGAAATTTGTTTCAATAATAATCGGAAGTAAAAGTGATTTTGAAGTGATGAAATCGTGTTCAGACACCTTTGAAGCTTTTGGCGTAAGTTATGAGCTCATCATCTCCTCAGCGCACCGTTCACCTGAGCGCACCAAAGAATATATTGCAAAAGCAGAGAAAAAAGGTGCACAAGTTTTTATAGCAGCAGCTGGAATGGCAGCCCATTTGGCGGGTGTTTTAGCTTCTAAAACAGTCAAACCCATCATTGGTGTACCGATGAGCGCTTCTGCACTCAGTGGTATTGATGCACTGCTTTCAACCGTTCAGATGCCAGCTGGAATGCCAGTTGCTACAGTAGCCATAGGCAAAGCGGGTGCGATTAACTCTGCATACCTTGCTATGCAGATACTCGCTCTTGATAACGAAGACTTAAGCGCAAAACTCAAAGAAGATCGTATCGCAAAAGCAAAAAATGTTGAGATGGATTCTATGGAGATAGAGACGATACTCTAAGCGAGTTTTTTGTGAGAAAAAAAGGATTTTTATGAATTTAAACTGGATGAGTATAGAAGAGTATGCAGATTTAACAGGACTAGAGATAGCAGCCATTAAAGAGCTTGTAGAGCGCGGAAAGCTTATCTCTAAAATAGAAGATGGCGCTATTTTTATCGACCCATCAAAAGGTGCTAGTGAGATTGTTCCTGCTTCTCTTCAAAACATCTCTATGGCGACGCATTCAGATATGATTGTTCCTGCGCAATTTGTTGAAAAAACAATCGGGACTATTATAAACCTTCATGAAAAAGTGCTTGATGCAAAAGATGAGACAATCCTCTCTATTAAAAATGAAAATCTCTTTTTAAAAGAGGCGCTCTCTTCGCTTCAAGAGCTTTATGAAGAGGATAGAAAAACCATCGCAACCCTGACAAGCCAGCTCAAACTCTCAGCGCAAGAGGTCGAGTTTATGCGAAGAAAATATAAGCTGATGTGGGGAAAAGTAGTGGATAACTACACAACAACTGAGTCGTAATGGTTATTGATGAAGCTTGCAAAGCCTGCATCATAAACCAAAGTGCCAAGGTCGCTTCAGCGATTGGCGCAGATGCTGTTTTAACCCAAAAAATGCTCTCTTTTACTACGCAAAGTGCCAAAACATTCTCTTTTTCTCACAACCCTCCCGAAGTTGCTGCCGATGTGTATGCAATGCTCGCAAAAATCGCAAATAAAGTTGATTTGTATGATGAAGTGAAAGCTCACAGCACGCAAAAGGCACTCTCTTTTGTTCCATTTTTACAACAAACCATTGCAGACTCGTCCAACAAACTTTTAACTGCTACGAAAATTGCGGTCGCTGGAAACGTTATCGATCTTGCAGCCCAAGTAGAGTTTGATCTGTGTGAGGAGCTTGAAAAGATATTTGAAACTGATTTTGGGCATGATGATTTTGAACAGTTGCAGCAACGCTTAGAGAGTGCAAACACACTGCTTATCATTGGTGATAATGTTGGTGAGCATATTTTTGACTATCTTTTTATCCAAATTCTCCAGCAACTCTATCCAAAGCTTATTGTTTCCTACATGGTTCGAGGGTGTCCAATAATCAACGATGTTACGATGAAAGAGGCCAAAGAAGCGGGATTTGATAAACTTTGCAATCTTGTTGATAGTGGTGTCAATACTCCTGGATTTGTGTACATGCGAGCAAATGAGGAATCCAAACAGCTGTTTGATGAAGTAGATTTTGTAATCACGAAGGGAATGGGAAACTATGAGTGTCTCTCTCCCGCTCCAAGAAAAAATCTTTGCTATCTTTTAAAAGTGAAATGTGGTGTAGTAGCTGCCTCTTTAGAAAAAAATATCGGCGATATCATTTGTAAGGTCGTTTAAATAAGTTTTAAAAGATGAGAATGTACAATGGATGTAACTTAAAAAAAGGGTTTTCTATGAAAAAAATATCACTTGCCGCTTTTGTAGCACTTTGTGCAGTTTCTGCTTCGGCTATGGAGTTTCAAACTTTAGGATACCAGTCTGTTTCTATGGGTGGCGCGGGGGTCGCAAACTCTTCGGGTTCTTACGCAACGTATAACAATCCAGCTTTGCTTGCGAAAACAAAATATGACGCAGAAATAGCTATTAGTGCGGGTGTGGGTGCGCATGACCATCAAGCTGGCGCATCTTTTGCTGCTTTGAATGACAGCGGGTTTATTGATACGATAAATAAAGTTAATTCGCTAACACTTACGAATGGCAGTACAATTAACTCATCTGATGCAGCAACTTTAGTCAAAGGGAAAGATATCATCATGAAAATGGATGGAAACTCTTTGGAAGTCACACCTCAGGCCGCTTTGGCGATGCAGTTTGGCAGTGTTGGTTTGGGCGTTTTTGCTACTTCAGATATTGTTGCAGCTGCACATGTTGATCAAAACCATAAAGAACTTATTTTTACGGATGGAACTAATTACTATTCAATAGCAGATAATGGAACTATCACAAACACAGGTACTGGTTCTACAGCATATATAAATACATCAATTGAG
>JAVHOA010000112.1:0-14185 GCA_036169815.1 Sulfurimonadaceae bacterium
AAATGATGCAATATATGTTCATCATTTAGTAGTTATTTTAAACCAAAACCGCTTTTCTTTCGCCAGCTTTGATTTCACAGATATAGTAGCTTGCCTTTGCAGCTGCTAGAACCGCATCGACATTTCAGGGCAGACAACTAAAATCATATCTGCAGAAGGCTTTCTATTCATTGTATTTGTAGTTTTTCATTTTACCTTTAGCACTTTTTTACATCTTTATCAAAACTCAATTTTTTATACCCTTGAAGTTTGCTTTTTGCACAAATAAGCGCATCTACAAAATCAATATTTTTACTTTCTATGATTGAAAGAGTCTCAAAAAGTATGGCTTTGTTGTGGTTTACGACCCCATCAAATGCCAAAATAGTTTTTAGGTCATTTATGACACTGTTTTTGTCACACTTGTAAAATTTAGTCAATACAAAATAACTCTCCATCAAAACACCTTCAAGTATTTCTATTTGAATTTTTGAAGATTCTATTTGTTCGAAGATGGCTACACTTTGGGCCAAAAACTTTTCATCATCTCCTATCAAAAATCGGATGATGACATTGGTATCAAGAAGATAAACCATATTTTTCTTCCATAGCTTTTGTGAGTGCTTCTTCTTTTATTTGTTCAACATTCAAAGATGAATCATTCGCTTTATTTTTATACTTTCCTGCCAATAAAGCTGTTTGTGATTGCTTGCGGATTGGATATACAAATGCCAAAGGTTGTTTTGTTCTTTTATCGACTATTTCTAAAATCTCGGTGAGATTTTGAAAAATAGAGATATTTTTCTGAAGTTCCCCTATGCCAATACTTAACATATCTGGTTCCTTTTATATATTTATTTTATTATTCTATATAAAATGGTTTTACTTGTCAACATAACTAAAGCTTTTGAGTTTGGTATTGATTTATACCAAAACCGCTTTTCTTTCGCCAGCTTTGATTTGCCCGATGTGGTAGCTTCCCTCAGCAGCTGCTAGCACTGCATCTACGTTTTGTGGACGCACAACCAAAATCATTCCAACACCCATATTAAACGCTCGAAACATCTCTTCACGCGCTACATGTTGACCGATGAGATCAAAAATAGGCAATGTTTTGATACTGCTCTCTTGAACCTCAGCCATCAGATGCGCAGGCAATACACGCGGGAGATTTTCAACGATTCCGCCACCAGTGATATGCGCAAGCGCTACAATCTTGTGTTTGAGCGCTTTAAATATTTTCACGTAAATATTTGTCGGTGTTAATAGTGTTTCAATAAGCGGTTTTCCATCGAACTCATCTTCAAATTTCATCCCCATTTTGTCCAGTAAAACTTTTCTTGCAAGAGAAAAACCATTTGAATGAAGCCCTGAACTAGGAAGTGCGATAAGCTGGTCGCCCTCTTTCACTAAAGCCACGCGATCCATCTCGCTTTTTTCAGCCACACCCACTGCAAAACCAGCCAAATCGTAGTCATCTTTACTGTACATCCCTGGCATCTCAGCAGTCTCGCCGCCGATTAGCGCGCACTCCGCTTCGATACATCCGGTTGCAATCCCGCTTACAACAGCCGTTGCTACTTCCACTTCAAGTTTTCCTGTCGCATAATAATCTAAGAAAAATGATGGTGTCGCAAAATTACAAATAAGATCATTCACACACATCGCCACAAGATCGATTCCCACAGTGTTGTGCACTCCCGAATCGATTGCAAGTTTGAGTTTCGTGCCAACTCCATCAGTTGCCGCAAGCATTACAGGCTCATCGTACCCTTTTGGTAGCTCAAATGCTCCAGCAAATGAACCGATTCCGCCAAGCACTCCGTGCACTTTTGTAGATTTAACTAAAGGTTTAATGTTCTCAACAAAACTGTTTCCTGCATCAATATCGACACCAGCGTCTTTGTAGCTTATTTGACTCATAAATATTCCTGTGTGAAAGTTCAAAAGCCTTACATGTAAGGCTTTTTTTAAAGTAGCGGGATTATACCAAAGTGCGTTTTAGTTTTCGTTGATATCGCATGTTTTAGTGAACATACATAAGGGACAAATATCAAAAACACCTACCAACAAAGGAATAATTCCTAAGTAAAACCAACTATTCCCTGATCCCATAGCATACCCGACAAGTCCCGCGCCTAAGGCTGTACGAAAAACTCTGCCTAATGAACTTATTTTATTGAAATTCATACCCTTCTCCATTTTTTTTGAAAATTATATCAAGAGTTTTTTTAGTTATAATAAGAGACAAGATTAATCTCTTTTTATAAGGGTATCTTTTTACTATTCTTTAAATCTAATCTGATACAATCGCAAAAACTTAAAAATAGGAAGCACTTTTGAAAGATTTTATCTATCCCGAAATGATGGCACATGTAGCGCTTTGTACGCACAAAGAGCCAGAAAATATCCTTATTCTCAGTGACAATGCCCCAGCACTTGAGCGTGAAATCGCGCGTCACGATGCTATGAAAACAACAACTCTACCAGCATCTGCGGATGCACTTCGCACTGCTAGTGACAACGCTTTTGATGTGGTGCTGAGCGAGCTTGCGTGTGACGCAGCAGTCATTGCCCATCTTGGACGTGTCATCGCTGAAGATGGTCTTTTGATGAGCGTGCATCCAGCCCTTGAGAATGTCACAGAAAATAAAATCATCATGGAAATCATGGCAAAATATTTCAAAATCATTATGCCTTGCCGTCTTCTTGATGGAACTACGCTTCTTTTGGCATCAAAATGCTACCACCCAACCGCTGACCTTATCCTTCAACGCTGCGATATGCTTGATGGATTGAGTTATTACAACTGTGACATCCATCCAGCCTCTTTTGCCATGGGCAACGATATCCGTAAAGAGTATCTTGGAGTCATCAAAAACTGATGGCACTGCAGTACGCTATTGCACTCACTGGCTCCATCGCCACGGGCAAAAGTACCGTTGCTTCGCTTATGGCACTCAATGGCATGCGAGTCATCGATGCCGATAGCATCAGCCATGAGATTTTAGAGGCAAACGCTGCTTGGGTGAAAGAAAACTTTGGAGAAACATTTATAAAAAATGGCAAGGTAGATCGCGCTTCACTTGGAAAACTCATCTTTTGTGATCCGCAAGCGAAAAGCAAACTAGAAAATTTTTTGCATCCGCTGATTCGCGCAGAGATAGAAGCAAGAGCCCTCAAGCAGGAGAGTTTTCGTTTTCCCTACCTCATCGATATTCCCCTCTTTTTTGAAAGCCGTGCCTATAACATCGAAGAGAGCGTTGTAGTTTACACTCCAAGTGAGTTGCAACTCGAACGCTTTATGAAAAGAAATGGTTTTAGTAAAGAGGAGTCGCTTAAACGCATCGCTTCACAAATGCCCATCGATGAAAAAAAAGCACGCGCTACTTGGGTTATAGACAACTCAAAAGACCTCAAACACCTCCAGCGTGAGGTTGAGAATTTTGTAACTATTATAAAGGAAAAATATCTATGAATGTAGCCAAATACAGTGCAAGCGGCAATGATTTTGTACTTTTTCACAGCTTTATAAAAAAAGATCGAAGCGCACTCGCAAAAGCAATTTGTGACCGTCAGAATGGAGTTGGAGCCGATGGACTCATCGTTCTTGTACCGCATAATACACACGACTTTGAATGGGAGTTTTACAACTCCGATGGAAGTAGTGCCCAGATGTGTGGCAATGGCAGTCGCGCTTGTGCGCATTACGCATTTTCAAATGGACTTGCTCCTGCAAAGATGAGTTTTGTAACACTTGCTGGAGTCATCCACGCAGAGGTTAGCGCAAACTTGGTCAAGAGCGAACTCACACCTCCAAAAATCTTAGACAAAGAGATACATGAGGGTGGAAAAACTTGGTGGAAAATCGACACAGGCGTGCCGCATCTCATCACATTTGATGCAGACTTTGAGAACTTTGACATCACAGAGGCAAGAGAATTGCGCTACAAATATAACGCCAATGTCAATAGTGCAATCATTAAAAAAGATGGCTTACATGTAAGGACTTATGAGCGCGGTGTAGAAGATGAAACACTTGCCTGCGGGACAGGAATGGCATCCGCGTTTTATAGAGCTTTTTGTGAAGGCAAACTTCCAAAACAAACCAAAGTATTTCCAAAAAGTGGCGAAACGCTCGCGCTTGGATTTGAAAATGAAACCATCACCTTCGCAGGCACAGTCAAAGCAGTTTTTACGACCACTTATGACTGTATCTAAACAGCTTCATCGCTAATAATAGATAGCGATGATGGTAAACGCACAGAAAAATATGAGATGTGAGATTCCCTCAAAATAGTTTGTTTCTCCATCATCAGTCGTTTTCCAAGCTAGCATAATTGTAAAAATCAAAGCTCCAATCTCAAGGGGATTAAAATCGAGTGTAAGACGGATATCGCTAAGATACGCCAAAAATACAAGCACAGGAACTGTGAGTAAAATAGAAACAGTTGAGGCGCCCATCGCGATATTGACAACCCGTTGAATCTCATCATTTTTTGCTGCCTTAATGGCAGTGGCAATCTCTGGTGAAACAGAAACAATCGCGATAATAAGACCAGAAATTCCAGCAGATATGCCATATTCACGAGCGACTTTCACTCCCTCATTTGCAAACACCTCTGCCCCAAATGCGATAATAGCAATGAAAACAAAAATAGAGAAGATAAGACCGAGATTGTGAAATCGCTCAAAGATATAATCATCCTCTTCCTCTTCAGTATGCTCCTTATTTTTCTTTGCCATCTTTCTTTTTAACCTGAAAATTCTACTTTTTGCCGTTTGTTTAAAGAAGTGGGCATGCGTTTTGGTTTGAAAGACTAGAATAACCATATAAAACATAAAAAGCAAAACAGCGATTGCCTTAGAAGCACTCTCTATGGTTGCATTGGAGTGAGTCACATGATTCAAAAGCCCTGGAACCAAAAGGGCAATTGTCGCGACAAAAAGAATCGTCGTATAAGCACTTGATGTTTCTTTGTTGTGGTTTTGCTCTGTAAATTTAAGCCCGCCCAAGAAGACAGCAAGCCCAAGAAGTACGTTTAAGTCCACAATCACGGCCGAAACGATACCGCCTTTGACTGTTTTGATAACCTCAGGATCACTGTAGGCTTGCAGTAAAATAATATATAAAAGTATAATCTCAACAACAACCGCGCTCAGCGTTAGAACAAAGCTTCCATAAGGTTCTTGCAGCCGTTCCGAGAGAATCTCTGCAATCTCTGAAACACTCAAAGAGAGCGCGCCAATACCAATGGCTGCAAAAAGTGTAGCAATAAGTGATAAACCGTTGTGGTGAAAATAAAATGCAGTAACGATGGAAAGTATTCCTATAAATATATCCCAATAATCCTCTATAAAATCTCTAAAGTTACTATTGTGATCGCCTTCAATACTCGTCGAAGAGTCCATTCCTTTTCCTATGATAAATTGCTTGCCATTATAACATTAATTAAAAGGCACCTCTACTATGTTTCTGATCTTTTAGTGTTGAAAAAAGAGCTACATGTAAGCATAAAAAAGGCTTACATGTAAGGGGATTATAATCCCGCAGATTCTACAATTTTTGCCTGATGATCCGTGATGAGCGGCTCGATTATCTCATCTAAAAGACCGCCGCCCATAATCTCATTGAGCCTATAAAGCGTCAAATTGATACGGTGATCAGAGATACGGTTTTGAGGATAGTTATAGGTACGAATGCGCCCACTTCTATCTCCAGTGCCGACTTGCACAGCACGCGCTTGGCTGTCTTTTTCTTGAAGCTCACGCATCTGTATATCATACAAACGTGCTTTGAGCACTTTCATCGCTTTTTCTTTGTTTTTATGTTGCGATTTTTGATCTTGGTTTGTGACCACTATCCCTGTTGGTAAGTGGGTAATACGCACAGCAGAATCCGTAGTATTGACACTTTGCCCACCACATCCGCTTGAACGCATTACATCTATTTTAAGATCGTTTTCATTGATCGTGACTTCCACATCATCCACTTCCGCCATTACAGCGACAGTGATTGCAGATGTATGCACACGTCCTTGAGATTCAGTTGCTGGAACACGCTGTACGCGGTGCGTACCGCCTTCATATTTCAACCGACTATAAACCTGTTCACCTTTGATAAGCGCAATGACCTCTTTATATCCGCCCGATTCTGATGGAGATGTACTCATAAGTTCAATCTTCCATCCACGGTTTTCAGCATAACGAAGGTAGGCATCAAAAAGATCTCCAACAAAGATTGCTGCTTCATCCCCGCCAGCTCCAGCACGGAGTTCTATGATGGTATTTCTATCATCATTTGGATCTTTTGGAAGTAAAAGCAGTTTAATCTCCTCTTCAATCTCACCTACGCGCGGTTCAAGCTCTTTGAGCTCCTCTTTTGCCATATCGGACATTTCAGAATCACCAAGCATAGATTTTGCATCACCGATCTGCTCAAGTACAGCTTTGTACTCATTTGCTTTTTCAACGATGTTTGAGAGTGAAGATTGTTCTTTGGAGAGTTCTGTCATCCTTTTGATGTCAGAGGTGATATCAGGAGCGCTAAGCAAGTTGCTTAGCTCATTATAGCGATTGATAAACGGATTGAGTTTATCTGATAGCATCTAAGTCCTGATTATAGAGCGTTAACAGCTTTATGCAGACGACTTACTTTTCTAGCAGCAGTCTCTTTTTTCAAGATACCTTTGCTTACAAATGTATGAAGTTGTTTGTTAGCAACTTTAAAAGCAGCTTCTGCTTCTGTTTTGTTTCCTGCATCGATTGCAGAACGAACATCTTTAACAATGTTTTTAAGACGTGTACGGTAGAAACGATTACGCTCTGTACGAACGATAGTTTGGCGAATACGTTTCAAAGATGACTTATGATTTGCCATATAATGAGTCCTTCTCATAAAATTTAGTGTCGAATACTAGCTTAAATATAATTAAATTTAAGTTAAAGCTAAACAAAATCGCCATTTTTATTTGCAATATGATAAAATACTTCCACTTATTGAAGAGGATTTTTCATGAAACTATTTGGAACTGATGGCGTACGAGGGCAGGCTGGAAGCTTTTTAACAGCAGGACTTGCGATGAGACTCGCGCAAGCCGCTGGTGTTTATTTTAAAAACAATGCAAAAACAAAACGCATTTTAGTTGGTAAAGACACAAGAAGAAGTGGCTATATGATAGAAAACGCTATTGTAAGCGGACTCACTTCCGTTGGCTATGATGTGATTCAAATCGGGCCTATGCCAACACCTGCAATCGCTTTTTTAACACAAAATATGCGTTGTGATGCAGGGATTATGATTAGTGCGTCACACAATCCTTATGATGATAACGGAATTAAATTTTTTGATTCGCGCGGTGATAAATTTTCACTCGAAATCGAAGCAGAGATAGAAGCAATCTATTATGATGATGCAAAGATTCAAGAAGCGTGTGTTGTGGGCAAATATATCGGTCAAGCAAAACGTATCGATGACGTTATTGGACGCTACATTGTCCAACTCAAAAAATCTTTTCCAACCGAACTTTCACTCCAAGATATGAGAATTGTTTTAGATACAGCAAACGGTGCGGGTTATAAGGTTGGGCCAACAGTTTTAGAAGAACTTGGTGCAGAAGTGATAGTTTTACATGATAAACCAGATGGATTTAACATCAATGAAGATTGTGGCGCACTCCACACCAAAGAGCTTTGCAATGCTGTGAGAAAATACAGAGCCGATCTTGGAATCGCGCTTGATGGCGATGCCGATAGAGTGGTTATCGTGGATGAAAATGGCGATGTCGTTGATGGCGACCAACTTATGGGTGCTCTTGCTATGTTTTTACACAAACACAATAGACTTCAAGGCGATGGCATTGTTGCAACTGTCATGAGCAATCAGGCGCTTGAAGATGCCCTTGAGCAAGATGGACTAAAACTTTATAGAAGCGATGTTGGCGATAAAAATGTTTTAGATATTATGAAAAAAGAGGGGATCAATTTTGGTGGAGAGCAAAGCGGCCACATCATTATGCACGATTTTGCAAAAACAGGCGATGGCTTAGTCAGTGCGCTACAAGTTTTAGCACTCATTATCTCTACCCAAACTGTCGCTTCTAAGGCGTTACGACCTTTTGAGCTTTATCCACAAGAACTTGTCAATATCAATATTAAGCAAAAAAAACCGCTTGATACAATCGAGGGACTCTCTCAAATCCTTGCCAAACTCGATGCTGAGCATATTCGCCATCTTATTCGTTACTCTGGAACAGAAAACAAACTGCGTATTTTACTTGAAGCAAAAAATCAGAAAAAAATGGATGCTGCTATGAAAAATATTGTAGATTTTTTAGGATCAAAACTCAATGCCTAAAATCTCCTCCAAACTTTTTTTGATGCTCATAATTCCTCTTATCGCAGTGTTTTTTTTAGACCAAGCGATAAAAGAGTTTTTTCTTCTCAAGGCAGTGCAGATGTATGGCGTGCCCCAAGAGTTTCTCTACACCCACTCGGTAGATCTTTACCAAACAGCCTGCATCAATATGCGCCTTGTTTTTAACTATGGCGTTGCTTTTTCTCTCTTTTCCTTTTTAGAAGATGCGCTTAAATGGATACAGTTACTACTTATTAGCGTAGCTTTTGGGTATATTGTATGGCTCAACAAAAACTGTTATGCGATTCCCGCTGGCTTGCTGATAGGGGCTGGTTTATCAAATATTTATGACAGATTTATCCACGGCGGCGTTGTAGATTATGTCTATTGGCACTGCGGATTTGACTTTGCAATCTTTAATTTTGCAGATGTTATGATCGACATTGCAGTCGTTTGGATCTTGCTTTTAAACCTCAAACCACGCCTTTGTAAATAATTTAGGTTAAAGAACTTTTTTGGTATTATTGCCCAACATTATCACATAGAAAGTCCTCTTATGGGACATAAAGGAAATTGATGAATATCAACGCTAACAAAATCGATGCAGCAAACGCTACAATAGAAGCAACTATCGCTCTTACTGAAATTCAAGCAAACTTAGAAAAAATTGCCAAAGAGTTAAGCAAAACTGCAAAAGTTGCAGGCTTTAGAAAAGGAAAAGTTCCTTTGAGTGCTGTAAAAAAACAGTATGGTGAAAAATTAGAGCAAGATGCTGAATCACAAGCACTTCGTGATGCAATGGCACAAGGTCTCAAAGAGATGGATGTTGCAAATGAAGCACTTATGGGAGAACCACAAATTACAAAATTTGAAAAAGGTGCTGAATCTATTGAAGTTGCTATCAAAATCGCAATGCGCCCAGAAATCGAACTTGGTGACTACCTTACTATGGTTGAAGATTTTGAAAAACCTGCAGTCAGTGATGAAGAGATTACAGAGCGTATTAAAGTTTTAGCTGATTCAAGTGCTCCACTTGTCGATGTAAGCGAAGACCGTGCACTTGTTCTTGGAGATACTGCAAATATCGACTTTGAAGGCTTCCTTGATGGCGTCACTTTTGATGGCGGAAAAGGTGAAAACTTTGGTTTAAAACTCGGTTCTGGTCAATTTATCCCTGGTTTTGAAGAACAACTTGTTGGTATGAAAAAAGGGGAAGAAAAAACTATTACAGTAACTTTTCCTGAAAACTACGGCAGTGACAAACTTGCTGGAAAAGAAACAGAATTTGCCATCAAAATCAACGCTATTCAAGAAAAAGAAGCAGTAGCTTTGGATGATACACTTGCGAAAAAAATGCTTCCAGGTGAAGAGGATGCAACTTTTGATACACTCAAAGAACAAGTAAAAATTCAAATTGAGGGTGAAAAACTTTCACAACTCTATAATGAAGAGCTCAAACCAAAACTTTTAGAAAATTTTGTGACAAAAATCTCTTTTGCTATCCCTGAATTTGTTGTAGAACAAGAGATGGATATGGCTTTGAACAAACAAGCACAAACTATGAGCGAAGAGGAGATTACTGAACTCAGAGAAAATGCAGATAAAGTGCAAGAGCTTCGTGAAACTTTCCGTGCGGATGCAACAAACAGCGTCAAAGCAACTTTCATCATCGATGCACTCGCAAGAGCTGAAAAAATCGCAGTTAGTGAGCAAGAAGTGATGCAAACTATCTATTTTGAAGCGATGCAAATGGGTCAAGATCCACAACAAGCATACAACCATTACCAAAATTCAGGATACCTTCCAGCAATCCAAATGGCAATGGTAGAGGATAAAGTTTTAAGTAAAATTTTAAACTCAAAGAACAAAGAAGCATAATATGAGCTATATTCCTTATGTAGTAGAAAAGTCAGGGCGTGGAGAGCGATCGTATGATATCTATTCACGTCTTTTAAAAGATCGCATCGTTATGCTTAGTGGCGAGGTCAATGATGCGGTTGCTTCAACTATCGTTGCTCAGTTTCTTTTTTTAGAAGCAGAAGACCCTGAAAAAGATATCTACTTTTACATCAACTCTCCCGGTGGAGTTGTAACAAGTGGAATGGCTATCTTTGATACCATGAACTACATCCGTCCAGATGTTGCAACTATCTGCATCGGCCAAGCTGCTTCTATGGGTTCATTTTTACTCAGTTCTGGTGCAAAAGGGAAACGTTATGCGCTTCCACATGCAAGAATCATGATTCACCAACCTCTAGGCGGTGCACAAGGGCAAGCTTCAGATATTGCCATCCAAGCCCAAGAGATTCTTCGTATGAAAGCCGAACTCAATGATATTTTGGCACAAAACACAGGTCAAAATGTTAAAACTCTTGAAAAAGATACCGATAGAGACAACTTTATGAGTGCAGCCGAAGCGCAAAAGTATGGCATTATCGATGAAGTTTTAACAAAAAAAGAGAAAGAAAAAGAGTAGAGGAAATAGCGTGGCTAAACCATTAAGACAACGTAGAGACATCGCCAATGCACCCGCTGAGGCTATTGGTATGTCGCTAGGAACTACACCAAATAGCTCCAACTTTAATGATTCAAGCAATGATGTAGAACTTTACGCAAAAGAGGTGCTAGGGGCGCTTATAAAAGATGCGCTTCCTCCTACACCCAACAACTTTTCACTCTATTTTGATAGACTTCTTGAAAATAAAAGTGAGTCTCTTAGAAAACAGATCAAATCAATCCTTCAGCTCGAAGAAAATAACGATGATGAAACAACAATAGAGCTTGAAAATGCCCTCAAGCAGGGTTTTGTTTCTGTCAAAAATATTTTAACTGTTTCTGCAGGCCTTTATAAAAATATGACACTCATGTCAAAAATTCTTGTTAAAAGAAAAAATGAACTTACAGAAAATCAAGAAACACCCAATGTATTAAGCGTTGTCAACTCTTTAGAAGCAGATCTTACTAAACTGGATGATATTTTAAAAAAACAGGTTGATAACCTCAAAACTTTGTACGAACAAACCGCAGTAATCGTCAAAAATGTTGAAAATGAGACCATTTTTGATAATAGATATGGCATCTACAACAAGCGCTACCTACTAAACAAAGTCACCCAAGAAGTACAGCTTATCAAAGAGTTCAAACACACAAGTACGCTTCTTATGATTGAACTTTCTCAAGAGCTTATACAAGACAAAAATCATGAAAAAGCGCTTGGGCTTATGAGAAGAACCATCGCACGACTTCTTCTAAAAACATCTAGAAGAAGCGATATTGTGGCGCATTATGGCAATGGGATTTTTAGCATGTTGCTCAAACACACCGATGTAGAAAGTGCGATCAAAGCATCACAAAGACTTGTAGAACTTGTGCACAATAGTAACTTTTTTATGGCAGACCAACAAATTGAGCTCAGTGTTGCTATTGGGATTGCAGCTATTAGCACGTCAGAAACAACAGAGCAAACTGTTGTTGATGCCCTCAAAGCGATGGAACAAGCGCACAACAGCACTACTCAGAGATATGCAATACACAACAACGAGTAATCCATGAATCTAAACATAGTAACCTACCCCGATAAGCGACTCAAACAAATTTCAAAAGATGTCACAATTTTTGATGCAAAGCTCCACAAACTCCTTGATGCCATGAACACAATGATGCTTGCATCCAATGGAATCGGTTTAGCAGCCATTCAAGTCAATTTTCCTCTCAATATACTAATCCTCAATATTCCAGATGAGGAGGGAGAGCAAGCGCCTGAAAATTTACTAGAGATTATCAATCCCATCATTACAAAAAAGGATGGCGTTACGACCTACCAAGAGGGGTGTTTGAGCGTCCCTGGTTTTTACGAAGATGTCGAGCGATTTGAAACCATTAGCATACACTATCAAGATCGCCATGGCACCCCAAAAACCCTCGATGCAGACAATCTTCTCAGCATTGCAATCCAACATGAGATGGATCATCTCATTGGAAAACTCTTTATAGAAAAACTCTCCTATGCGCGTAGAAAAAAGTTTGAAAAAGAGTATAAGCGGATGCAAAAAGAGAAAAAAGAGCGCTAACTTTTATTGCAAAACGCAATAAAAATAGTTGTTACCCTTGAAAGACTCTATCATTGCAAATACTCCCCTTTTGGGAAGAAGATGCGCTATGGGAAAAGGAGTTGCTCGTGAAATATGTCAAATGTGCTACATACGAGGGAATCGATGCAAAAGTTGTGGAAGTGGAATCGAGTCTCACAAAAGGGCTTCCATCCTTTAACATCGTAGGTATTGCATCTACTTCCATCAACGAATCCAAAGAGCGCGTCAAATCTGCCCTGCTGAGTAACGGCTATACTTTCCCTCCAAAACGTTTTGTCATCAGCCTCACTCCCAGTGATTTAAAAAAGCAAGGAAGCCATTTTGACCTTAGTATTGCACTATTGCTACTGATGGACAGCGAGGAGAATGATATCTCAGAGTGGTTTGTGTTTGGCGAGTTGAGTTTAGATGGACAGGTACGTGAAAACAGCTCCTTGTATCCACTCATTTTATCGCTCGCAAATCAAAAACTTATAAAAAAAGTAATCGTTCCAAAAGAGAGCTTAGAAAAACTCACGAAGATTCCAGATATTGAGTTTTATGGAGTTGGGCATATTAATGAAGCGCTTGCACTTCTCAAACAGCAAGACAACGCACTCCAGCCAGCTCCTGCAACAGCACTCCCCTACCAATCGATACAAACAGATGAAACGCTTTACTTTCAAAGCCATTATCCCTATGATTTTAAAGATGTCAAAGGGCAAATTATCGCTAAAAGAGCTGCGCTCATAGCCGCCGCAGGATTTCATAACCTCTTGCTTGAAGGCAGCCCTGGATGTGGGAAGTCCATGATAGCGCAACGCATTCGCTATATTTTACCGCCACTCAACACTTCAGATATTTTAGATATTGCCAAACTCCAAGCCCTTGATGGCGATGAACCAGATTTTAAGCCAGTGCGCCCTTTTCGCTCGCCACACCATACCGCAACAACGTCGAGTATCTTTGGTGGTGGAACGCAAAGTGCAAAAATAGGAGAAGTTGGACTCAGCCACAATGGCGTGCTCTTTTTTGATGAATTGCCACACTACAGTAAAAATATTTTAGAAGCCCTGCGAGAACCATTGCAAGACAATCATATCCGCATTTCACGAGTAAACTCAAAGGTAGAGTATCCCGCATCTTTTTTGTTTATAAGTGCCATGAACCCCTGCCCATGTGGAAATCTCTTGAACGAAGCTAAAGAGTGTCGGTGCAGCGATCTTGAGATTCAAAGATACAAAAACCGTCTCTCCGATCCATTTTTAGACCGCATCGACTTACATGTAACGATGCAGCATGGAAGCTATGAAGATACCAGCGATGTTACATCGCAAGAACTTCATCAAAAGGTACTTCAAACTACCGCATTTATAGCCTCGCGCGGGCAAAAAAGCTTCAACGGAAAACTCAGCGATGCAGAGATAGAAGAATATTGCATTGTTGAAAACGATGCACAAGCTCTACTTGAGGGAGCTATTGAGCGCTTTTCGCTTTCATTTCGAGCCATAAAAAAGGTACAAAAAGTAGCCCGCACAATTGCAGATCTTGACCAAAGCCAGACAATTCGAAAAAAAGATATTTTAGAGGCACTTAGCTATAGAAAAAGGTAAAAAACTCTTACTTACTGATGTGACGCACGCAAACGAACTCTTTCATTTGAGGGATAAAAGAGACTACATGTAAGAAAAGAACTTGCATGTTAGGAAAATGTCTTCTATTTTTAGCAAAAATATATTACATGTAAAGAAAGAAAAAAGCTTACATGTAAACACAAAAA
>JAVHOA010000112.1:14285-28886 GCA_036169815.1 Sulfurimonadaceae bacterium
AAAAAAGCTTACATGTAAACACAAAAAGGCTTACATGTAAGAAGAGGAAAGAGGCTTACATGTAAGAAAAAATGCTACATGCAAGCCTCTTGGGAGAGAGTGTTTATAGAAGTGTTGTTACTACTTTTGTCACGATAAATCCGCCGATGACAAGCCAAGCAAACATCACCGCACCTGTATAAAGTGGAGCAAGTCCAAGACCTTTAAATTTGGCAAAGCGCGTGCCCATTCCAAGTGCTGTCATAGCCATCGTTAGCAAGAAAGTATCAATCTCATTGAGTGTTGCTATTGCGTTATGTACTGATAGTGCCATTGCTTGACCTGCACCGCTAACGTAAATTTCAATAAGAGAGTTTACACCCGCCATACCGATAAAATAAACCGCAAACCAAGGGATAACAAGCTTCACGCCACCTGCGACTGAACCTGTTTTTTTCGCTTGAAATGAAAGGTAAAGTCCCAACACAATCAGCATCGGAGCAATCATAATCACCCGTGTCATTTTCACGATAACCGCACTGTTTGCCATATCTAAGGGCGCATTTGGAATAGAAAAAGGAACCGCGACTACTTGCGCTACTTCATGGATGGTCCCACCAACATAGATTCCAAACTGCTCAGGCGTCAAATGTAAAAAACCGCTTGATGGTTCAATAAGTGCCTGATACATCACAGGATATAAAAACATAGAAATGGTTCCAAAAAGTACAACCATACTCACCGCGATGGCTGTTTTATGCCCTTCCGCTTTTAGGACTGGTTCGGTTGCCAAAACGGCAGCAGCACCACAAACAGCAGCACCCGAAGCGGTGAGCATCGAAGTATCCATATCCATTTTAAATATTTTATTGCCAATCCACGTTCCAAGAATAAATGTTGAACTCAACATAATCAAAGAGACTAAAAAGCCCTCCATACCAACTTCTGCAATCTGTTGAAAGGTGATACGAAAACCATAAAATACAATCGCAAAACGAAGAATCTTTTTACCTGAAAACACAATTCCACTTTCCCACTCTTTTGGAAAATGATTATGCAATGTATTTGCGTAAAAGATACCTATAACAATACCGACAACAAGTGCCGATAATCCTAAATTTTTAACAGGTGCAAGCGCTGCAATGTATGTAGCCGCAGCTGCCACGAGAGCCACGAAAATCACTCCGTTTATTGTGCCTTTGTTCGATGCGTTTAAAAATGCCATCTCTTTCCTTTTTATATAATTTCTAATTATAATCTATTTAGTTTGATAAGAAAAATAAAATACTTTTTATTTTTTATTCAAAATTACTTAACATTGATTGCGAGCTTGGTTTTGACCTCTTTGGAGTCTTCATCAACGCTCGAAACTGGATTTAAAACGACACGAGAAGCATCGAGAAGTTGCCCTTTGACCAAATACTCAGCAATTGCTTTTGCTCTTTGCATCCCAAGAGCTGTAAGCTCCTCTTGACTCACCGGCATAAACTTGCTGTCCTCTTGCGCAAGTTTAGCTGTGTATTTTTCATTGAATTTTTTAATATCTTGATACTCTGCTTGAAACTCCTCTTTGATTTTTTCAAGATTTTCTCTGTTGGAATAACTTAAAAAAATCGCCTCAAGCATCTCTGCATTGATGGCATTACGTCGCTCGAGTTCATTGGTGGCACCGCTTTTTTTCACGATGAGTTCTATGAGTTTTTGTCTTTGAAGCGCTTTTTTATCTGTTGCAATATCATAGGTTCCACTGACATTTAAAACAAGTTTTAAGCGTTTTTGCATCGCTTGTGTCAGCTTATCTAACTTCTCTATTTCAGGAGGAAGCAGCAATACTTTTCCCGCTTCAAAATCGATAGACTCAAGCGCATCACCATCAAACCCTAGCATGGAGCCCAACAGTTTAAATGGTGCGGTGACCGCTTTTGTCACAAGATTTCCAAGTACTTTCCAAATAACCGTTCCATATTTAAAATCTGGATTATCAAGATCGCCTTGAATCGGAAGGTCGATATCTATGACTCCATCGCTATCTTCTAAAAGTGCCACAGCAAAGCGAAGCGGCCAAACTGTGACATTCGCCTCTTTGACAGTATCGCCTAACTCTATTTTTTTGATAATTACATTGTTTGAAGCATCGAGCTTAGAATCATCAATTTTGTATCCAAGTTTGACAAAAAGTTTGCCACTTTCTATCTTGTAGCCCGCAAATGTTGCAGAGTATGCCGTGAGATTATTTAACGCTAAGTTGCTAAATTTTAGACGCATATCTGTATATTTTTTGGGATTTGCGGTGTTAATAGAACCTTTGATTTTTGCAGAACCGTACTTATCCACAACTCCATCAAGATCGACAGTACTGGTTTCATCCATCTTACTTGAGAGGCTGTAGATTTTTCCATTGAGGTCATGAATATGTGTTTTAAATCTGTAAAGTAAGGATTGGTCAGCAAAATCTGTACTTGAGTTTTTGACGATAACTGCTGCGACTTTTATATCAAAAGCATCAGACTTTTGTTCCGCTTTTTTTGCATATTTATCCTCTTTTGCGTTGCTTGCACCACTTTTTTGTTTCATCAATTTTGCAAAGTTGAGCGTTTTATTGTGATCAATAATGACATTTGTATAGAGAGAGTCGATAAACACTTTGTCTATATAAAGGCGATTTGGAGCATAATCAAAGCTATATCCAAAGTCAAGGTTCTTCACTGATGCGAGTGGCGCTTTTTTTCTTTCATCTTTTAAGAGCAATGTATTGAGCCCAAATTTTCCCTGCATGCTGAGCTTTGGCGCTTTTGTAGCGGTGGCGTCAAAACTCTCTTTGCCCTCTATACTCAAAAATCCATTGGAGATATTGAGGTAAGTTGTGGGCTTAATATAAGGGTTTAAAAACTTCAAACCAAAATTTTTAAGACTTAGTTCACCCTTTTGCTTAAGTGGTTTGCGCAAAAGCTTTCCGTTAGTATCCAAAGAGGCATTGCCGTTGATATTGGTTTTGAGTTTATATGCAAACCAGCTCGTAGGATTTGATGCCAAATCGCTTACATGCAAGGCTAGATTCGTAAGCGCTACTTTTTGTGCGGGTTTCATAGATTCATCACTAAGACCGAGTGCTGAGCTGTTGAGATCGAAACTTTTTACTAAAAATTTCATCTCTTTTTCTTGTGAAAAACTCTCTTTTACAAAAAAGCTAAAAGCTCCATCCATCCGTGCAGGCGCTGTTAATTTGGCAATGTAGGGATTTAAAAGATTAAAATTTAGATTTGTGATGGAGAGTTCGCCCTCTTGCTTGAGTGGCGATAGGCAAAGATCTCCAGAGGCTTTGAGCGCTGTGGCACTATTGACAAGGGTTGCAAAATCATAATGAAGCCATTTGTTTTTTGAGAGATCCAAATCGCTTCCATACAAAGATGTCTTTTCCAGTTTTGTCACCAAAGATGGGCTTAAAGTGGTATCTTTAAATGTCAAATCCAGCTCTTGAATAGCAAACTCTTTGAGATAAAATTTCCACGGTTTGCTCTCATTTTTTTGTACTGTTTTTGGCTTTGTCTCACTGCTGTTGATTTGAAGAAACTCTTGCCAATCGACTCTATTTTGTGCGATTCTTTGCGCCTTTACATCCACTCCGGAGATTGTAAAAGTTTTTGCACTCGCTTCTTGGAGAAGTGGTCTTGCTTCTAAGCCCTCAAGTGCGATGGAGGTTACATGTAAGATTTCAAACTCTTGCTCTTTTGGTTTGATGCGAAGCTCTTGGATTTTCAAAGATGTGTTGGTAATGTTCATATTTTTAAGGTCATCGAGGTTTACGTGATACTCTGTATGCAGATCGAACTTGCCATTTGCGATTTTTATATTGAGCATATCTTTTGCATATTTCCACTGTGGGTAGAGCGCAACCGCTTTTAAGTCAAGTTTGCCATCAAAAGTAAGTGGCGAAAGTGTGTTGATGCTGTTTGTCAGCGCAAGACTGCCACCACCTTCCAAATCAAAACGAAGCTTTGCAAACCCTTTTTTGATACTGTTTTTATCGGTATCGATATTTTTGAGACTAAACTCTACATTGTTTAAAGCAGTCGAGTAAGGCGTTGGCTTTGAAAAATCATCATAGCGGATAAGTCCCTCTTTTACTGCCAAAGAATCAAGGATAAAACGTGGAGACTTAGCACTCGTTTCATTTTCATCGGGCGTATGTGAGGGCTTTAGAATGTTGAGTAGGTTTAACTGTTTCTCTTTGGAATAGACCACATTGACAGTTGGCTTGATAAGCTCAACTGTTTTGATGTGAACACTCTTGCCCAAAAGTGAGAGCACTTGAAGGTTGAGATTCAACCCTTCAAAGGCTATAAGTGGTTTATTTTTTGGCGATACGAGCGTCACTCCACGAAGTTGGAGGGCGAAACTATAGGGATTAAAATTGACCGATTCAATCTGCAACTTGCCATTGATTTTTGCATCTACGAGCTCCACACCTTTTGTTTTGACAAGATAGGGAACCAAAAAGAACCCGCCAAGTGTGTAGAGCACTAAAAAACTATAAAAAAATCTTCTTAAATAAATCATCATAAACCTCACTATTTATGACATTTTATCCAATTTCACCATAAACCTTAAGAAGCTTACTCAAACACTCTTGTAAGTTGCGTCTCAATCGCCCCGGGGACATCGCCTATTTTTCCAAACTCAAGCATTGAAAGTTGTGGATAACTGAGTGCAATATAATATTTTGGATCAAGTGCTTTTGCGTTTGCGCTATCCACTACAACCATGTATGGCATCACAATCCCATTTTGTAAACCAATTTTTGATGGAAATTTTTTCGTTCTTTTGTCAAAATCAAAGCCAAAAAGTGTTACGTCATCAGAAATTTTGAGTTCAAATAGCGCAGATTGTTTTGCTTTGGCTTGTAAATCGCTACCCGTTGCGAGTTTGAGCATCTCTTGATAGTAGGGCATTCCCACTATATAATGGTAGTTTTCTAGATTATCGAACTTGAGTTTGTCCTCAGAAGCCTTCAATCCTGCAAACGCCGTTGTCAAAGTTTGCAACTCTTTGTAAAACACCTCATGGCGGTACTCGTTTTGCATATACGCTTTTCCAAAATAGATTGGATTTGTGATGCTTATCTGTTTATTTACATCATCAATATAACAGCGTTCAAGCGCTACAAAAGCACGATTTGGTTTGGATGCTTCGGCTTTGAGCGCACTATTTGTAAACAAAAGTGTTGTGCCGCCCTTTGCAACCGTGTACTCACCAATAATAGTATATCCAGCCGCTTCAAGCTTTGACTTAGCAGCATCTTTGTCCATATATGCTCCGCGAAGATAACTAGAAACCTCTTTGCCCTCGACTGAAGCAAGTGCACCAACATCAAGCTGGGTATCTGCATACAAAGCGCCAAAAGAGATACTAGCCATAGCAAGCAAAAGTTTTATCATTTTTTTCATCTATCAATTCCTTTATTGAGTTGTAATATATATCACATACATATCACAAATATTGTATCATAAATCGCTTATTCTCTTATAAAGTGACAGAAATTTTAAGGGGAAGTGTTAAGCATAGGAACACCTATGCTTATAAAGAAGTTGGAGCGTGGTTTTGCTATTTGATTGGTAGCAGGTACATATTGTAGTAACGGCCTTCAAAACTTGGTTGTTTATCCATCGTTGCCACATCTTCAAGCATTGGCCAAACACGCAAAAGCACCTCTTTTGCTGCTTCTGGATGTGCCATTTCACGTCCACGTAGGAAAACACGAAATTTGACATGTTTGCCCTCAGCTAAAAACTCTCTTGCGTGTTTGACTTTATAGGCAATATCATTTTCAGCAATTTTTACAGACAATTTAATCTCTTTGACATCAATTTTTGTCTGATTTTTACGTTGTTCTTTGAGCTTTTTCTCTTCTTGGTATTTGAACTTACCGTAATCCATAATCTTCGCAACGGGCGGCTTTGCAGTCGGAGCGATAAGAACAAGGTCTAAACCCATCTCATTTGCTTTTGCCTTAGCTTCGCCAATAGATATAATACCTAATGACTCACCACCATCTACGTTACAACGTACTTCAGGAACTCTGATATCGTCATTCATTATGACACGGTCTTGTTTTTTGTTCAAAAATTTACCTCATTGATTTTAGTTTGTATAAGTGTAACAAATTCTGCTTCACTTAGGTTATATTGTTCACGTGTTCTTCTATCTCTAATCGCTATTGTTTTGTTTGCGACCTCTTCATCGCCCAAAACGATAATCATAGGAACACGAGCCTTTTCTGCTGTACGGATACGTTTATTGAGACTATCGTTTTTGTTATAAATCTCACTATCTGCACCGATATCGAGCAGTTTATCTGCCAACTCTTTTGCATATGCGTTATGTGTTTCAGCAATCGGCACAATCGCAACTTGCGTCGGCGCCACGAACATTGGAAACTCTCCAGCATAGTGTTCTGTCAATATACCAACAAAACGCTCAAAAGAACCTAAAATCGCTCTGTGAATCATAACAGGTTGGATTTTTTCATTTCCTTCACCATTGTAAGCGAGTTCAAATCTTGAAGGAAGATTGTTGTCAAGTTGTACCGTTCCACACTGCCACTCACGCCCAATGGCATCAGTGATTTTGATGTCAATTTTTGGACCATAAAAAGCTCCGCCGCCCACGTCAATAGAGTATGGCAGGTGATTTGCTTCCATCGCCGATATAAGTGCAGCTTCAGCTTTTTCCCAAACTTCTGCATCTCCAACCGCTTTTTCGGGTTTTGTAGAGATCATAATTTTATATTCAAATCCAAAAGTTGTCATGATTTTATCAACAAAATCCATCACTTCCATAATCTGCTCTTCTATCTGATCGACTGTACAAAAGATATGTGCATCATCTTGTGTAAACTCTCTTACACGAAAAAGTCCATGCAGTGCACCCGTCATCTCGTGGCGGTGTACCACGCCGTACTCAAAATATTTGAGTGGAAGATCACGGTATGAACGAAGATCCTCTTCATACACTTTTATATGTCCAACACAGTTCATCGGTTTGATACCAAACTCGATTTTTTTATCTTCAGACTCTTCTATGTGCGTAAAATACATATTTTCGCCATAGTTTTGATAATGTCCGCTTACTTTCCAAAGGTCACTTTTGAGCATCTCTGGTCCACGAACAGGCTCATACCCACGTTTTCTATGAGCTTTAAATAGCAATTGTTCCAAACGACTTCTCAAACGCGCGCCCGCTGGAAGCCAAAGCGCAAACCCCGATCCAACCTCTTCACGGAAAGAAAAAAGCTTCATCTCCGCGCCGATTTTTCTATGGTCACGTTTTTCAGCTTCTGCCATCATATCGAGGTAGTTTTTAAGGGACTCTTTGTCTGCAAATGCAATCCCATAAATACGAGTAAGCACCTCATTTTTAGAGTCTCCCCCAAGGTAAGCACCAGCGATTTTCATGAGTTTGAAATATCGAATCATCCCTACATTTGGCAAGTGCGGTCCACGGCAAAGGTCTTCAAAATCCCCTTGTTTGTAGATAGAAACACTCTCGCTTGGGATTCTTTTCATCACTTCAAGTTTGAGATGGTCGTGTGCAAATTTGACTTTTGCTTCTTCCATAGAGATATCATATTTTTCTATCTCTGTTTTTTTCTTTGCAAGGTTGAGCATCTCTTTTTCTATATTTTTAAGGTCTGCTTCGCCGATGGTTGCAGTGGTTTTAAAATCATAATAAAACCCTTCTTTCACCACAGGTCCAACATAAAACTCTGCTTCAGGATAAAGAGATTTGATAGCTTGTGCCATCAAGTGTGCTGTAGAGTGGCGTAGAATTTCTAAAGACTCCTGCGAGTTGTCAAGTTCTATCGGTTCACCTTCTATGCCTTGCGCTTTTGCAGTTTGCAAATCAACAATTGCATCATTATATTTCAATGCGATTCTATTCACGGTTATTGTCCTCTATCTGCATTCCAAACCGTGGAATACAGATTTTAAAATTTTGATATTATGCCTTAGTATTACTTTACAAAGAATGAAATTGTCTAAAAAAATGGTTAAAAACCTACCACACAAGGCGTTATAAATCCTTCCATGATAGACTTTTTTCAGATAAAGCTTACATGTAATAGTTTTTCACGCCATCCATTTTTCTCCCCATATTGAGCAGCACCATATCTGCTACCACAAGGGCTGCCATCGCTTCACACACAATGGTTCCACGGATTGCAACGCAGGGATCATGGCGACCTTTGAGAGCAAAATCGACCTCTTCATCCTTACATGTAAGGGTGTGTTGCTCTTGAAAAATAGATGGAGTCGGCTTAAAATAGATATTTAAAACAATATCTTCACCATTGGTGATGCCACCCAAAATACCGCCTGCATGGTTTGATGCAAATCCGCCTAAACGAATCTCGTCGTTGTTTTGAGATCCAAGTTTTGAAGCACTGCTAATACCATCGCCAATCTCAACAGCCTTCACGGCGTTAATCCCCATCATCGCATCTGCTAAAACGCCATCCATTTTGTAGTACATCGGCTCGCCAAGCCCAATTGGTGCGTTTTTGATGACAACTCGAGCAACGCCGCCCACAGAATCATGCGCATCTTTTGCGCGCAAAACCGCTGCTTTTTGCGCCTCTTCTACACTTGCATCGAGTGCGTAGATGATGCTCTTTTTTGCATACATGGAGTCAAAACTGCTTGCCTTGATCCCATCAATTTCACAAATCCCGCTCTCTATCTCAATGCCAAGTTGCGCGAGCATCAGTTTTGCCACCGCTCCTGCTGCCACGCGCGCAGCTGTTTCTCTCGCAGATGAGCGTCCACCGCCACGGTAATCACGGATGCCATATTTGTGAAAATAGGTAAAATCAGCATGTCCAGGGCGAAAAACATCTTTGATATTTGTATAATCTTTTGAGTGTTGGTCGGTGTTGTAGATAATCATGGCAATGGGTGTGCCTGTACTAAACCCCTCAAAAACACCACTAAGTATCTCAACTTTGTCATCCTCTTTGCGGGCGGTTTCAAACTTGCTTTTTCCTGGTTTTCTACGATCAAGCTCACTTTGGATAAAAGCTTCATCAATAAAAAGACCCGCGGGAACGCCATCTACAACGCAACCAAGCGCTTTACCGTGTGACTCGCCAAAGGTCGTAAACCCAAATCTTTTTCCAAAACGGTTCATACGCCCTCCTTTTGCAACATGGCAATAGCGCTAAATGCCGCTTCTTGTTGTGCCACTTTTTTGCTTTTTCCAAGCGCTCTTGCATACTCTTTGCCCTCGATAATCACGGCGACTTCAAACTCTTTTTTATGATCAGGCCCGCTACTTCCGACAAGTTTATACTCAGGTGTAACGCTAAAACGTGCTTGAGTGAGTTCTTGAAGTGTTGTTTTATAATCTTTAAAAAGCGAATCCAAAGAGATCTCTTCATAGTTGCCTTCAAGCAAAGCCACGACGATCTCTTGGACTTGATGCAAGCCTGCTTCAAGATATATTGCCCCCATCAGCGCTTCAAAAGCATTGGAGAGCAAAGAGGGTTTTGTACGCCCTTCGTTGTTCTCTTCGGCATTGGATAAAAAGATGTATTTTCCCAAATCCAGCACAAGAGCGAGCTTATTGAACCCATTTTCATTCACAAGTGATGCACGGATTTTTGAGAGTTTGCCCTCATCTGAAGTGGGAAATTTTTTATACAAATACTCCCCAACAATGAGATCTAAAACCGCATCTCCTAAAAACTCCAACCGCTCATTATCGTAGGGCTGTTTATGGCTTTTATGCGTCAGCGCTTCGATAAGGAGCTGTTTATCTGTAAATCTGTACCCGAGTTGTTTTTCTAAAGCATCCATAATCATTCCACCCTTATTGTAGTAAATCTTTTTGTTTTTGCGCTTGCTCTTTTGCCAAGATATCGCACTTTTCATTCTCATCATGCCCATTATGACCACGAACCCATGTTGCTTTGATGGTATGTTGTTGTGAAACTTGGATATATTCATTCCAAAGATCAGGGTTTTTCACCTTTTTAAAATCTCTTGCTATCCAGCCACGAAGCCACTCATTAATCCCTTTGACAACATAAGAAGAGTCTGAAATCACTTCTACTTCGCACGGCTCTTTGAGCACTCTGAGCCCTTCAACAACGCCTTTGAGTTCCATACGGTTATTGGTCGTGTGGCGCTCTCCACCACTGATGATGCGCTCTTTGTCCATGTAGCGCAAAATCGTGCCAAACCCGCCAGGTCCAGGGTTACCAAGCGCACTGCCATCACTGAAAAGAGTTATTTTTTTCATGGTACTCCTTGGAGATAATCGGCTCGCTCAATACGGAATCTATGGCGTGACACGCAGGGCATCGGTGAAATGCAAAAGGATAGATTTGCTTACACTGTTTGCAAATATACTCAAACGTCAAAGTGGCGCCCCTGTAATCACTCTTTTGCAAGTTGATAAGCAAGTCAAACTCAAAGATAGAGCTTTTTTCTTCAAGCCTCACATACCCCTTTGCGCTAAAGAGTTCACGCAGATACACATTTTGCGAAATTATATCAAAATCGATTACATCTTCACTCAGATTCCAAAGCAGATCACTCACGCGGGCGCATTGGGATTGGTCAAGATGCTTCCATGCAAGTTTTGGATTTTTACGGAAAAGATACTCAAAAATAAGGTAAGTAAGTCTTCGGTGTTGCTGGTATAAAGCGAGCAGTTTTTGCGTTTTCTCGGTCTCATCTAGCGAGTAATCATTTAAAAGTAAAATCGCTTCAAGATAGATTTTATCGATTTTCACATCCTCTCCAAGCTCATCGAGCGGTTCTAAAACGCTCAAAGCAGCCTTGTAATCACGCAAATGTTCATAGATCAAAAGTAAGTAATGCAGGGCTTGAGGCGTGCGAGGATTGGCTTTGAGTATCTCTAAAAAAACATTTTCGCTGCGTTGCAAAAAACCTGCTTTAAAATATGTTTTTCCAAGTAAAAAGAGAATATCTTTTTTATTCACATCCTCGCCAATATGCGCTAAAAGTTCGTAATAAATCTCAATACTTTTTTCATATTCACCGTTTTGAGCATACGAATCCGCAAGTAAAAGCCAAGATTTGGAGGATATTGTTGATGAGCCAATCAGCTCTTTGAGCTCCATCTGAGAAGGTGGCGATTTAAATTGATTGAGAAATCTATCTAAATGGCGGTGATCATCTTTGGTCTTAAAACGTCCCCACCAGTAGCTAAAAAGCGCGATGACAAAAACCAAAACAAAAAAAAGTATAATCCCAAACAAAGGGTCTCTGTATTCAATAAATAGAGTATTCATGTTGCGATTATAGCAAACAAACACGCAATGCACTAAAATTGACGTAAAAAATAATTTTATTATTGACTTAAAACGTCAAAAAAAGTTATAATGACGACGAAACTAAAAAATAAAAAGGGGTTTAATCGTTATTATGGTTTATACTTACATCCGTTCGGACAAAAATTTTGAGAGTGCGTATGAGCAACTAAAATTTATCAACTTATATGCACAACAAAAAAATTTGAGTATCGATGATGAGTTTATCGACCAAAAATCTCAGAACAAACGCTTAGAGCAAAGAGATGAAGTAGCTTCTTACTTCAAGCTCGGAGCTGGCGGCACTCTTTTGGTATATGATGCTTGGGTTTTAAGTACAAATATGGAGGATGCAGTGCAGATGTTTAGCTGTCTGCTTAAGAACTCCTATGAAGTTCACTTTGTAAAACAATCTGTTATAATTACCAAAGAAAGTGATGTGATGCTAGTTTTGGGCCTTATCGATCAGCTTCGTCAAACGCTTCAGGATAACTCAAAAAAATCTATTGGCAGACCTAAAGGAAGTCGATCTTCATCAAAATTTGATCGCTACCACAACGAGATACTCTCGCATATAAGAGCAAACAAAAGCGTGAGTGAAATCGCAAGACTCTTACATGTAAGCCGAAGTTCTTTAAAGGATTACATAGAGTCAAGAGAGTTGAAAAGCTTTGCTTTGGGTTCTTTAGTGCACGAAACAGCAGAAAATGCAGAGGCAAATGTGATAAGTCAAATCACCTGCCCACAAACAACCAAATAAGGAGAAACAATGGCTACAAATGAAAAAGCGCAAGCAAAGGAAAAAACAACTCCTTGGCGCTATATGAGATACACAGCTTATGCAATTGCAACGCTTGTTACAATTGCTATTCCGTGGATTAGAATTGAAGGGAATCACCTTTTTTTACTCAGTTTTGATAAACTCAAACTGCACCTAGGATTTGTACAGTTTGATATGCAAGAGATGTATCTTATGCCTTTCTTACTGATGATACTGTTTCTTGGGGTTTTTGGTCTGACGGTTTTAGGCGGACGCGTTTTTTGTGGATGGGTTTGTCCTCAAACGGTGTTTCGTGTCATCTATCGTGACCTTATTGAGACAAAACTTTTAGGGCTTCGTAAACGAATCAAAAACAAACAGCAAGAGCCTGATATGAGCAAAGCTGAAAACAAAGTCAAAAAAGTGCTTGCCATCTTACTTTGGACTGTTTTGGCAACACTTGCAGCAGCTGATTTCATGTGGTTTTTTGTACCGCCTGAAGACTTTTTTGCTTACATGCAAAATCCTGCCGATCACATGGTAGTCTTTGGATTTTTAGCTGGTGTTGTCCTCTTTTTAGTGTATGACATTGTCTTTTTGAAAGAGAACTTTTGTGTTTATGTTTGTCCATACTCTAGAATCCAGTCGGTTTTGTATGATGATGACACTGTTATGGCTATCTACAACCCTCACCGCGGTGGAGATATTTATAACGAAAACAAAGAAAAAGAGTTCACAAAACAAAAAGATCTTTTAGCGGTCAATCCATCGGCTGAGTGTACAGCATGTGAGAGCTGTGTCACGGTTTGTCCAACGCATATCGACATCCGTAAAGGCTTACAACTCGAATGTATTAACTGTTTAGAGTGCGTCGATGCTTGTACTGATGTTATGGGAAAACTTGGAAAAGAGAGCCTTGTTGTTTGGTCAAGTGAGCATGAGATCTATGCAAAAGGAAAAACAAGATATTTCAGACCAAAAATCCTTGGTTATGCGGCTATTCTCATCATCCTTGCGGTCATCGTTGGACTTATGGGAAGTAAAAAAGAGCATATGCTTTTAAATGTCAATAAAGAGACCCGCCTCTACTCCATCTCAAAAACAGTTGATGGCAAATATGATGTGAAAAACTCATATATCTTCTTGCTCCAAAACACGCAAGATAAAGCATATAAATTTTACTTTGAGATTGTTCCACCAAAAGGGATGGAAGGTAAAATCAAAGTTGAGCAACCAACAGAACCATTTACAGTATTGCCAGATGTGAAAAAGAAAAAAATCGTCACACTCCACACAACAGAGGAACTCGTTGATGATCTAACTCAAGATACCGTTATTCCTATTACAATCAAAGCATACGCACTTGATAGCAAAGGAAAAATCATCGATAAAATCGTAGTATTTAGACAAGCGACATTCACATACCCACGTGAAGATATGCTCAAGAAAGAGACCCAAGGTCAATAAAACACTCTACATGTAAGCCAAAAAAAATGCTTACATGTAACACTCTTTCTTCCTGAATTTTCACTACTTCTCGTTTAAAATTATGAGTTTAAAGTAAATCCAAAGTTCAAACTCTGTAAAATTCAACTTATGAATAAGATGCCACAAAAATCATTCCCACTCAACACTGAACTCACCTTGAACGTATTGCGAAACATTGATACCCTCAAAACCCAAAAAACCCTTGCGGATGAACTGGGCTACAGTGTAGGAAAGATCAACTATGTGCTCAAAGCATTAGGTGAAAAAGGTCTTATCAAAGCCGAAAACTTCTTTGCCAACAAAAACAAAAACCAATACCGCTACCTCCTAACGCAAGCAGGGATAGATGAGAAAGTTGCACTCACACAGAAATTTATAGAGTGTAAAAAAGCGGAATATGATGTATTGGTGCATGAGCTTGAGATGATGAAGATAAATCAATGAGCATTGCCAACTTTGAAACAATAGAAAACAAACTCATCAAATACAATGATGGCGAAATAGAGCTAGAAGTCTCTTTAGATAAAGAAACCATTTGGTTGGTTGCTGATGATATTGCATCTTTATTTGGTGTGCAAAGACCAGCAATTGTGAAGCATATAGGAAATATTTACAAAGACGAGGAGCTAGTACAAACTGCAACTTGTTCCATTTTGGAACAAGTTGCAAAAGATGGAAAACAAAGAAAAGTAAATTACTATAATCTAGATATTGTCATATCAGTCGGATACAGGGTAAATTCCAAAAAAGCCACAAGATTTCGTCAATGGGCGACAAGTGTTTTAAAAGAGTATATATCAGATGGATATGTAATAAATACGCATAAAATTACAGAACAAAGATTATTGAATCTAGAAAATGATATGCAATTTGTAAAATCAAAAATCAGAAATAATGATCTAGAGATAAAACAAGGTATTTTCTACGATGGTCAGATTTTCGATGCTTATATATTTATAAACGATATACTCAAAAGTGCCAAAAAAGAAGTCACACTGATAGACAATTATATAGATGAATCTGTTTTAACTATTTTTAGTAA
>JAVHOA010000113.1:0-7790 GCA_036169815.1 Sulfurimonadaceae bacterium
TACAGAAGAGCTTTTGCAGCAAAAAAAGTATGAGAGAGGTCTTAAAACAAAATAGTATGGGGAAAGTCTGAAAACACTCTTTACAAGAAATATCTCATAAAAAAAAGTTAAAACTCAAAAAAAGGCTTACATGTAAGCCTTTTTCCAAAAGAAAGAAGGTTTTAACTATTCGCTTTTATAGCCGCTTCTATACGCGCAAGCGTCTCATCACGCCCGATGATAGCCATAACCACATCAAGGCCTGGACCTGAGAGTTTCCCTATCAAAGCGATGCGGAGCGGTTGGCCAATCTTGCCAAAACCGATTGCTTTTTCTGCAACAACCGCTTCCATGATATGATGATAATCCACCGGTAAATGCAGTGCATCAGCAGCTTTGAGTTTCTCACAAAATGCATCTAAAATCTCAGGAGCATCTGCCTTAAACCCTTTTGCTACTGCTTTTTCATCATAGATTACAGGCGCACTGAGCACTTCACTTATAAGATCTGCTAGCTCTTTGAGCGTTTTGGCACGATCTTTAAATGCGTCTAAAAGAATCTCTCTTTTATCATGAGAAGAGAGTAAAAGACCAAAATCCTCTAGCAAAACAGCAAGTTTTTCATTTGGCATATTTTTGATGTAATGGGCATTGAGCCAATCTAGTTTTTCGACATTATAAATAGATGCCGAACGGTTGATATCTTTTGGATCAAAAAACTCCATCATCTCATCCATAGAAAAAATCTCTTGATCTCCGTGACTCCAGCCAAGACGCACAAGAAAGTTCAGCAGAGCTTCTGGCATGTAACCCATCTCTTTATACGCCATGACATCCGTTGCACCATCGCGTTTTGAGAGTTTTTTGCCCTCTTTATTGTGAATCATTGGTACATGGTTAAACACTGGCATTGCAAAGCCCAAAGCTTCATAAACAACCATCTGTTTTGGAGTGTTTGAGAGGTGATCATCCCCACGGATTACCACATTGACACCCATCAGCGCATCATCGACGGCTACTACAAAATTATATGTTGGAGTTCCATCTGCGCGCGCGATGATAAAATCATCGAGAATATCTTTGACTTCAAAAGTGACATCTCCTTTAACCCCATCTTTGACTGTAATACTTCCATCAAGCGGTGCTTTAATGCGCACAACTGGTGCAACACCCTCTGGCGGAGTTCCCTCAAAATCACGGTAGCGTCCATCATACATCGCGCGCTCTTTACGTGCCATTTGCTCTTCACGCAAAGTAGTAAGCTCCTCTTTGGACATATAGCAGTAATACGCTTTTCCCTCGTCAAGGAGCTTTTGGACGTAGCGTTTATAGATATCCATTCTTTTTGACTGGTACTCAATCTCGCCATCATGAGAAAGCCCAAGCCATTTAAATGCATTGACGATTGCCTCGGCCGCTTCAACAGAGTTACGGTTTTGATCGGTGTCTTCAATACGAAGAATAAACTTTCCTCCATTTTTTCTTGCCCAAAGATAAGAAAGCAATGCAGTTCTAAGTCCTCCGATATGAAGATACCCTGTTGGAGATGGTGCAAAACGCGTAACAACCATAGTAAGCCTTTCTTTAATAAGTCCCGTATTTTAGATAATCATTGGTTAAAAACGGGTAAAATAAACCCCTTAAACTCCCTATAAAGTGACTACCATGTACAAAATTTTATTTTTTATCCTCCTTTGCGTGAGTATTGAAGCCAAAATGATTGACGGTGTTGCCATTCTTGTGCAAGATGAACCAATTACCATATTAGAGATAACCCAAGCCATGGCACTCTCCCAGCAAGACCAAGCCAAAACAATTGACTTTCTCATCCGTAAAAAACTTGAAAACCAAGAGATTAAAACAAGAAAAATCACACTAAATGATGAGGAGGTCATCGAAGAGATTAAACGTATGGCCGCACAAAACAGTATGAGCGTAAAAGAGTTTTACGAGGCTGTTGCAAGCAGTCAAAACCTCTCATCAGATCAGGTGCAACAAGAGATGAAAGAGCGTTTACTTAGTCAAAAACTGTTTCAATCCATTGCATACACACGCATGGATGAGCCCAGCGAACAAGAGATAAAAGACTATTATGAACTCAATAAAGCCAAATTTAACCATCCGCAATCCTTTTCTACAATTATTTATGAATCAAAAGCGCAAAATCTTTTACAACAAAAAATCGACAACCCTATGTTTTATTCAGCTGAAATAGGCTCCAAAGAACAGCTCTTTGAGTACAATAAAATCGCTCCTCAACTTGCAAACCTTTTAGAAAAAACACCCATCAATCAGTTCTCAGAGATTATTCCAAATGGAAAAGATGGATTTGTGACTTTTTATATTCAAGATGTGGCAAAAGCGCAAGAGTTTAAACTAGAATCGATGCGAGCACAGATAGAAAATATGATTATGGCAGAGAAGAGAGAACAGGTTTTAAGAGAGTATTTTGATCGAGCAAGACTCAACGCAAATATTCAAACTTTGCGCTTGCCAGAGGAGATAAAATAATAGGTCCTAAACGCTTAAGCGTTTAGTGACTTAGCCTTTATAACCATCGAGGTATTTTGTATCGAAGTTATTGTTGATAAAATCAGGATTTTCCATCATTTTTTTATGAAATGGAATGGTCGTTCGAATTCCACTAATCTGAAACTCACTCAAAGCTCTGTGCATTCTTGCAATCGCTTCTGCTCTATCGCTTCCATACACAATCAGTTTGCCAATCATAGAATCATAAGTTGAGGGAACAATGTAGTTTGCATGCGCATGCGTATCGATACGAACATCTCTTCCACCTGGTGCAATCCATGTATTGATTTTTCCAGGAGATGGTAAAAATCGGATCGGATCTTCTGCGGTAATACGACACTCAATAGAGTGACCTTTGAGTACAATAGACTCTTGTTTTGGAAGTTCTTTGCCCTCAGCAACCTCAATCATCATCTTCACAAGATCAAGTCCGCTCACCATTTCTGAAACGGTATGTTCTACTTGAAGACGTGTGTTCATCTCCATAAAGTAGAAGTTCAAATCCGCATCTAAAAGAAACTCGAACGTCCCCGCACCCTCATAGTTGATAAATTCAGCCGCGCGAACCGCTGCATTATGCAATTTTGCACGCACTTCAGGAGTGAGCACAATAGCTGGAGACTCTTCAATGAGTTTTTGGTGACGGCGTTGCATAGAGCAATCACGTTCGCCTACATGTAAGACATTTCCATGCGCATCAGCAATCACTTGTACTTCAATATGGCGAGGGTTTTTAATGAATTTTTCCATATAAATCGTGCCATCACCAAATGCAGTCATCGCTTCGCTCTCAGCTGCAAGGAATGCATTTTCTAGGTAACTTTCCTCTTCAACGACCCGCATACCGCGTCCGCCTCCGCCTTGTGCAGCTTTCAAAATAACGGGGTAGCCAACTTCAAGCGCTCGTTTTTTTGCATCTTGCATATCGCTAATTGCACCATCACTTCCTGGAACAACAGGAACATTTGCGCGCACCATTACATCTTTAGCTTTAGACTTATCGCTCATCAAAACCATAACTTCAGGAGTTGGTCCGATAAATTTGATATTGTGGTGTGTACAAATCTCAACAAAATGTTGATTTTCACTTAAAAAACCATACCCTGGAAAAACTGCATCACAGCCACTAATCTCAGCTGCTGCAATAATTGCCGGAATATTTAAATAGCTTTTCGCGCTTGGCCCTGCACCCACACAAATAGCAGCATCAGCAAGTTTTAAATACTCACTTCCTTTATCTGTAGTTGAGTAGATAGCAACAGCCTCTTTACCCATCTCTTTAATAGTTCTAATCGCACGAAGAGCGATCTCACCGCGGTTAGCAACTAAAATACGTTTTATTTCAGCCATAACTTAAATCTTTTCTACTACAAAAAGTGGCATGTCATACTCAACAGCGCGTCCATCGCTCACTAAAACGTCAAGGATTTTACAATCAAATTCAGCTTCAAGTTCGTTCATGATTTTCATAGCTTCTAAAATGGCAAGAACTTGCCCTTTTTTGACAGTATCCCCTTTTTTAGCGAATGCTGGAGAATCTGGCGATGGAGATGCGTAAAAAGTCCCAACCATTGGAGAGAGAATCAAATCGCCTGCTATTTCTGGTGCTGCTTCACAATGTGGTGCAGAGGTTGCAGCCACAGGAGCCATAGCTACAGGAGCCGCTTGCATTGCCACCATAGGAACTGCGCCAACAACTTTTTCAAGTTCAATAGTAAAACCCTCTTTAGCGACTTTAAGTTTACTTAAACCACTTCCATCAAACTCCTGCATTAACGCTTTTATTTGCTTCATGTCCATTGTAAGTCTCCAAAATATGTATTAAATTTTGCGATATAATACCATAACAAATATTAAAAATTGAGGCTTTGATGCTTAGTGATACAAATTTTATCAACATAGCTTTTGAGATAGCAAGCGCTTCAAAATGTGTCTCAAAACAGGTGGGCGCGGTCATCGTCAAAGATGGCAGAATCCTCTCAACAGGCTATAATGGCACTCCAGCAGGGTTTATGAACTGTCGAGATCATTGGAATGGCGAATATACAAAAGAGCATCATGAATGGTCCAAAACCTATGAAATTCATGCCGAGATGAACGCCATCATCTGGGCTGCGAGAAAAGGGATTAGTATCGAGGATGCAACTATTTATGTTACGCTTGAACCTTGCAGTGAATGCAGCAAAAACCTTATCGCAAGCGGTATCAAACGAATTGTATATGCAAAATCTTACGAACACACTCAATCCGATGTAATCTCCAAATTTTTAGAAGATAACGGTGTTGCTATCATCAAACTTGACAAATAACACAATTTTACGGAGGAAAAAATGCTAACAAAATCACGATACGCAACCCTCACAGAGTTTGGAAAAAAGCTCTTAAATAGACCCGCTTTATCGGAGGGTCTTCTTCTTATTTCAGATACAGCCAAAGAGCTTTTAAGCGCAAATCGATGCTCCATTTATATTTATGATGCAAAAAATGCCCAACTTTGGACGACACTTTCCGATGGAATCAAAAAGATACAGATACCTGCGGACAAAGGGCTTGCGGGTCATACGCTAAAAGAAAAAACACACATCATCTGCAATGATCCCTACAATAACCCACACTTTTTAAAAGCAATCGATGCGCAAAGCGGATATATAACGCAAAATATTGCAACAGCACCTATTTTTGATTCCTATCACAATGTCATCGGCGTGTTGCAACTACTCAACAAAGCAAATGGTTTTGATAGTGAAGATTCAAAATTTATGATTTTTTTTGCGCATTATGTGAGTAGCTATTTAGAACTTGCGGCTATCTTTGCAGACGAAGATGCGTAGTTTATAAAAAGAGATTGTTACGTGCAAAAATTCACAGCAACTCTTTTTTTATCCAAGATGAGAGCACATACAATCCCCAAACGTGCTGTTTAAATCGTCCACGGCGCGCTAGTTCTATATACTTTTGTAAAATCTCTTTTCTAAATATTCCAGTTTCTTCATTGACTTCCAAGATCAATTCAATCTTGCCTGAAGCAATCAGCCACTCCATATAAGGGTTTGAAAACCCTTTTTTCTTGCGCCCCAGTATTGCATCATTGAGATATGGCTGGGATATTTTTTTGAGGAGCGATTTTGTTTTTCCATCTCCATAACGAAGCTCTGGTGCGAGTGAAAAGACAGATTCTGCTAAATGATGGTCTAAAAATGGAGTCCGCGATTCGATGGAATGTGCCATACTGACATGATCGAGTTTACGCAAGAAATGCTCTGCTTGAAAAACATTTAAGTCAATATAACTGTACCACGTAGCATCGTTTCCATGTAAAGAACTCTCAAATCTTTCCCGATATGAATTTAAATATTTTAAAGATTCATTATCTTTAATATTTTGACGCAGTAACTCATTTTTTTGCAGGTCGGTAAACTTCTCACCTGAAGTGCGAAAAAGCAGTTTGTCATCCCACATTCGCTTATACCATTCCCACTCTCTGTGCATAGAAAAATTGGATCGAAAATATTTTTGAAGCCAATTTTTGTGCATCAGTGAAGCGGCTTTTTGAATATCTAAATACTCAAAATATTGCCGATATCCCAAAAAAAGCTCATCGCTTCCCTCTCCGCTCATCACAACGCGGTATCCCTCTTTCGCAATAGCTTCAAAAAGCAGATAAAGCGGGATAGCAGCAGGGTCGTTAAGGGGTTCATCAAGTGCATCAAACACCTGCTCACTTGCCTCTATAAAGCGATTTTGATCGATCTCGACTACACTGTTTTTGAGGCCTAAAAACGTAGCTGTTGCAGCTGCATTTGCACGTTCATCGTAGTTTTTGTACTCATTGTATCCAAGCGTGAAAGTATGCAGTTTATGCCCAAATTTTTTCGCAATGGCGGCTATAAATGCGCTATCAATTCCGCCTGAGAGTAGTGAAGCCATCGGCACTGAAGCATTGAGCCGTGAAGCGATGGAGTCAAGGAGATTTTCTTCTAAAAGTTGGAGGGCACTGGCCTCATCTTCAACGGCGCAAGGAGTTACATGTAAGAGATCCCAGTAGCGTTTTACTTCTACTTTATTTGCCTTACATGTAAGCATCTCTCCAGCTGCTAGTTTATAGATTCCCTCATAAAAAGTGTGCGGCGGCGTGGGCGCTAAAAAAGTGAGGTATGCAAGCAGTGCATCATTATTGAGCTTTTTTTGCTTTAAAAATGGCACTATCGCCTTGATCTCTGAGGCAAAGATAAAACGCTCGCCGTGATGATAAAAAAGCGGCTTTTTACCCAAACGGTCTCGAAAAAGATACAGCGTATCCCCATCTTTGAGCGCGATGGCAAACATCCCGCGAAGATGCTGCACAAAATCTACGCCCCAGCGAAGATACGCCGCGACAAGCACTTCACTCTCACCACCACTTTTATAAGCAAATGAGAGCTCAGATTTGAGTGCTGCAAAGTTATAAATCTCACCGTTGAAACTGAGTAAAATATCCTTATGACGCAGAGGCTGGCGGGCGTTTTTTGAGTTATCCATAATGCTTAAAAGATTGTGCGCAAAAAAGAGTTCGCTCTCTTGGGCAATCCCACAAAAGTCAGGCCCACGATGGTGCATCAAAGCAAGGGCAGCTTTTGCTTGTTGTGGTTCATACGCACCTAAAATTCCAAAAATTGCACACATTATTTAAAAAATCCTACACTCATGTCTCTTGGCATATACCCTTTTTTTATCACGCACCTTGCACCGAGTTTTTTCGCCAACACTTTGATCTCTTTTTCTTTAAAATAGTTATATACCAAAGATGCGTCATCGCCCTCTAAGATATTGAAAATAAACCCTTTTTGCGATGCCCTAAAGCAGTTTTGAATAAATAAATAGGTTTCAAAACGCTGTAAAATATTCATCGCTCCGCTACAAAAATAGTAATCCCCAAGCGGAAGTTCATCACTCAGAGCATCGCGTTGGAGTATCTCGCATCCTGTTCTTTGCCTTGCTTCTAAAACCATGGGTTCCATCAGATCTATGCCAATATATTTCAAAGGTTTTGGCTGCATATAATGGTACAAATCACCAAAACCACAGCCAATATCGACGATTGTAGCACGAGAGAGTTCGTCGTCTAAAAAAGAGAGCAACACTTTAAAGCGTAGCCGCTGACTCTCTTGTGAATTCCAGTGCAATGCTCTACATGTAAGCCCATATTTTTTTAGTGATGCCTTATAAAATGTTTCATTTTCAACTCTTGACATAAAGACTTCTTGTTTTTTTAGGATTATACTCAATTTCACGGGCCTTTC
>JAVHOA010000114.1:0-7596 GCA_036169815.1 Sulfurimonadaceae bacterium
AAGCAAAGGATTGTTTTTCTTTCTGCGGCACAGTGTTTGGATCACCCGCTCTATCTCATTATCACGTCCGATGATTGGGTCTATCGCTCCGCTTTTTGCCTTCTCTAAAAGATTGAGCGTGTATTTTTCAAGCGCACTCTCTTTTGCATCTTCACTGACACTTGTCGTGTCACGATGTGAGATGGCCGCTAAAATATCAATCCGTTCAATCCCAAAAGATTCTAACAGTGTACACGCGTATGAAGCGGGTTCTTCATAGATTGCAGCGAGCAAATCGCCAACATCGGCGGCCTCTTTTTGTGCGCTTTGAATGTGGCGAATCATCGTATCGATGAGGCGTGAAAGTGCGACTGTTTCATAAGGATCGGTGATAATATCATCGGGGAGTTTGTCCATATTCATCAAAATATACTCTGCGACCTCTTCGCGCATACGGTGTGGATCACCGCCACACTCTTTGATGATTGCGATGCCCTCCTCGCAGCCAAGCAGTGCAAAAAAAACATGTTCTATGGTGAGATATTCATGTCTTTGATCTTTGGCGTATGTAAGCGATTTTTGAAAAATGGAATTTAACTCTGCACTAATCATAGCTTACTCCTCTTCCATCATTGCTTTGAGCGGAAAGCCCTGCTCTCGGGCAAGTTTTTGAACCTGCATCACTTTTGTTTCCGCGATTTCATAGCTATAAACACCGCATAATCCTTGCCCCTCTTTATGAATAGCAAGCATAATACTCTGGGCTTGTTGATAATTTTTATGAAAGATATTCATCAAAATATCAATCACAAAATCCATGGAGGTATAGTCATCATTTAAGAGAAAAACTTTATATTTTTTTGGAAGCGCCACAGAAAGCTCAAAGGCGCTTTGTTGATCATTTTTCGTATGCAAAATCGTTCCTAAAAGAGGGTTTAAATTGAAAAATCAACTTTACCTATTTTTATGTATTTCTTGGCTTAAAGCAACAAATGTCTCTGTCACTCAAACGTACGAGTCTGCCTGAGTGTGTTATACTTGTGCCATAACACACAAAAGGATTAGTTCATGAAAAAGTTTTTCATAGCAGCAGTAATAAGTATTGCATCGCTTACGAGTACGGCAAATGCCGCAGATGTTGGTGTTTCAATCACCGTTGGAGAGCCTGGTTTTTTTGGGCAACTCAACATTGGCGATTTTCCACAACCAAGCGTAATCTACACAAAGCCAATAGTTATTAATCGGGATATTTCTATCAATCAAGAACCAACGTATCTGCATGTTCCACCTCGTCACTACAAAAATTGGAGCAAATACTGTCACGAATACAATGCTTGCGGTAAGAAAGTTTATTTTGTTAATGACAATTGGTATCAAAAAGAGTATGTTGCCCGTCATCACAACAAACACGAAGATCGTAACAATGAGCAAGAGAATCGTAAAAGCAACAAACATGACAAAGAGCATGGAAATAGAGATCACGGAGATAGAAATCACGGAGATCGCGATTAAGCTGTTTATACGCTGCGAACTTTTAAGAGATGCTCTTTATAAAAGTTCGCAGCGTTTCGTTTAAACTTTTGCCGCGTTTAAAAAATCATCAATAATATCTTGTGGATTTTCAAGTCCTACAGAAACACGGATAAGTCCCTCTGAAATCCCTAAAAATGCTTTTGTTTTTGCATCAAAATCTCTATAAATAGTAGAAGCCATATGTAGCGCGAGCGTTCTGCTATCGCCTATATTTGCCGTGATAGTTGCGAGTTTTGTGTTATTTAAAAATGTAAAAGCTCTCTCTTTGGTGCCCATGTCAATGGTAAAAAGTGTCCCACATCCATTGGAAAAATCTTGCATGTAACGCGCATGATGTGGATGAAAAGAGAGACAAGGATGGTTTACATGGTAGCCTCTTTCGTTGAGTGCTTTGACAACTTTTTCCACACTCTGCACTATTCTATCCATGCGAAGCGGGAGTGTTTCTAAGCCCAGCATGGTCAAGTAACTATTGTAAGCACTCGCGCTCATCCCAAAATCACGCATCGCACGTTTTTTAGCATTGCCCACAAGCGCCATTTTGCCGATTCCTTTAATAAAAGGGTGCACCTCTTCATAACGAGGGGTTTTAAATTTATCTTCCCCTTCACAAATCGCGCGAAACACCACAGCCCCGCCAAGAGCTGCCGCGTTTCCGCTGATGATTTTTGTAGTGGAATACACGACAATATCCGCTCCCAGTGCAAGTGGTGCAACGCTGAGTGGCGTAATCGTATTATCTACCATCAAAGCGATACCCGCTTCATTGGCAATGGCGGCAATGGCTTTAATATCTGGAAGGCGCATGTTTGGATTACCAACGCTTTCTAAATAGATGATTTTTGTTTTCTCACTGAGGGCATTTTTTATCTGGGCAAGGGCATCAACATCAAAAAAACTCGTTGTAATACCAAAACGTCTCAAAGTTTCATTGAAAAAGGAGTACGTGCCTCCAAAAAGTCCGCCGATACTGACAACTTCGTCGCCTGCTTTGAGTAAAGAGAGGCACGCCAAGCTATTTGCAGCCATCCCTGAGCTCGTCACAACAGCGCCCACTCCGCCATCCATATCTGCCAAGATGGACTCTAATTGTGCAGAGGTTGGATTGCCCACACGTGCATAAAGCGGTTTTTTTATACTGCCATCAAAAATCCCCTCCGCAGTTTCACTGTTTCCATACGCATAAGAAGCAGAACCTGTGATTGAGGGGCTGATAGCACCCTCTTTCTTGCCGACGGATTGGACAAACTTTGTACAAAAACTCTCAAAATGATTCATAAGGTAACCTAGTATAAAATTGCAACATTATAACAAAAAGCTGAGTGATGAAAAAGAGAATATTTATAACTGCAACAAATACAAATATTGGAAAAACCTACACCACAAAACGACTTTTAAAGGGTTTTGCAGCTCGTGGGCTGGCAGTTGGAGTCATCAAACCCATCGAAACAGGAGTCAAAGATGGCTACGCAGCAGATGGCGAAGCGCTTTTAGAATCTGTAAAATTGCTCAATCCAAAACTCTGGTCGCTGGAAGTAGAGGATATCGTTCCCCTTATGTACACCGACGCTGCTGCTCCTTTTGTGGCTTCTGCTAACACCACTTTTGATCTTAAAAAAGTGTTGCGCGCCATTGAAGCCATGGAAGCTTCCTGCGATATTGTGCTCATCGAGGGTGCTGGAGGTTTGTACACACCCATCGATGCAAATACAATGATGATTGATCTCATCGGTATGCTAGGCGCAAAAGCACTCTTAGTTACCCACTGCGCACTTGGCTGTATCAATGATACTCTCTTGAGTAAAAAAGCGCTTGAAGCTTTGCATGTAAGCCATTTAGTGGCTTTTAATTGCAAAGAGAGTGATACAAGTTTTAAAGCACGCTCCCTTCCCTATTTTGAGCACACAGAAGAACAAGTGCTCAAAATACAGAGTGATATTGATTTGATATGTGAACTCTTGTATAATCTATAAAAAAATAAATATAAAGAAGCAATTATAATGCAACATTTAATCCGCACAGATGACTTTTCAACCGAGGAAGTAGAGGCAGTTTTAGCCGATGCAAAACGCTTTAGCGATGGCAGATTTGAACGAATCCTCCAAGATAAAATCATCATTACCCTCTTTTTTGAAAACTCTACACGAACTCGCAGCTCTTTTGAGATCGCAGCAAAACGCTTGGGCGCTGAGATGGTGCATCTTGATGTTTCAAAAAGCTCTACAAAAAAGGGCGAAACACTTGTGGATACCGCGATGAATCTTGATGCTATGGGACCGCACGCCATCATTGTACGTCATGAAAATGCTGGGGTTCCAAAAATCCTCTCCAATCATACCAAAGCCGCCATTATCAACGCAGGTGATGGCGCACATGCGCATCCAACGCAAGCACTTTTAGATCTTTACACGTTAAAAGAGCATTTTGGTGATGTGAGAGGACGGCGTATTGCCATTGTTGGAGATATTAAAAACTCCCGTGTGGCAAACTCAAACATAGAACTGCTGACTCGTTTTGGCATGGAAGTTATTTTGGTAGCTCCACCTCAGTTTCTACCAAAAACAGCACTTTATACCACACACAATCTCAAAGAAGCAGTAGCAAATGTCGATGCCATTATGTCACTTCGCACCCAAACAGAGCGCCACTCTTCACAAAACTACGCTTCACTCAAAGATTATGCAAGCGATTTTTGTGTGACAAAAGAGCTTTTAGGCGAGAAAAAAACAATCGTCTTGCACCCTGGACCTGTGCATAGAAATATCGATATTGACGATGCTCTTTTAGCAGATGAACGCTGTAAAGTGCTCCAACAGGTAAGCCATGGAGTTAATATCCGTATGGCAGTGCTCAAAAAACTGATACATAATGCTCGATAAGCTTGATTCTCTCGCACGCTTGCGAGAGCCATTTCTCTTTTTTACCGATTTTAAAGCCTCCCATTTTCATGTTTTTAAACTCAGCGAGCTTGAAAAAAATGATATAGAGTTTGCTTTTGAACCCGATTTTATCTATAAAAAGCACACACTTTGCCTGCAAAAATTTCCGCTCTCATTTGAAGCGTATAAACAAAAATTTGATCAAGTCATAGAGAATATCAAAGCAGGAAACACCTATCTACTCAATCTTACAGCGCCTACTATGCTTACATGTAAGCATAATTTTAAAGAGATATTTGCTTGTGCCAATGCTCCTTTTAAACTGCGCTACAAAGAGGAGTTCCTCTGTTTTTCTCCAGAACGCTTTATTAGCATCACAGGCAATACCATAAAAACATATCCCATGAAAGGGACTATTGATGCTTCACTTGTCAATGCAAAAGAGATTCTTTTGCAAAATGAAAAAGAGATGGCAGAACATGTCATGATTGTGGATCTTTTAAGAAACGATTTAGGCATGGTCGCCCATGATGTGGCTGTTGAGAAGTTTCGCTACACAGAGCTTATCAACGCAGGAGAAAAAAAACTCTTACATGTAAGCTCAAAAATAGTCGCAAAACTTCCAGATGATTGGCGAGACAACCTCTCTACTCTTTTAAAAAAACTGCTTCCAGCAGGAAGTATCAGCGGAACCCCAAAGAAAAAAACAACGGAGCTGATAGAGGAGATAGAAAACTATGAGCGAGGTTATTTTAGCGGTGTTTTTGGTGTTTTTGATGGCACAAATCTGCAAAGTGCGGTGATGATCCGTTTTATGGAAAATCACAAGGGCACACTTCTTTATAAAAGTGGTGGCGGCATCACACTTCAAAGCGATGCACATGATGAGTACCGTGAACTTTTAGACAAAATTTATATCCCCTAGGAAAGAGTAGATGAACCTCAACAATTTTTTAACAAGCGGTCTGATTTTTCGTGATGAAGAGGAGAAAGTACAAAGCCGTTACAGTATGGTCAATATCTCTTTTGTACTCTCCTCTATTGCCCTTCTCTATGCAGCACTTCATAACTTTATCTCCCATGATTCTTCTCTTGCTTATACCGAATTGGGAATTATCCTTTTTAATATATTGTTGACGCTCACTCTGCGCATCGATAGAAAATATTTTGAGACAATCACAACCATTTTATGTCTTGAATATCTCATCTTTTTTAACCTTCTCATCCTTTTTCATGCACCAAGCGAGCTCAAACATGTCTGGATTTTTACCTATCCTATCGTTTTACTCTATTTCACTGACAAGCATGGTATTTACTGGATAAGTGCTTTTTTAGTAACAATGTTTGCCCTTTATTTTCAGCCTTTTTTTCCCACTGCTTACACGCTTTTTCAGATCTCTTATCTTGCACTTGATCTTATTATTATCTCCATTGTCATCCAACTCTATCGCAATAAAATTGATGCCTATGAAAAAACTATTGAGTTGCAAAACAATGAACTTGAAAACTTTTCAAGCCTCTTGCAAGCACAAATAGATCAAAAAACAAAAGAGCTTTTAGAGATGAACCAAAATCTTGAGATTCAGGTCGAACAAAAGGTAAACGAACTTCTTAAAAAAGACAGAATCATCCTCTCTCAATCTCGCCATGCGGCAATGGGTGAGATGATAAGTATGATTGCGCACCAATGGAGACAACCGCTTTCAAACATCACACTGCAAATCTCAAGCCTGCAGATAAACTCTATGTTACGTGCTGTAGAACCCCAAGAGATTTTACAAAAACTGCAAACCATCTCCGATACGATTGTGTATCTCTCTCAAACTATTGATGATTTTCAAAGCTTTTTTGAACCAAATAAACGCAAAGAACGTATCGAAATCTCTAAAATTATTCAAAGAGCGATGAGTTTTAGTATGCCAAAAGCACTGGCAAATCATATTGACATTGTGCTTACATGTAGCGAGGATATTGTTGTCAATACGCATGCCAACGAACTTGTGCAAGTGCTTATCAACCTTATCAATAATGCCATCGATGCCACCATTGCAACACAAGCAAAAAGCAACAAAGTTGCGATTGAAGTGGAGTATTGTGAAACTGACGGCTATGTGCTTATTCTCATCAAAGATCATGCTGGCGGAGTCCCCGAAGCAATCAAAGAGAAAATTTTTGAGCCCTATTTTAGTACAAAAGGGAAAAATGGAACGGGAATTGGTCTGTATATGAGTAAGATGATTATAGAGAGTCACATCAAAGGGGAGATTGATTTTGTCAATCAAAACGAGGGAGCGACCTTTAGAGTGCAAATCCCTCTGGGGTAAAAAAATTCTAAACCATACTGCATTTTAAAAGCGTGTAAAGTGGTATCAAATGCTATTTTTATTATAATTTCTACAAGTAATACTTAAAAGGGTCATCATGCAGGGCAAAATACTTGATTATAACAACGAATTTAAAAGCGGTCTTATCCGTGGAAATGATGGTAATAAATACCGTTTTAGTGTAGATGATTATGAATCAGATGGCATACCCAAAGTGGGTGCGGAGGTTGATTTTGAGTCAAATGGAGATAAAGCAGTAGAGGTGTATGTTTTGGATCAAAGGACAGAACAAGCTAGTGCTACAAAATCAGAACCGACGCCGACCATAAATCCAGAAACGCAAACAAATGTTGTTCAGATGGTTAAGAAGATAGTCATTTGGATTATAGTTGCCATTGTAGGCTTTTATTTAATACTTATATTTCTTAAATTGCAGGAAAGCTCGGCAATTAGTGATTTAAAAAATAAATGTACCTCGAATGATGCAACAGCATGTTATCAATTAGGAGTATTCAAAGAGGAGTATAACTCTGTGCTTTGGTCCGCAAATAATTTATCAGATCAAGAACAATCTGAAGCATTAGCCAAAGGATGCCAATTAGGCAATAAAGATGCTTGTCGTAAAGGTGGGTATGACGAACGTGGGTGTGAGCTCAAAGATGGGGAAAGTTGTTTCAATCTCACACATTATGGAAAGCTTAATCTAGAGCTTGTTTCGTGTCAACTTGATTCAGAATCTAATAATTGTGCAAACATATTAAAAAAGCGATCAGAGTATGAAAAAAAATATTCTGACTTAGCCTGCGAATACGGCTACTCTGAGGGATGTATGAAAAAATAAATCTCTACATGTAAGGCTTCTGTTGAAGAGATATGTTTTT
>JAVHOA010000115.1:0-7593 GCA_036169815.1 Sulfurimonadaceae bacterium
GGTCCTTCAAAATCATCCCTTCCTAAGGGATTTTGGGTATGATAATGACAATTTTTATGCCCAGTTTTGAGAGTGAGAGAGAAGATGAGTTTTACGCCGGTTGTACGAGTATCGAGAAATGTGTTTAAAACGCTCAATGAGTTTGCCCAAGAGCGAGGGCTTGAAACGAAGCTTTTAGATTTTGAACTTTTATCGTATGAAACTTTACTCAAAAGCAGTGAGGATGATGTTTACAAGGTACTTGAAGCAACCCAGATTTTGTGTGAAGACCTTTTAATAGATCCCCTTGTTTCAATCATACAAGAGTATAAAATCCGAATCTTTTCAAAGAGTTCAGTCAAAGCAATCTCAACAATCAATCTTACACTCGCAAGTGATAAATACAAGATAAAAGCAATCGCAACACTTGGCGTGGGAACCTCCTTTGCGGGTCACAAAGGGGTTTTAAAAGAGCTTCGCGATGCAGTTTGGAAGAAAAAACTGCTTGCTGGTTTTTTTATCGATTTTTTTGAACCAAATCTTGTCAATCAACTCAAAAAACTTATAGGCCTTGTAGGGTTTAACAAACCTTTGACAAAGGAGATTAAGTTTAGTGTTGCGCTTGGCATCAACCCACAAATGCCCGTTGATGCCAAGCTTGTACCTCTGTATCTTGAGAAAAAAAATGAGAAAAATCTCATTGATCCGGTTGAAGCCAATGCAAAGATTTTGAGATATTTTAAGCCACAATCGGGGATGGATGGACGAGCCTGCGATGCAAAATATATAAAAGTGCGTGAACCAAGAGAGATTGATGTAAAGCCTTTGTTTGATGAGACGATTAGCGCTGTTGAAGAGCAAACGCAAATTTGCTATTTTGCAAAAGAGAATGGCTATGTTGTGTGTGAAAATGGGGTCTATATGATTTCAAAAAAACTTGTTTTAGAACGTGCAAACTTCAAATCATCTGCAAATATAGACGCGGGAGTAGATCGAAATATCTCCGTTTACATCGGCGGCAATCAAAAAAGTTTTGAGGATGCTATCGGCAGTGGCGTAAAAATAGATGTACGAGATTTGAATGTAGAGGGCAGTGTCGGTGCGAATGTCAAGATTAATACGGATGAGCTCAGTATAGGTTCTCAAACACACAAAAAATCAAAAATGGAAGTTGCCAACACTGCAAATATCAAAGTACACAAGGGTGACTTACATGCAAATGAAGCTAATATTGAGATTTTAGAAGTTGGAAAAGTCACGGCAAAAACGATTATCACTATCAAGCAGATGTTAGGCGGAGAAGCGATTGCTCCTATTGTCAAAGTTGATGAGGTGCTTTCAAACTGCGTTATCATCGCAAGTGAGCGTATTGAGATTGGCAGTATCAATGGCGATGGGATTAAACTCATTATCGACCCACATAGCATGGAGAGTTATCACCAGCAGCTAGAAACCTTACAAGAAAGCTTGAAAAGTTTGAGTGCTACGATTCGTCTAGAAAAAGAGGCGTTTGAAAAAGATGCCAAAGAACATGCAGCAGGAATTGTGAGAATAAAAAAATTTCAGCAGCGGATTATGCAAGCGCAAAAGGCGGGAGATGCGCCTATGAAGCAAGATATCATTCGTATCAAACAGTTTAAAAAAATCGCAGAAGAGTTAAAACTCAGAGCCCAAAAGATAGAAGACTCAGAAGCAAAATTTGAGCGACTAGAGATAGAACAAGAGCGACTTTATGAACAAGATTTACATGCAAAAATAGTGCATCATGGCGTTTATGATGGGCGGACGCAAATCAGCTTTGTCAATCCAAAGACGCAAGAAAAAGTGCTCGCTACACCTGTGGGAGCGCACGAGACGATCAGCCTTGTTATCGGCAGTGCAGGCCGAGAGATAAAGATGGCATAAGGCCTAAAACTGCATTAGTGAATCACAACTGACTTAATCTCGCTCATCTCTTCGATGGCAAAACGAGGGCCTTCGCGTCCTATACCACTGCTTTTGACACCGCCGTAGGGTTGGATATCAAAACGGAGTGTTGGCATATCGTTGATGACGATTCCACCCGCTTCAAGCTCTGAAATAGCGCGCTTTACAAGGCAAAGATCATTAGTGAAAACGGAAAATTGCAAGCCATAAGGTGCGTTGTTCATCTTTACTTTTGCCTCGTTAAAATCATTGACTTTTATGAGCGAGACGATAGGTGCAAACACCTCTTCGCATACAATCTCCATCGCATCGGTGACATCTGCCATCACACAAGGGTAAAACAATCTTCCATCTGTTTTGAGATCGAGCAAAGCGCGTGCGCCTGCATCTATGGCATTTTTTACCCAACTCTTCGCCCGTGTTATGGCATCTTCATTGATAAGCGGCCCCATAAAAGTCTCCTCATCATAGGGAGAACCAACAACTAACGCGGCTGTTGCCTCTGCCATTTTTTTGGCAAAATCATCATAGATGGTACTATGGACATAGATGCGTTGCAGTGAGATACAAACCTGCCCCGAGTTTACAAACGCTCCGATGGCGCATTGTTTGGCTGCGTGCGTTAGGTCTGCCGTAGAATCGATATAGGTTGCTGCGTTGCCTCCAAGCTCCAAGCACACTTTCTTAATCCCTGCATTTTTTGCAATAAGTGCACCAACGCCAACACTTCCCGTAAAGCTGATAACGCGAGGAATCTCACTTCTCACAAGCGCACTTCCAACCTCGCTATCGCCATAAACAACGCTGAGCGCATCTTCGATGGCAAACTCACTTTCTATGAAAAGTTTTGCAAATTTATACGCGCAAAGCGGTGCTTCAGGAGTTGGTTTGAGCACCACGGCATTGCCTGCGACAAGTGCGGGAGCTATTTTATGTGCGACAAGATTGAGGGGAAAGTTAAAAGGGGTGATGGCCACGACGACCCCTGCTGGCTCTCTTGTAAAGTAGGCAATCGCTTTTCTTCCACTTGGCATGGCATCGGTGTTGATGGTTTCTCCATGCATGGTGCGCATTGTCTCAGCGCTCAGTGTCACGGTTTCAATAGCGCGCTCTACTTCACTCCGTGAAAAAGCGATGGGTTTGCCCACTTCATCGGTAATCGTGCGGGCAAGTTCCTCTTTATTTTGGCGAAGTTTTTGCGCAACATCTAAAAGCCATGCACACCGTTGTGCTAGTGATGTAGTTTTTGCTCTCGCCGCCGCATTTTTTGCGATTTCTAGTGCTTTTTGTACATCTTTTGCATCACAAAGCGGGGTAAGACTGACAAGTTTGTTGTCATAAGGACTGTGTCTTTGGATGAGGCTCTCTTTGGTGGCTTCACTTGAACCAAAATAGATTTTTGCTTGCATCGCGCGCCTTTTTAAAATTTATATACGAAACTTGTTGTCTGTGAAAAATCTTCTTGCTTGATGCCAACGGCGGGTTTTGTATCGACAAGATAAGAGAGCTTGAAGGAGAGATAGACCTTTTCATACACAAACACTTGCAGTTCTAAGCCATTTGAAAGTAGATAATCATAGAGTTCGTTCAGTTTTGGTTGGTAATATCCAACATAAGAGAGCGAAGAGTCTTTACTAAAAGTTTTGTTGTAGGCGAGATAAAAGTTTCCGCGTAGGTTGTTTTCTGTTGCATCAACAGCAGTTGAATAGTCAATATACTCGTGAAAAGCACCTGTTCCAAGGTAAAGTGCTCCTAATTCATCATCTTTGATGTGAAAACGCATCCCACCGCCTGTTACAAATCTCTCTTGGATGCTTGTAAACTGATTTGTTTCAGATTGGGTAAAAACTTCCCAATTGATATTTTTAATCCCATTGAAAGTGTGAATATATCGAAGATGCGCATAGGTTGCATTGGAATTTTTTACTCCCGATGCCTCAGCATAATTAACACTGAGTTCGCCCCATGTTACATAACTTGTATTGTCGTCATATTGGAGCTTTGCGCCACCGCTATACGCATCAGATTCGGTATTGCCACGTTGTGTTTGAAAGGATGCATTGACTTGTCCACTTGTTCCAGCTTTGGCGCCAATCGCAACTGGTGCAATAGAAACAACTCCAAAAGAGAGAGAACAAAGTGTTACAAAAAGAAGAAAAAAACGCATAGGATTCCTTGGAAAAATTATGAGATTTTACAAGAAAAAAGGTTTAGAGTAGATAAAGATGCGTTACATGTAAAAGCTTTTTTGCTTCTACATGTAAGCTTTTTTTACCTATTTTTTTTGATTTCCGTTGGTAATAAAAGAGATAATTCCATCACGAGTGATAATCTCTTCATATTTTTTTGTGCGTGTCACAGCGTCGTCAAATCCCTCAGGTGAGCCTGATTTGGTTTTTACAACAGCGTTGGAAACGCGGGTTCCCGCTTTATTGTAGGCTTCTATAGTTGTGGTTCGCAGTGCCCAGATCATAGAGGCAAATTGTGGATTTGCGGAAGCTATTTTTTGTTGTGTTGCGGATGTTTTGATTTTAATGAGGACATTGTATGCCGTGTCACTAAACTTGTAGTTTGCATTACTGAGTTGCGATTGGAGGAGTGTTGCTAAGCTTGCAGAATTTTTGTCGGCTTGGATACGAAAGATAAGCTTGTTTTGTGCATCTCGCATCTCTTTTGTGTACATTGCATATCTGCTCGCGTATTTTGCATCATTAAAGCTTGGCTGAATTGTTTTTAAGAGTGGAAAAATAGCGTCTGTTTGGCCCAAAAGGGTATTGATACCATTGCTGAGTTTGAGTTTTTCAAACATCGAAGCCGAGGAAAATATTTCCCACTCATTTTGGAGTTGGTTGTCTATTTTTGTGAGTTTGTCGCTATAGGTTTGTGCTAAAAGATTGCGATCAACTTGGATAAGCACCTGCCATTTGTCTCCATCGTTTGCACTCTCTTGAATCTCTACATTTGAGTATTCAATCTCTTTGGCTTTTGTGAGTACCTCTTGTTTGACTTTTGATGCAACCTCTTCATCATCGCCGATGCGTGATGCAGATACGCTTGAACTAAATGTCGCATTGACTGAGATAGAGATGCGAGAAGAGATATCAGCAAGGGCGTTGTTTTTTGCATCCGTGAGTGTTTTGCCCTCAGCCACAGCGTAATAGTAACTGCTATTATCAGCTGGAATGGAGTTTACCCAAGCAGCATTTGCCGCTTTTTGTTGCACGTTTGGCGAAGGGGAAGCCCCGTTGCAGGAGCTAAATAAAAATAGCCCCAATACGAGAGTCGCAAGTTTGGTTTGTTTCACATTTTTTCCTTTTGAGAATTTTCAAGTTAGCTTTTATGCTTTGTTGGCTTCTGCGGCAGCCTCTTTTGCTTTTTTAGCCTCTTTTTCCGCTTCCTCTGCCGCTTCTTTTTCCGCTTTTATTTTTGCATCCGCAGCATCTACGATGACTGCTGTGATATCTTCATATTTTGAAGCTAAAGAGGATTGTTTATGCGCATAGTACGTTCCCATGCCCATATTTGGAAGGAAGTATATTGCATTTTTTCCCAAACGCTCTATACGAGTTTTGATTTGATCTGCAAATTGCGGGAAGCGTGCTTGGGTTTGTGCTAGAGAGAGAAGCTCTTTTGGAAGATTTTGTAAAAGCGGTTGTGCTGCAATATTTGTAACGGCAATTCCAAACGCACCATACGCTTCAGTTGCTCCACTTTCTATCTCTTTGGAAGCGATGTTTACATTGCGTGCAAGAGCCACTTGCTCATCTGTGAGTTTAATATCTGCTTGCATTGCAGTGACAGCGGAATCAAGCATTGTAAAATAGACTTTTTCTTTCTCATCGGCAGTTTTATTTGCTTGTTCTATTTTTGGTTCTAGGTTATTGATTTGGGCTTCCAAACTTGTAGCGTTATTTGGAGTTTTTTTCACTTCACCCTCTAATTTGCTTTTTTCACCCTCAAGTTCTGCCGCGGCAGTTTGGGCTTTATCAAGATCAGATTTTGCAAGGGTTAAATCTTTTTGAAAGTTTGTAGGAGTAAGGGCGATAAGCGCTGCAGAAAGTGTTTCATAAGCATCACTTTGACCCGCTTCTACCATTTTGAGAGTCCCAGATTGAAAATCTAAAAAGTTTTTGAGTCCACCCTCAAAACTAAAAAGATCAGGCCACTGTTCTGGATTGTTTCCATATAAGACTTGCGCTTTTTGTGCTGCTCTATAAGCCAGCGGTGAGATAGGATCAACCACCGCTCCCGCAATCGCTCCTATATCAAACCCTACTGCTCCATTGACTTGATTTGCAAGGAAAGAACCACCAAGCATTTTGCGTTGGATTGGCTCACTGTAGTGAATTGTTGCGTAGTAAGGATCTTTTTTGAGTATATTTTCAAGTGCCTTTTCATCGGTTTTATTGAGATCTTTGGCTATTAGTTTTGGCCAAGTGGTATCCCCTGAGATTTTCAGCTTCATCGCCATCACATGGTTCAAGCGGACAATATCCATTCCGATGGCAACGCGATTGACCTGTTTTTCTAAAGTTGGTACTTCAGCTTGACTTGCCAATGTCTCTTTTAAAACACTACATCCGCTTATTCCCATTACAATCGTTGCTGCAATGCTTACATGTAACATATTTTTTGTGACTTTTATCATTTTAGTCGCCTTGGTTTGTTTTATTTTTTATTCAAATTCATCGCTGGATTGCCCGAGCTCGCCGTTACGATTTTTAATTAGCCCTTGATTGCTAGCATCTTGCTTTTTGGTTTTTTCTAAGAGTTCGTAGAAATTATCAAATCTTGCTTTTGCAGAAAGAACGAGTTCATCTTTTGCGCCTCCATGGCTGAGCGCCATAGTGTAGTTATCATTTGCATTGTCTAGGCCGCTGAGATCTTCACTGACACTTGCTTGCGCTTCATAAAGAATAGCAAGATCATAGTAGAAGTTCATATCACGCTCCCCTTTGTATTTTTCCATCGCTTTGATGGCACCTTTGTAGTTTTTGCTTTGCGCATACCCTATCACAAAAGAGATATCATCAGGAAGGGTTTTAAACTCTCTGAGTTGGAATGTTTTAAGCGGAGAGATATCAGCGATGAAATCTTCTACCACATCATTGACCGCTTGGGATGCTAAGATAGACTCGCTTGGAAGATTTGTTGCATCTTGCGATTGGCGATTTTTTGTTTTTTTATAGGATTGGGAGAGGAACTCTTCAGCACCTCGTGAGAGCGTGAAATTGACCTCAAGATCTACAGAACGGGTATTAGCGGTTGTTTTATAGTTGTAGTTTGCGATGTTCATAATAAGCATGACATCATTTTCACCTGCAAGAGGGTTGAGTGCAATAAAATTGGTTTGTGTCAATTTATTTTTGATGGAATCAAGCAAAAAATCTTTGACTTTTGGAATCGTTCGATCTAAATGAAGAATAGTTGGATTGACAGTAAGAGCCAGATATGCACCACCTGGAATTTTGTCATCTTGTGTGATCATTTTTTTGATTTTTGCCTCTTCTCTTGGTGGAGAATAGGATGGAATAGTTATTTTTGCGCCCGTCCCACATCCTGTGATAAGGATTGCGGCAACACTTAAAATAAGCAACGAAGATTTTTTATACAAACTTTAGCCCTCCTGTTTTTGCAATAATAAAAAACAAGTATAGTTTGCGCTTATTTAAAGAAGACTGAAAGGCC
>JAVHOA010000116.1:0-6527 GCA_036169815.1 Sulfurimonadaceae bacterium
CCACATCCTGTGCCACAACTTCCTGAACTTTGTTCTGGTGCTTTTGGTGCGGCAGCTGCTGTTGAACATGCGCTCACACCTGGAGGTGTATTTGGTTGAATCGCTTGATTATCCACACCACCCTCTTCGTTAATTTTTTCGATCATCGCCCAAATCTCTTCAGCCGCTTTCATATAACGTTTTGCAGTTTCACTTGTAGGTGCTGCGTAAGTGATAGGTTTACCCTCATCTCCACCAGTTCTAACCGCTGGTTCGATTGGGATTTCTGCAATGATTTTGGTTGCAAACTCATCTGCCATTGGCTGTGATGTACCTTTTCCAAAAATATCATACTCAACACCAGTATCTGGAGCGATAAATCCGCTCATATTTTCAACGATACCCGCTAAAGGGATATTGAGTTTTTTAAACATATCTAAAGAGCGACGAGAATCATCAAGTGAAACCATCTGTGGTGTTGTAACTGTCAAACCTGCAGTTACAGGAACGCTTTGCGCTAAAGTAAGCTGTGCATCACCAGTTCCTGGAGGCATATCGATAACCAAAACATCTAACTCAGACCAAAGGATATCACGTAAGAACTGCTCGATCGCTTTCATAATCATAGCTCCACGCCAGATTAATGATTGTCCATCTTCCATAAGTGAGCCCATAGACATCATTTCAATACCGTATGCTTTCATAGGAAGAACTTTATTGCCATTAATCTCAGGTTTTACACCGTTGAGACCAAGCATACGAGGGATATTTGGTCCATAGATATCAGCATCTAAGAGACCCACTTTTTTCCCTTGCATCGCCAAAGCAATAGCAATATTTACTGATGTTGTTGATTTGCCAACTCCACCTTTTCCTGAGCTTACCATCAAAAAGTTTTTCACTTGTGGTGCGATATTTTTCCCTTTTGAAGAGCTTTCTCGAGGCATTTTTGGAGCATTGATTGCGATGTTAATATCAGTCGCACCAATAGCTTTTAACGCCTCAGTTGCTTCATCTCTAATCTGTGCTGCAACTTCAGGCGCGCTTGATGTGATATCCACGCTCAAACTAACGGCGCTTGCATTCACATTGATGTTATTGACAAATCCAAAAGTCACAATATCCTTGGTAAACCCAGGATAAAGGACTTTAGAAAGTGCTAATTTTACATTTTCTTGAGTCATTCAATTATTCCTTTATTAAATTTATTACGATAACGCTATGTTTCCCTCAGTGGGAAACTCTGTATATTTATTTAGTTGAGCGCTTCTGCGGCTTTATTTTCTGCAATGATGCGATCAAGTTCTTCGGTGTTTTCCATAATACTTTGCGTTATTTTATAACTACAAAATTTCGGTCCGCACATAGAACAAAACTCCGCTTCTTTAAAGACATCTTGCGGCAAAGTCTCATCATGATATTCACGAGCGCGTTCGCTATCAAGGGCAAGTTCAAACTGTCTCTCCCAGTTAAACGCATAACGTGCATCACTCATCTCATCATCTACATCACGCGCACCTCTGCGTCCGCGAGCAATATCTGCGGCGTGTGCTGCGATTTTGTAGGCAATAATCCCCTCGCGCACGTCTTGTGCATTTGGAAGACCAAGATGCTCTTTTGGTGTGACATAACAAAGCATACTCGCTCCATGCCACCCGCCAACTGCCGCACCGATAGCCGAACTGATATGATCATATCCTGCGGCAATATCTGTTACAAGTGGGCCTAAAATATAAAATGGGGCTTCATGACAAAGCTCACGCTGGAGCTTCATATTACGTTCAATTTGATTGAGTGGTACATGTCCAGGACCCTCAATCATGACTTGTACATTTTTCTCCCATGCACGGAGCGTAAGCTCTCCTAGAACCTTCAACTCACCGAGTTGTGCGTCATCACTCGCATCTGCCAAACATCCCGGACGAAGAGAATCTCCCAGTGAAAGAGAAACATCATATTTAGCACAAATATCTAAAATATCATCAAATGCCGTATAAAAAGGGTTTTCTTTATGATAGTGCATCATCCAAGCGGCCATCAAACTTCCACCACGGCTGACAATACCCATCTTGCGCTTTGCAACTTTTGGCATTGTTTCAAGCAAAAATCCTGCGTGAATTGTAAAATAACTCACACCTTGCTGCGCTTGACGCTCCAACACTTCAAGCATCACATCAATACTCAATGCTTCTATTTTATTACCGACATCATGGAGTATCTGATAAATTGGCACTGTTCCTATTGGAATTTTAGAGTTTGCAATAACGGCTTTGCGTATCTCATCCAAATCTCCACCAGTTGAAAGATCCATCGCAGTATCTGCTTTATAGTGTTGCGATACTTGAACCTTCTCAATCTCTCCTTGTACATCACTCGCAATTGCTGATGAACCGATATTTGCGTTAATCTTACATTTTGATGCAAGACCGATTGCCATAGGTTCGAGTGAAATATGGTTTACGTTTGCAGGAATAATCAATCTCCCACGAGCAATTTCGCTGCGAACAAGCTCTGGGGAAAGATTTTCAATTTTTGCAACATAGTGCATCTCTTCTGTGATTATGCCCTGTTTTGCATAATACATTTGAGTACGAACTGGATCATTTTGGCGTTTTTTAAGCCATTCATTTCTCATTTAGATTCTCCTCTTTTCAATCGCTTTTGAACTTATACAAGACTGCACAGAAAATTACCATCTGTAGAATCAATAAAACAAAATATTTCAACTAACTTTAAAGTTACAGAATTTTACACAAACAAGATAAAAAAAAGCTTTTTATATGTATAATTTCGTAACAGTTTTACCCAAACAGGAGACTTTTTGTCTGATTTAACGCTCATTATACTTGCTGCTGGTGACTCAACACGCTTTAAAACCCCTGTCAAGAAGCAATGGCTAAGAATTGGCATGGAACCTTTATGGAATTTTGTGGCAAAAAGGTTTGAAAATACACAAAAATTTTCTAAAATCATTATTACAGCCTCTGCAAGCGATGTTACTTTTATGCACAACTACACAGACCATTGCATCGTCCAAGGTGGCACAACTCGTCAAGAATCACTTCAAAATGCACTGTTACATGTAAGCACTCCTTTTGTCCTTGTCACTGATGTTGCACGAGCATGTATTAGTGATGCTATGTTACAAAGAATTTTAGAGCAAAAAGAGAAAGCCGATTGCATTGTAGCCAGCTTACATGTAAGCGATACAATCGTCTATGCAAACGAAACGGTTGATAGAGATCAGATTCTTCGTATCCAAACACCGCAACTCTCTCGTACAAATAGTCTCAAGCAAGCGCTCAAAACACAAATAGAATATACCGATGAAAGCAGTGCTATTGTCGCAAACGGTGGGACAAGATTATTTGTTGCGGGCGAAGATGAAGCGTTTAAACTCACATTTGCGGGCGATATCAAAGAGCTTGGCTGTCTGAGCGCTCCATCTAATGTGACGCTTGTTGGCAATGGTTTTGACGTACACGCCTTTGATGACAAAGGGGAGATGTTTTTATGTGGTGTGAAAATAGAGAGTGATTTTGGATTTTTAGCGCATAGCGACGGCGATGTTGCAATACACTCGCTCATCGACGCTCTTTTGGGCGCAGCGGGTATGGGCGATATTGGGATGTTATTTCCTGATAATGACGCTCGCTATAAAGGCATTGATTCTAAACTGCTTTTAAGCGAGGTTGTTACAAAGCTGGCTAGTTTTGGATACGCCATCGTCAATGTTGATATCACTATCATTGCGCAAACTCCGCGCATAGGAAGCTTTAAAGATGCGATGAGAAAAACACTCGCACAAATTTTAAAAATTCCCGCATTTTGTGTCAATATAAAAGCCACAACCACTGAACAACTTGGCTTTATTGGCCGCAAAGAGGGTGTTGGCGTACTTTCAACTGCATCATTAAATTATTACAACTGGACTTCTAAGTGAAAATATTAATTATAGAAAATGAGATCTATCTGGCACAAAGTATTGCAACAAAACTCGGTGAACTTGGGCATATCTGCGATATGTGTACCTCAACAAAAGATGCACTCAAAAGCAATTTGTATGATGTTGTGCTCCTTTCAACCAATATTAATGGGCAAGATTTCAACCCCATCATTGAAGCCTTCAAAAAATCGATCGTGATTTTAATGGTTTCTTATATCAGCAACGATACAGTCTCAAAACCACTCTCTATCGGCGCAAAAGATTATATTCTCAAGCCTTTTATGATTGAAGAGCTTGTAAGAAAAATTAACCATTTTCAAGATTATGAGCGTCTCAAACACCAATCTGAATCCTATGAGCGATACCTCAATCATAATTTTGCTTCGATATCCAATGAGCCAAATATTGATAACATGGAACTTCCAATCTTTATCTCGTGCAATTTTCAAAAGTACTCGGATTCCTTTGCTTTTAAATATGCAAATAAACAAAATAGACCACTCTATTTTGTTTCACTGACCAACCCAAGAGCAGCGAGCGAAATCTCTATGTTGCCAATTAGCACGATTATTTATGTTACCGATTTTCAGATTATCAAAAAGTCTGAAAAAAGAGAGTTTTTAGAACTTATCAAAGGTAGAAATGTAATCGTTTCTAGTACCGATAAAATTGACGATGTGGATTATAATATCATCGATATCAAAAATGACAATAATATTTTTGATCAAAGCGATATTCTTCCTATCGAAGATTATGTGAAATATATTGTGTTAAATTACCAACACAAATTTCCAGATACAGAGCTCTCAAAAAAGCTAGGAATATCCAGAAAAAGTTTGTGGGAAAAGAGAAAGAAATATGGCATCGCAAAGAAAAAATAGAACTCTTTTTATCGACCATGAAGCCGCTTCGGCGTTAGAGTTTTTAAAAGCGGGCTTGCTCTATCCTGTTACCTCCTTGATGAACAAAGCCGAAGTTTCAGAGGTCCTTTGCAACTCCACTATCAACAAAAAAATATTTCCTTTTCCGTTCATTCTCGCACCCTCAGGCAAGCGCAATGAAACGGTTTTAAAAAATGCAAAGCCACATGAACAACTCGATCTTTTTTGTGATGGTGCTTTTTTTGCAACCTTACATGTAGATGAAGTTTTTGAGATTGATCCAAAAGAGCGACTTCGCCATATTTATGGAACCGATGATGACTCCCATCCAGGCGTGAGACAAACGAGTAAAAGACTTGGAAATCTAGCCGTTTATGGTGACTATACCCTCGCACATGCTATCCCAGACTTGCATCAAAACGAGATAAAAGAAGCCATAGAACTTGTCAATGCTAAAAATATTACAGCCATTATGATGGCGGCAAATCCTTTGCATAGAGCCCATGAGAGACTCATCCGACAATCCTTGGAAAACAGTGATCTCTTAGTTGTTTTTTTACTCAAGCCTTATGAAACGGCAGATCTTCATTATAGCCTTCGCTATGAGGCTTTGAAATATTTTATTGACAACTATCTTCCAAAAAATAGAGTAATCATTGTTCCGCTTGAGTCAAACTATATCTTTGCTGGCATCAATGAAATTATCATCGATGCAATAGTGGCAAAAAACTATGGCTGCACCAAACTCACCATCGGGCAAAATCACGCTGGTCTTGGAATGTACTATGACAGCAATACCAACAAATCGATTCTCGATCGTGTCACCGATATTGGTATTTTCATTTCAGTGGCAAGCGAATATGTTTACTGCAATATCTGTAAAACACTCGTGAGCACAAACACCTGCCCGCATGGACAACATCATCACATCTCTTACCATGCAGAATCGATTTTAGAACTGCTCAAACTAGGCATCGTTCCCCCTGCTGTTTTAGTGAGAAAAGAGATCTCAGCCCTCTTGCTCTCCAAAATGTTTTTGCATAGATTTAAAAATCTTGAAAAGATGTACTACAACCTTCTGCCTATCGGTGGCCTTTTAGAAAGCCATACAGAAGAGGAGTTTTACAAAGAACTGATGAATCTTTATCAAACCACTTCGCTTACTTAGGATGCACATGAACCGTTTTTTTATCACTCTTTTTTACAGTGGACTCGCTCCAAAAGCTCCAGGAACTGTAGGCTCTTTTATCGCCCTACTCATCGGTATCCCTGCCTTGGCGTATCTTGGCAACCAGCTTCTCTTTACGCTCACACTCCTTATCACCGCTATTGGTGTCAAAGAGATTAACCGTTATGAGGCACAAAGCCTCACCCACGATGATAAAAGTATCGTTATCGATGAGCTTGTTGGGATGTGGTTTGCACTTTCCATCGCGCCAGGAGTCATGCTTGATTTTGGTGACATTTTTCATCTCTCCAATGGATTTTTAATCCAATCTGTTTTGGCGTTTGCGCTTTTTCGCTATTTTGATATCACAAAACCATCCATCATCGGAAGAATAGACAAAAATATGAAAGGTGGCCTTGGTGTCATGCTCGATGATGTCGTCGCAGGGTTCGCCGCAGGTATCTCAGCCGCATTTTTATGGCAAATGGCTTTGAAATTTTTGCCATCACTTGGATAAACTCTTTTAAAAAATAGCTACCATACAAGGCTAATT
>JAVHOA010000116.1:6627-27106 GCA_036169815.1 Sulfurimonadaceae bacterium
AAGGCTAATTATGCTTACATGTAAGGCTTTTTTTGTTACATGTAAGCATACAATTCTAGATTCCCTCTGCTATCATCGCATCGGCTACACGTTTAAAACCTGCGATATTGGCGCCATCGATGTAGTTTCCTTCCACGCCGTAATCTCGGGCTGTAAGGGCGACGCGTTTGCAGATTTGTTGCATGGTTTCTTTGAGTTTTTGATCCACTTGTTCAAAAGACCATTTTTGCATCGAAGCGTTTTGGCTCATCTCAAACTCACTCACAGAGACTCCGCCTGCGTTACACGCTTTTGCTGGTGCGAAACATATTTTTTTAGAAACTAAAAGCTCGGCTGCTTCGGGAGTTGATGGCATATTTGCACCCTCACTTACAGAGATACAACCATTGGCTATAAGATTGTGTGCATCTACTTTTGTAAGTTCGTTTTGTGTCGCACATGGAAATGCCGCATAACACGGGATAGTCCAAACCGCATGGCCGCCATCTGGATAGTTTTCTACGCTAATATAATTTGCCCCTTTATGCGTCTCAACATACTCTTTTAAAGAGGTGCGTTTGTTAAATTTAATCTCTTTAATCAGTTTTAAATCTATCCCACGGCTATCATAAAGTGTCCCTTGCGAATCAGAACAACTCACAACCATTGCGCCAATCATTTGCAATTTTTCCATCGTATAGATGGCAACATTTCCCGCACCGCTCACAGTACAGATTTTACCTTTGAGTGGCTCTTTTTTCTCATGTTCTAGCATCGCTTCAGTAAAATAGACTACGCCATATCCTGTGGCTTCAGGGCGCATGAGTGAGCCGCCAAAAATAAAAGGTTTTCCAGTTAAAACGCCATCATACGAGGAGGTTATCTTTTTATACTCTCCAAAAAGATACCCGATCTCACGAGCACCAACACCAATATCGCCCGCCGGTACATCTTTACGTGGGCCTATGTATTTGTGGAGTTCTCTCATGAAAGCAGTACAAAATTTCATAACTTCAAAGTCACTTTTTCCTTTTGGATCAAAATCACTGCCGCCTTTTGCTCCACCAAGTGGCAAACCTGTGAGAGCATTTTTAAACACCTGCTCAAAACCCAAAAACTTCAAAATCCCTTCATTGACTGTTGGGTGAAAACGAAGTCCGCCTTTATAGGGCCCAAGTGAGTTGTTATACTGGATTCTATATCCTGTATTGACCTGAATATTTTGCTTATCATCCATCCATGTCACTTTAAATTTGACAATGCGCTCAGGGATTGTGAGGCGATCTAAAATGGCGTAGCGTTTATAGCGCTCATCTGATTCAAGGAGTGGAGCGATGGAGACAATGACCTCTTTCATCGCTTGAAAAAATATCTTATCATCTGCACAGTTTGAGTGCTTAAACTTATCTAACTCATTTTCTATAATATCTAACATTTCTAGGTTCCTTTTTTGTAATTGGGGGCTATTATACCAAATGTTTCTTACTCGCGAATCTCTTTTTTATTGGTCAATTTTTGCAGGTAACTTGAGATATTTATAAGTGAAAAAGTAATCAAAAAGATGAGGAATCCTGGGAAAAAACTGACCCACCAAGCGATTTGTATTACCTCTTTTCCATCACTCATCATACTCCCCCAACTCATTTGAGGAGGAGTAATTCCAAGCCCTAAAAAGCTCAAAGCAGACTCAGAGAGTATAGCACCACCAACACCAAAAGTAAAACTCACAAAGAAGATGGGTGCTAAGAGTGGAAGATAGTATTTAAAAAGGATTTTTATTTTTGAAACTTTGGCGATGCGTAGGATTTTGATAAAAGGCTGTGAACCGATGGCGTAACTCTCGCTGCGAACAAGCCGTGCTGTTGTCATCCAGCCTGTAACGGAGATGATAAGCACCAAAACCCATACCGAAGCATTGACATAACTCACAAGCGCTAAAAGTAAGAAAAATGTTGGAAATGTTAAAAAAAGATCAACAACTAAAACAAAAAAATGATCAACTCTGCCTCTAAAATACCCAGCCGTAGCACCAACAATAATTCCGATAAAACTCGAAATCAGCGCGCTTAAAATACCGATGAGTAAAGAGATTTGTCCACCTTGTATCAAACGAGCCAAGAGATCTCGACCGAGTCTGTCGGTTCCAAGGAGATGTTGTAGCGAGGGAGGATTTAAAATTGCACTCACATGGTAGCTTGTTGGAGAAATAGAATAAAAAAAAGAACCAAAAAAGCTAAAAAGCACTACAAAAACTAAAATTGCAATGCTTAGATAAGGAATCAAATAGTGTTCACTTTACTGTTTAATACCAAGCAATGTTGTCATCATCTGATCAATAGTCGTGATAATTTTGGCAGCTGCGCCATACGATGTTTGGTACCGAATAAGGTTACTCATCTCCTCATCCATATTCACTTTTGAAACAGAGTCATACTCTTGTTGCGCAGCAGTAAAGCGTGCTGTGTAGGTATTATTTAAAGAGATTGCCGCATTTGCTTTGGTTCCGACATTGGTTGCAATCGTATCAAACATCCCATAAATTGTGTCATTGTAAGTGGCAGCGCTATTTTTTTGGGTGAAATCTATTTGTTCAAATTGGGATTGGACCATATCCATCGCGATGGCATTATTTCCTGAACTTGGCGCAGTATTTGCTGAAATTTTTGTAGGATCTTGTGCAAGCTTTGTTGCGAGTCGAATATCGTTTGCATTGCTTCCTTCAAAAAATCTATTCATTCCCATAGCACCACCAAAGTTTGTTCCAGAACCAAAACTATTATTTACATCGAGCTTATCTTGAAGCGCAAATGTGTAGCCTTGAGACTCTAAACCTGAATTTTTTAGAGAAAATCCAAGTGAACCACTTGCATAATTGACATTTAAAAAATCATCAATATCATTATTGGCGTTATTATCTTTATTATCATCTGCACTTGTTTGTATCTGACTTTGAATAGAGTTTGTTCCTGATGTAAATGTCGTAAGATCATCGATATTTATTGTGCGTTTTGCAACTTCTTGCCCATTGATATCATACAAAATAAGATCAAAACTCCCTTTTTTTATCCCAAGACCTGCACTTGTGAGTGCATCTGCAGGGTCTAAAATAACAGGATTTGATGCCATACTTGTTGTAGCACTTTGCGCATAAATATTATTGGTTGTCTGCATCAAACCTGTTGTAAACATATCCAATTGATCACTGACCTCTTGTAATACGCCATTAGTAGGCTTACCATCTGCGGAACTAAGCGTAGAACCACGAAGGCTTAAAAGCGCACCAACAGTTCCTCCTGTAATCCCCTCAGTAAATGGGATTTGCGCTCCATCTTGACGCTGGTAATAAAGTGCATACATTGCACTTGCACTCGCTTTGTTATCATAAGTTATAGGATGATATCCGCCTCCATCAACGATATTAAATCCATTGATGCTCACACTGTAACTTCCATTTTGTACTGCTTGACGCGGATCAACTTTGTTGTTCGATTCAATTTGGCCAGAAAAAACATTTGCACCGACAAGGTTTGAAAGTGAGAGTTCCAACGTACTTCTTTGATCTCTTAAATCGTTAGCATTGTTGATACCGCCTGCTTCCGTTTGACCAATAGCTATATTGAGATCTGCAATCTGCTTTGCGACTCTATTGACTTCATCAATATTTGTTTTGAGTTGCTCATTGAGCTGATCTTGAAGCGATGTCACTTGTGCTTTTGTCGTTTGTATATGCTGTGTTAAAACCTCTGTTTGTTGTGCAAGTGCCACTTTGACGGCATTATTATCAGGGTTATCTGCCAAAGACTGCCACATATCATAGTACGCACTCAAATCAGATTTAATCCCAACACCATCCATCTCAGGAAAATAGGTAGCCACCTGCTCTAAGATATTTTTTGAAAAATCAGATCCCTGTTTATCGGCTGAAGCTGCACTATAACTATCGAAAGTAAATTGATTGAAAATACGCTCAATCGCTTGGATTTGTGTCCCATTTCCCACCGCACCAGGTGTAATATTGAGTGGTGGAGCGGCTTGTGTCATAACACGTTGGCGACTGTATCCATCGGTATTGGCATTGGTGATATTATGGCCCGTTGTATCGATTGCGACTTGCGCTGCATTAAGCCCAGAATAACCAACGGCTAAAGAGTTAAATATTGAAGCCATACTTACGCTCTCACTTCCAAAAATGATGGATTTTTTGATGCAACTCTTTGGTATCCATTCATTTCTGTAGGAACAATGCGTTCCAACAAACTATTATAAAATGAGCTCACCGCTAAGACCATCTTTGCATAATGTTGATTTATTTTTCTCAAATTAGATAGCTCTTCTCGCATCTGATCGAGTGCTTCGTGTTGCTGGCCATCAAGTAAAGTTGTCAAATCATTTTGTGGATTTTTACTCATCAGTTTTGATATTTCATGATCAATCATCGCTTTTTTAGACTCAAAACTTTTTATCTTTTCCTCTTTGAGACCTAAACGGTCAAATTGGGGTGTTTGCTTTGCTTCTTTGATATCTTCAATATCTGTTTTGGTGATACTAATAAGATCTTTTAAATCCCCGATCGCACTTTTTAAATGGTGTAACAGCATCATAAACTCCTAAATATTTCTTACATTAACTCATCAGCAATACGCTTGGAAAGCGCAGAGAGATCGATTTTGTACTCTCCAGATGCGATAGAATTTCTCAGCTGATCGACTCGACTCAAATCAGCGTTTTGATTCATCATCTGGGTTTTTTTTGTGTTTTCTTTTACTTCATTGTTGGTATTTAAATAAGCGGCTCTACCAACTGAACTATTTAATTGGGATATCATCGTTTTTCCTCGTCTCTTTAGTAAGAGTTATTTTAATACCCCAATATCGGTAAATCGTAATTTTCTTTTAATGCGCCTTTATCTGCTTTTGAGAGAGAAAATCATAAAGCATCTGAGAAAATCCAAAACTTCCTGCACTTTGCTTACTCAACTCATCACGATACATCGACTTATACATCTTATCTCCAGGATCATTTTGAGATGTAAAAAGTGACTTTTCATCTTTCATCGCATCATCTAACATCATCTTGATGATAACCGATTCAAAAGCATCGGTCTGCTCTCTTAGTTTCTTATCATCTTTGGTCGGTGCAATCTCTGGCAAAGTATTCGCATCCTTTGCAACCAAAGCTTGTTGCATGGATGCAGATGTCCCTATACTACTCATCAGATCACCTCCAGCACAGCCGAAATGGAACCCGCACTTTTCATAGCTTCTAAAATAGAGATAATCGCTTTGGGCGTTGCTCCAAGTTTTTGCAAAGATCGCACAATATTTGCCACCGTTGTTGTTCCATTTTTTGTATAGACTTCATTTTGATTAAGACCAATAATTAAATCATTATCGACTTTTACGGCTCCATCAGGAGAGCTAGGTTGTGCAGATGGCTTAATCTTAATGGTGATATCGCCTTGTGTGATGACTACGGGTTTAACCTCGATATCAACACCAGCGATAATCGTTCCCGTTCTTTCGTTGATCACAATCTTACTCTCTGGAGTGTAGCTCATACTGATGTTTTGGACTTGAGAAAGAAACTCAATCATCGACTGATTTTTGGGACATTGTAATTTTATGGTTCTAGGATCGAGTGCGACTGCTACTTTTGCATTGTAGCTTGCATTGATTGCTTGCTGCATAGCCACAGCGGTTTCAAAGTTGGACTCTTTTAAAGAGAGTGTAGCTACTTGTTGGTGATAAATATCTGTATCGATCTCACGTTCAATCATCCCTCCGCCATACACCAGACCAGCTGTAGGATGTGAATCCGCACCCGCACCGCGCTCATTTTTCCCGCCAATACTCACAGGGCCTTGCGCCAGTGCATAGATTTTGCCATCGACTCCCTTGAGTGGTGTCATCAAAAGAACACCGCCTTGAAGGGATTGCGCATCTCCAATGGAAGAGACTGTGACATCTAGTTTATCGCCTTGTCTTGTAAAAGAGCCGATATTTGCTGTGACAACAACTGCAGCAACATTTTTAGATTTTATATCAGCCGGTAGCATATCAATATTCATTGCTTTGAGCATATTTGCAATCGATTGGAGTGTAAATTTTGAAGTGGTTCCATCCCCTGTTTTTTTCAGACCAACAACCAAAGAATAACCAATCACTTGGTTTTCTCTCACTCCAACAATAGAGGAGATATCTTTGATTTTAGTGGCTTGTAGCGTAAGGGCTAGAGTAAAAAGTAGTAAAAATAATCGCATCTGCCATCCTTAGATTGTGCCTTGCAAACCCCTCAAGTGACAAAAAACTAGTTTTTGAGAGTAAAAGAGATTGCGCTTTAAATTAAGGTAGCAAGATGTGTTCCAAAATCAGTTGTAGTACGTTAAGGAGGTGTTTCCAAATTTTTTTGTTTTTATTTTTGTGTAGGCACTGATGGTTTGGGGCAGTTCAAGTGTGCTCATATGCTCAATAATAAGCATCTCACAAAGCTCTTTTGGAAATGTAGCGATAAGTGCTAGCATCTTCTCATAAATATCTTCCATCCCTTCCCGAACCGAAAAAGGCGGGTCTATGTAGAGATAGGTGTTTGCAGGAAAGTCATCTTTTTGCAGCAAACTTTTCACGCGTTCTATTGCCATTTTGATAGTAACAAAACTATCACCACTAATCACTTCACATGATGAGGGATCAGTTTGAGCGATATTTTTATGCAAAATCTTTAAAGCCTCTCTATCTTTTTCCATAAAAATAATTTTTTTTGCGCCTCGGCTTAACGCTTCAAGCCCAACCGATCCGCTTCCTGAAAAAACTTCGACAAAAATGGCATCAATCATGCCAAACTGAATGGTGTTAAAAAAAGATTCTAAAACAATCGCTTTTGAACTTCTTGTGGTGTCTTTAGAGGGAAGCTGAAGCGTTTTACCTTTGTATTTTCCCGCGATGATTTTTTTAGTAAAACTATTTTTCATAAAACGCTCGTATTGTTTTCATAAGATTTTTTTGATATTCTTGGGTCAATTTTTCAATACTTTCTTGGAGGATTTTAAACTCTAAGCCATGCATATTTGTATTCTCACAAGATTCTAAATCCTCCATCATGGAAAGAAAACTTTTATTCTCTTTCTCATCTTTCATCACTTTTTCTAGTACCAACATCAGTTGCGATTTTGAAAAAGGTTTTTTAAGATCTGCGTCACTCGCATTGGAGATATAAACGCTTTTTTTATCGATATCAAGCTTGTGATCGGTAATAACAATATCACAACTTTTCATTGGACTTAAATCTTTGTCTAAAAACAGTTCCAAACTTCTTTGTAAAAGTGGAGATTCACATGTAACGGCTACTTTCATCGTTTAAATCTTTAATTTATAGATTTTTGCATAAGGGGAAAGTTCTACCGCTTCAAAAAGATTTTTATCATAATTTTCAAGTACAAAAAGCTGGACAAAGCTTGAGTTATAACTCGCTTCATCAAGAATCAAAAACGCGCCATAACTTGCCATATAAATAACAGTAATGCCATCCATCGCATTGAGCTGTTTAGTCTCAACACTTAGTTTCCCATCTTGTAAATAGCCAGTTTTAATAAATCTACTAATTGGCATCTCTTTTTCCCCAAGTTTCACTTTTGCTGAGGCTTTATTGATGGCAATGCCATTGTCGAGATAGATAGAGTGTTCATCCTCTTTTGTGGCTTGTGCCATAGCAAAAAGAGGGTCTGCATACCGACTGCCACTCATCAAATCAAGATTTGAAAAGAGTGTAATTGTGGGATAGATACTCAGCATTCTGTAGGGGAGATAAAAGTAAATATCTTTTGTTTTTTTCGGCATTTTAAGTGCTGCTCCACTCTCTAAGGCTGTTAAAAAATCGTTAGTATCTTTAAAACCATTTGCTTTTGTCATCTCTTCTATGTTGCTAAAAATCTTGGTACGATTTGCCTCGTTTTTTGTACTATTTTCTTTTGAAACTTGAAGCACTCTTGCATCAAACTCCACATCAAGCCTTGCCATTTTCGCAGCTGCGTCTTGAGGTTTTGTCAAGATATAACTCACAGGAAAATTGACATCACCCTCATGTTTGGCACCATCGACTAAAGTAAAAAGATCTGCATAATAACGCAGTGGATACCCATAATCCCACCAACTCACGACATAATCCTCGCGGCTACTCTTTTGTTTCAAACGATCAAGGATTACAACCTCATCTTTATTGAAAACAGTCGGAACTTGATACTCTTTTACATGTAAGATGTTTGGAAACAAAACTAAAAAACCACCAACAAAAAGGGTTGCATACTGCGTAAAAATACTTGGCATTTTATTTGCAAGTTCGGCAATGAGAAACGCAATACCAAAGGCAAGTGGCACAACAGCGTAAATGGTAAAGCGAAGCCCGCCACTCTCAGCTAAAAATCCAAGCCCAATAAGTGGCAAGGCAAGTAGCATCACGCGGTATCGGTAGGAGAGCCAAATATATCCACCTATGGAGAGAATAAATGCAGGAATCGAACCACTAATCCTGCTTGCAAACTCACTAAATGGAACATGTCCAGCCTCGCGAACGGTTTGCATGACAGTAAAAAAGTGCAGTCCCAATCCCACTTCACTTGCATTGACGCTATCTCTAAATATATAAAGTTTTAAACGAATCAGTATCGGATCTAAACCGCCAGTTGCTAAAAAAGCCACAACACCTGCACCCAAAATAAAATACACATATTTATCAAAATTTTTGTTTCTGAAGATGAAATATAAAGCGATAACAATTGGCAAACGGACAAGTTCACTCGTCATCATCATTGCAAAGAGCATAATTGCTAAAAGTTTAAAATTAAAAATATTTTTTCTATCAAAGAAAAGCGTATAAACAAGTATCAAGCCAAAAAAAGCAGATTCTAGAGCGATACTTTGAGAATACCACCATCGATACACTAAAATATCCAAAGCAGCTATAAGAAGAAATTTTTCATGGTTTGTGTTGATTGCCCAAACCAAAGACCACAACAAAAAAATCGGCAATACAATATTGAGCATATCGGTGTCATAATATCCAGCCATCGTTCTATTGTAATAACTCCAAGCGATAGACGCTAAAAGAGCCGCAATAAAACCAACATCCAGACGTTTAAACCCATGTGCTATTAAAATAATGGGTACAACGATTAAAGAACCCAAAGCAACAGGCATATAGAAGATAATCGTCTCAAAAGAGAAAGGCAATATCTTTGCAAATAAATAGGTCAATTGTGAAATTGCCGTAGTCGTTGGAGAAAGGTCGCCCTCTTGATGAAAACCTGCTAGCAGATCTCTTGCACCCTCGGCAAATCCATATCCATCATTTGTGTTGATCATAAACTCATTATGAAACAGAAATGGTTCATATCCATGAAACTGGTACACCCAAATCAAACGAATCGCAACACTAAATAGATATGCGATTGTGATAAGGAGTAATACTTTTTTACTCTCTTGTGAAATTGTCATCTTTTCTCTTTTTTTAGATTTTTAAAACGCGTATTATAGCATTTTCATATGGTACAAAATAGAATATCGCAAATCCTCATCCAGAGTTTCTGCACTCTTTAAAAGCCACAAAAGATAGTTTCGATCATTCATAGCAATCTCTTCTAAAAAGTAGCCCTTATATTTTCCAAAATTTAGTTTTTGTAGTAATACAGGCTGGGAACTAAGTGCTAAAAGCTTTGTATCATCTGCCATTTCAAGTAAATATTGGTGTAAAAGCCTCGTGTATAAGGCATCGCTAAGGAGTGCATCGGCTTGGATGCCAAGTTGATCGGCTAGTTTTTTTTCATCTCTATAAAGTTTGAGTTCATAACGAAGATATTGGAGTGAAAACTGCTCACACTCAGGGATTAACGCTCGCGAGCATTTGAGCGTATCAATGCTGCTTCCTTGAAAGATAAAGCCCTCTTTTTGAAGCATCACAAGATCAAAACCGATATTGTGCCCTACAAAAACGCTCTTGGCATTATTATATTTCTCTAAAATAGTTTTGATGGCAGAGTGTGCAAAATCTTTTTTCTCTAAAAGCATCTCATTTGTAATGTGATGGAGTGCTGAAGCCTCTGAACGCACCTTTTTTGGTGGTTTCATAAGCTCTTTTATGCAAGTAATCTGTGTATCAAAAATAATCAAACCAAGCGCGCAAACTCTATCATTTTCTTGCAAACCAGTTGATTTCAGATCAAGATAAATGAGCACTGTGCGTTTCCAAAAGTTTATGATAATGTTCTAAAGTCATAAAACTTTTTTCAAATCTCCATCGCAGCACAAAATCTACAATGTCATCTTTAATCTTTGCATCCACATTTTCGACCCGCCCAAAATAAGCAAGAGAGATATTTTTACTTTTTACTTGAGCCTCTTTATCATAAGCTATGGCTAAAATTTGTAAATATTTCCCTTTTTGTATCATCCCAAGTTCCTCGCCTTTAAGCGAAACACCCGAGAGGTTAATGGCTTTAAATAAAAAAAGATCTGCAAAATTTGTAATTTTATCGCTTACATGTAAGCTTTTATAGAGCGCTTGAAGGAGATGTAAATTCTCTTTTCGAGCCATCTCATATCCAGAGATTTTAGAGGTGAGATTTTTCAATCTATCTAATGCACTACTCATGGCCTTATAACTTCCTTTTATCTTTAAAAAGATATAATATCCCAAAAAAGATAAAGATTCACATGGATTACTTAAAGATACAAGGCAACACAAAACTCGGCGGTGCGATCAGCATTTCAGGTGCAAAAAACGCGGCATTACCACTTATTGCGATGACTATTTTAGCAAAAGGTGATCTCACCATCACAAATCTTCCCGAAGTTGTTGATATTAAAACACTTCTCAAACTCCTTGGAAACCTTGGTGCTGTGTATTCATTTGAAAACAATGTTTTACAAATCAACACTTCAAGCGTACACCACACAATAGCAACCTATGATATTGTCAAGACTATGCGCGCTTCTATTCTTGTACTTGGACCGCTTTTAGCACGTTTTGGGCATTGCGAAGTTTCACTTCCAGGAGGGTGTGCTATCGGTCAGCGCCCTATTGATCTTCACTTAAAAGCACTTGAGCATATGGGTGCAAAAATCACGATTGAAGCGGGATACGTCAGAGCAGAAGCACCAAATGGTTTGGTTGGATGTGACATCATTTTTGATAAAATCACCGTAACAGGAACAGCAAATATACTCATGGCTGCAGCGCTTGCTCGTGGGACAACAACCATCCTCAATGCTGCTCGTGAACCTGAAGTGGTCCAACTTTGTGAGATTTTAAGAGATAGCGGCGTTGCCATCGAGGGTATTGGTACGGCTGTTTTAAAAATAAAAGGTTCGGATAGAGAGCTTATTGACATGTGCTCATTTAGCGTCATTCCTGATCGTATTGAGATTGGAACTTACCTTTGTGCCGCTGCCATCACAAAATCAGAACTTACACTCAACCATGTCAGACTTGATCATCTAGGAGCAGTTATCTCTAAACTCGAAGAGATGGGATGCAGTTTCACAAAAGGTCAAGACTCCCTTACTATCCACCCAGCAACAACGATCAAAGCTGTTGATATTGTCACACAAGAGTACCCAGGATTTCCAACAGATATGCAAGCACAATTTTTGGCACTTGCAACGCAAGCTGAGGGTGTCTCTACTATTGAAGAGCGTCTTTTTGAAAATAGATTTATGCATGTAAGCGAACTCCAACGTCTTGGTGCAGATATAAAAGTAAATGGCCACACAGCCACAATCAAAGGGGCAACACAACTTTCAGGCACTGATGTTATGGCAACGGATTTGCGTGCGTCAAGCGCGCTTGTACTAGCGGCAATGGTAGCAGATGGACAAACAAATATCCATCGAATATATCATTTAGATCGTGGGTATGAAAAACTAGAGAAGAAACTCGAAGCTGTTGGAGCAAAAATCCAAAGATTAAAAGAGTAGAAAATTTCTACTCTTTAAAAATAATCATCTCATAAATACTTTTTTTTGTCACCAAAGATTTATCAGGCGCTACTGAAGACGAGTTTCGCAAGCGTGATATCTCATGGCGTAACTCTGCAATCTCTTGCTCCATATCATCTATCTGATCTTTTAATCGTATCGCAACATCCACACCCGCTAGGTTTACACCCAATTCACGCGTGAGGCGCAAAATCATCTTAATCTTATCGATATCTCTTTGAGAATACATACGAATACGCCCATCGGAGCGGGATGGAATGATGAGATTTTCTCTTTCATACTGACGAAGTGTCTGCGGATGGATCTCCAAAATTTTAGAAACGACACTTATGAGATAAACTGGCTCATCATAATGGTGTGGCATGCCCTACTCCTGTGGTAATTTTTCTTGCATCATTTTAACCAACGATGCATCAAGCGTTTCAACTTGTGGCAATACAATATTTGCTTTTAAAAATAGATCCCCTCTTGTGCCAGTTTTACGGTTTAAAACGCCCATCTCTTTGACACGAAAACTTTGAGTATTTTTCGTGTTTTGAGGGATTTTGAGTTTGATCTCTTTCTCAAGCGTTTGTACCGATATTTTGTCTCCAAAAAGTGCTGCATGAAGGGGAACATCAATCGTTTTGATGAGATTATCGCCATCTCTTTCATACTCGCTAGAAGTTGCGACATTGATCTTCAAAAAAAGATCTCCCGCACGTCCGCCTTGGGCATGGCCTTTGCCTCGAACACGCAGTTTTTCACCACTTTTTACACCTGCTGGAATTTTAATATCAAAGCGCTCACCATTGACAGCTACCGAGTGCGAACCACCTAAAATAGAGACAACAAAGGGAATCGTCACATTAGATTCTATATCAAGATTTGGCTCTTGCTGAAAACCGCCGCTAAAGCCGCCACGTGAGCCTCCGCTAAAGCCGCCAAAGCCTCCGCCGCCGCCAAACATATTGCGCAAGATTTCATCAAGATCGACATTGCCTCCGCGTGAACTTGCAAAATCATGAAAATTTTGTCCGCCAAACATACTGTCGCCATACTGGTCATACTGCGCACGTTTTTTCTTGTCGCTGAGTATCTCATACGCGGCATTGACCTCTTTAAATTTTTCCTCCGCATCTGCTTCTTTGTTGATGTCTGGATGGAACTGCCTTGCTAATTTTCTATATGCTTTTTTTATCTCTGCTTCTGTGGCACTTTGCGCAACACCTAAAGTTTCATATAAAGATTTACTCATTTTTATTTGTCCTAAAATAGATTAATTGTGCGAAAGTATATCATAAAACTTGAGTCTATGTCAATCAAGTTTTTACCTTAAAGTAGAGGAGCGATGGTGAAATAAAAGAGAAAAACTAGCTTACATGTAAAGATTTTATTCCTTACATGTAAGCGTTTTTTTGCTTCAATAGAAAAGTTTTTTAATGATAAAAATGTCTTGTTTGTGAAAAATAAAGCGCCATGCCGTGGGCATTTGCCGCTTCTATGACTTCATCGTCACGGATACTGCCACCTGGTTCTATCACGCTTTTGACACCCGCAGCAGCCGCAGCATCGATGCTATCACGGAATGGAAAAAATGCTTCAGAAGCAAGCGCAGCGCCCGCAACATCCAGTCCCATCTCTTTTGCTTTTTTAAGAGCACATTGGCTTGCATCTACGCGTGAGGTCATCCCCATACCAACGGCTACCATCGCAGAGTTTTTGACATAAACCACACAGTTTGATTTCGTAAGAGAGGCTACTTTATATGCGATTTCCATATCTTTAAGCTCTTGAGCTGAAGCTGTTTTTGCACTTACGAGTTGTGCGTTTTTCACTTCATCAGCGGCTACTTTATCGGCGTCTTGGAACACAAAACCGCCATCGATATGTTTAAAATCATGCGTATCGTTCGCAAGTATAAGTCGCTCACTTCCATACTCAAAAAGCTTAATGCGTTTTTTTGACTCAAACACCGCTTGGGCTTCCTCTGTAATGCGTCCAGCGATAATCACTTCAATAAAAATCTCATTGATCTTCTCGGCTAACTCTTTTGTCACAACACCATTCACTGCCACAACACCACCAAATGCTGAAACTGGATCACATTTGAGCGCTTCTATATACGCTTCAAGAAGAGTATCTTTGATTGCAAAACCACAAGGGTTGCCATGTTTTACAATACAAACAGCATTCTCATCACCAAACGCTGCTGCAATTTTTATCGCACCATTTATATCTGTAAGGTTGTTAAAACTCGCCTCTCCTTTGAGTGTTGTAAGGTTTTTAGAGAAATGTTTGTCAAACTCATAAAGTGCACCTTTTTGGTGTGGGTTTTCTCCATAACGCGTATCCATCACTTTGTTGCCAACAATAAACTGTTTTTCGCCCATGCCATTGTTAAAACGAGTGTTCATGTAGTTGGCAATCATCGAATCATACGCCGCCGTATGCTCAAACGCTTTGATCATCAAAGCGCGTCTAAACTCGAGCGTATTGGTGTCATTTTCCAAGGCATTGAGCACCAAAGAGTAATCACTCGGATCGGTGAGGATAAGCACACTATCAAAGTTTTTAGCAGCACTTCTCACCATTGCAGGTCCACCGATATCGATGTTTTCAATGATTGCTTCAAAATCATCAGTTGTCTCGATGGTCGCTTTAAATGGATAAAGATTGACACACACCAAATCAATCGCCTCAACACCAAGTTCACGCGCTTGATCAAGATGAGACTGTTTGTCACGACGGTGCAAGATGCCGCCATGTACGTATGGATTGAGTGTTTTTACACGCCCTTCAAAACACTCAGGAAACTTTGTTACCTCATCGATTTCTATGGCTTTGACGCCGTTTTGCACTAAAATCTTATATGTTCCACCTGTTGAGATGATTTCAAAACCGTTATTAACAAGTGATTTTGCAAATTCGACGATATTGCTTTTGTCACTCACGCTGAGTAATGCACGTTTCATTCTTTTCCTTGAAAGCTAAAAAATTTGATTGAAATTTTACCAAGTATTTACTACGGATAAGCTTATTTTCCCTTGTAAATTTTTTAGAATAAAAACGTATAATTCGCTATGAAAATTTTATTACTTGCTTTTTTTATGGCATTTTCTTTAAGTGCACAGAATATTCCCGAACTCAGGGTTGGCGTTTATCAAAACCCACCCAAAATCTATCTTGATCAAGCACAACGTCCAAAAGGTTTTTTTATTGATCTTTTAAGCACTATCGCCAAAAAAGAGGGTTGGAAGCTCAACTATGTCGTGTGTGAGTGGGAGATATGTCTTGAGAAACTCGAACGGGGTGAAATCGATATTATGAGCGATGTAGCGTACTCCAAAGAGCGAGCGCAGCGTTTTGATTTTAACAATGAAGTTGTACTCTCGACATGATCTGTTGTATATATTTCTAAAGATTCCAATCTCAAGTCCCTTCTTGATCTTGATGGCAAAAAAATCGTTGTTTTAAAGGGAAGTATTCAAAGTAATCAAGTAAAAGATGGATTTGAACTCTTTGATATCAAACCCAAACTCATTGAAGTTGAAAGTTTTAGGCATGCTTTTGAGCTTGTACAAAACAAAAAAGCGGATGCTGCCATTGTCAATCGCTATTTTGGTGCGCTCAACCATGAAGCGTACAATCTCAATGAAACCGATATTTTTCTCAATCCCGCTGCACTTAAATTTGCTTTTACAAAAAAAGCAGCAAACAAAGCCATCATCACAATCATTGATAAAGATTTGAATGAACTCAAAAACAATAAAAACTCTGCCTACTACGCTTTGCTAGAAAAAAATCTCAAGATCTCAAAAAAATTTGAATTTCCTCTTTGGCTCAAACTCTCTTTAATTTTAGCAGCACTTGCTATTTTGCTGCTTGTTATCGCCGTCTTTGTTTTTAATGTGCTGCTGAAAAAACGTACAAAAAAGATTTATGAAGCCACACAAAGCTTACATGTAGCCGAAAAAGAGAAGATTGAAAACTACAAACAAGCGCTTTATGGCATGATTTCTATGATTGAGCAGCGCGATGCTTACACGGCTGGGCATTCTCAACGTGTTGCAAGATACAGTGTTTTGATTGCACAAAAGATGGGCTACACAAAAAAAGAGTGCGACTTACTGGGTGAAGCTGCCATGTTACATGATATTGGCAAAGTTGCAATTCCCGATAACGTTTTGCTCAAACCAGATAAACTCACCTCCTTAGAGTATGAGATTATCAAACAGCATGTTATGATCGGTATCAAGATTTTAGAACAGATACCTATGTTCGCACCTATGCTTGGTATCATCCGCTCGCACCATGAGCGTTTTGATGGGAGTGGCTATCCAGATAAGCTACGCGGCGATGCTATTTTGCCACTTGCAAGAGTTTTAACGGTTGCAGATTCCTTTGACGCTATGACAACCAACAGGATTTACAAACATAAAAAAAGTATCTCTCAAGCACTCAGTGAGCTTGATTCACTTAAAAATATCCATTACCACGCAGAGGTTGTAGAAGCTGCATGGAAGGCTTTAGGCGATATTCAAATCCAAGAAGATATCCACCAATTGCCTATCAATCCTCTTGAAAAAGAGCGCTTTTCTTACTTTTATAAAGATCCACTTACCAACCTTTATAACGAAACATTTTTAGAATCCCTCTTTACAAATCATGCACAAGAGTATGAATTTCAATCGCTCTTTATTGTTTTAATTCATGACTTTGATAGATATAATAAAAAACAGAGTTGGGAACGTGGCAATCTGTTTTTAAAAGAGTTTGCATCCTATCTTGCGGAGCTCTTTAATGAGGAGTTGATTTTTAGAATCCATGCAAATGATTTTATCATTTTTATCCAAACACCAGATACTGTGCTTGGTAAAAAGGAGCTTATCCAAAGTTTTCTTGCGAGCAAAGAGCTCAGTGCTGATTTTATCCTGCACACCTTCGACAAAGAGATACCACATAGCTATGAGGAGATAAAAGCCCTTTTTAAATAGAAAAAATTCTAGTGGACTAAAACATTGTCTTTAAAAAGGCCGCCATTGATGACTAAGCGAAAACCTGTCTCATTGGAAGCAAAATCTGGGCGAGAATATCCGCGAAATGCACTGCGCAAGCACATGTATCCTGTTTTGTAGCTGCCTCCGCGACGCACTTTAAAAGATTCTCCCTGCGCTCCGCCGATGCGTGGCTTTCCATCTCTTGGAGCGCCTTGGTAGTTGGCAAAGAAGTCATCTTCACACCATTCCCACACATTGCCCATCAAATCATAAATTCCCAAGCGGTTTGGCTGTTTTGTTCCGATTTCGGCTGTTTTGATATTGGCGGTATATTCATAGACTGCATACTCATCAAGCATTGCTTCTGAATCCCCAAAAGTAAAACGGGTATTGCCTCCAGCTTTGGCGATATATTCCCATTGTGCTTCACTTGGCAGTGCGTACAATCTCGTTTTGCCCTCATAACGGTTGATAAGCTCTACATAAGCTTTGGCATCAAACCAACTGACCTGTTCAACTGGATGACGGCGAGAGCTCTCTTCATCGACTTTGTCATTTTTAAAATAGGATGGATTAACACGAGTGAGTTTAAAATATTGTTCTTGAGTCACAGGATATTTTGCAATCCAAAAACCACTGATTTTGACAGGATGCTCGGGAGACTCTACATCTCCGCCCTCATTATATTGTGGATTGCGTCCCATCATGAACTCGCCACCATCAATATAAAGAAACTCTATTCCAATTGAATTTGTAAAATCTCGTGGAGGTTCTACAACTACAACCTCAACAGGTTCCTGACTCTTTTTTTTAAAAAAATCAAACAAAATAAACCTTTTTATTTATACTGAAATGCCATTACGCTTCTTGATTTATAACGCTTGCAAAAGTATTGTAATAGTTATCTTGCAACTCTTTAAGGCCCATGAACAGATTGTTACATGTAAAGTGTTCGCCGCCCACTGTCCCAATTTTTTGAAGTGTCAGTTTACCCGCCATTGTTTCAAACGCTTTAGCATTTTCTGGTGCCACTTCTATAATTGCACGTGAAAAACTCTCAGAGAATATATCTCTTTCATCACTCACATCCATACCCGTATTACAGCCAAGTCCGCTCACAGCACTCATTTTTGCCAAAGCCACAGCCACTCCGCCTGCGCTACAATCTTTCGCACACGCTAAAAGTCCTTGTTTATTTGCTTCAATCACAAGATCCCATAGGGCAAGCTCTTTGGCATAGTTAATTACAGGCATTTTTCCTGCGACTACATCGTAAAGCTCTTTCATGTAAAGTGATCCACCAAATTCACTTGTTGTATCACCCACAAGATAAAGAAGATTTCCATCTTTTTGAAAACTTGACATCAACACCTTATTCTCATCATCATTGACACCCACCGTTGCAATCGATGGAGTTGGAAAAACTGAGACTTTATCTGTTTCGTTATAGAGTGAAACATTCCCACCGATAACAGGAGTCATCAGCTCCGCGCACGCTTCTTTGATGCCTAAGCACCCTTGTGCAAACTGCCACATCACTTCAGGATTTTCAGGATTTCCATAATTCAAACAATCCGTGATTGCCAAAGGTCTTGCACCACTCATGGCAACATTGCGTCCACTCTCGATAACTGCAGCTGCAGCGCCATTGCGAGGATCGACATAGCAGTAACGGACATTACAATCAGCACTCATAGCTAGTGCTTTGCCATTTTCTTTGACACGGATGACAGAAGCGTCTAAACTTCCACCTTTTTTGATTGTATTGGTTTGCACCATTGAGTCGTATTGTTCATATATCCATGATTTATCAACCACTTCCATCGATTTGATAAGTGTCACAAATGCATCTTGGTTGCTTACTTTTTCAAAATCATTCAAACTCACATCACGAATTGCATCTAAGTATGCTGGACGCGCAGTTGGTCGATCAAGTACAGGGGCTTCTTCGCTCACTGGATCCACTGGCACATCAGCACACTTTTCTCCATGCCAAAAAAGCTCCATTCTTCCAGTGCTTGTAACCTCTCCAACCACCGCTGCATCTAAATCCCATTTTTCAAAGATATCGATAATCGCTTGTTCGCTTCCCTTTTTCGCACAAATAAGCATACGCTCTTGTGACTCAGAGAGCATAAATTCGTATGGAGTCATTCCCTCTTCACGAGCAGGCACTTTGTCAAGATGCATGATCATCCCAGAACCTGAGCGTCCAGCCATCTCAAAGGCACTCGAAGTAAGCCCTGCTGCTCCCATATCCTGAATGCCTACAACATAATCTGTTTTAAAAAGCTCTAAACACGCTTCTAAAAGTAGTTTTTCAGTAAATGGATCGCCCACTTGCACTGTCGGACGGAGTGATTTTGACTCCTCTGTAAAAGCATCAGAGGACATCACCGCACCACCAAGTCCATCGCGCCCTGTTTTGCTCCCTACGTAAATAACAGGATTGCCGATTCCCTCAGCTTTTCCATAAAAAATCTCATCACTTTTTGCAAGACCCAAAGTAAATGCATTGACAAGAATATTTCCATTATAACAATCATCAAAACTTGTCTCGCCACCAATGGTTGGAACACCCATACAATTTCCATATCCACCGATACCCGCTACAACACCACGAACCAAAAAACGCTGGTGTGCACTGGTTTTATCAGCACGCTGTATATTGCCAAAACGAAGCGCATTGAGGTTTGCAATAGGACGTGCGCCCATAGTAAAGATATCACGCATAATCCCGCCAACACCCGTCGCTGCACCTTGATATGGCTCTATAAAACTTGGATGGTTGTGCGACTCCATTTTAAATACCGCCGCATATCCACCGCCAATATCGATAACACCCGCATTTTCTCCTGGACCTTGAATAACCCATGGCGCTTTGGTTGGAAAACCGCTTAAATGTTTTTTAGAAGATTTATAGCTACAGTGTTCACTCCACATAGCTGAAAAAATGCCTAGTTCTACAAGATTTGGTTCACGACCTAAAATGTTTTTAATATTTGCATAATCAAGCTGAGATAGCTTATGTTGCGAGAGTAGTTTATCTATATCTAGAAGTTGTTGGCTCACGAAATATTCCTAATTTTTTGGTTTTTGAGGGTAAAGTATATCCAAATAGCAATAAAATTTTAGTGAAAACCAAAATCTTTTTTACTACGTTTATTTTTTTTGAGTTCATAAATTGGAGTATAAGAGATGCTTACAATCTCATACTCTTTTTTTCCATTGGGAAGATGGATAAAAAATTGATCCTCCTCCACTTTTCCAAGCAGATGCCTTGCCAAAGGCGAATGCACCGAGATTAAACCATTTTCAGGCTCAGCTTCCAAAACACCACAGATTGTGTAATGCTCGCATGTACTCGTTTTTAGATTTTCTACAACGACGCTCGAACCAAAATGCACACGCGTGTGATCAAGAGTAGCTGGATTGATGACATAGGCTTTTTCAATCATGGCATTGAGATAAAAAAGTCGCTTGTCAATATGACGAAGCTGTTCTTTTGCTGCATGATACTCAGCATTTTCACTTCTA
>JAVHOA010000117.1:0-1460 GCA_036169815.1 Sulfurimonadaceae bacterium
GGAAGTAAAATTAAAGCTTACATGTAAGGGTGTTTATATCTGTTCTATAAAGAGAATGTGTTACTATTACAACGATTTAGAGAAATGAAAAGGGCAAAGAATATGAGGGATATGTTTAAAAAGAAAGATTTGACGCAACAAAAAGGGGAGTTTCATCGAAGCTTAGGGCTTTTGGATGTGACATTTATTGGAGTCGGTGCTGTGATTGGTGCTGGGATATTTGTAATAACAGGTCAAGCTGCGGCGACAATGGCGGGTCCTGCGATAGTGCTCTCTTTTTTACTTGGGGCTGTGATGGTTGGTATTACGGCGCTCATTTATGCGGAACTCTCTTCTGCCTATCCTGTGGCGGGAAGTGCGTACAGTTTTACTTTTGCATCTTTGGGTGAGATTTTTGCTTGGTTTGTTGGATGGAATCTTCTGCTTGAGTATGGTGTCTCAACCGCGGCAGTTGCTACGGGATGGTCGGGATATTTACGACGCTTTTTAGAAGAAAGCCTTGGAGTGCACATTCCTCAAGCGCTGAGTGGCGCTTACAATCCTGCTGCTGGAACCTATATTGATATTAGTGCGTTTGGGATTATTTTAGTTATCTTTTTTCTGCTTGCGCTTGGTATCAAAGAGAGCGCTCGGGTGAATACGGCTATTGTTTTTATAAAACTAGCCGTGCTTATTACTTTTGTTGTGTATGGATTACCACATGTAAATTTTGATAATCTTTCCAACTTTATGCCTTTTGGGTGGACTGGTGTTTGGCACGGGGCTTCATTGATCATATTTGCATATTTAGGCTTTGATGCCATCAGTACGGTCGCAGAGGAGACAAAAAATCCAGCAAAAAATATACCGATGGGGCTCATTTTGTCTTTGGCACTGAGTGTTGTCTTTTTTATTTTAGTGAGTTTTACTTTAACAGCAATCGTGCCTTATCAAGAGCTCAATGTTCCCGATGCCTTGGCATTTGCTTTGTATAAAGTCAATGAACCCTTTGCTGCAAATATCATAGCGCTTGGCGCGGTTATCACTATTACGACAGTGATGCTTGTGATGGGAATCGGTTTTACTCGTATTTTATTTGCGCTCTCACGAGATGGCTTGCTTCCAAAACAACTCAGCGATATCCATCCAAAATACAATACGCCCTTTAAAACAACACTGCTTGGCGGAGCGCTGCTTAGTGTTATGGCGGGGCTTGTTCCTCTCAGAGTCCTTGCAGAACTTGTCAATATAGGAACTCTTTTTGCCTACTTGATGGTTACCATAGCCATTATCGTCTTGCGTTCGAAAAATAATATCAAAGCATCATTTCGCGTCCCTGCCTTTAAAATAGTAATCCCATTAAATATCATTCTCATCATCTTCATCATCGCAGGATTGCCTTTTGAAACATGGGTACGTTTTATTGGCTGGTCATTGATTGGTCTTGTTGTGTATTGGTATTATGGAAAAGTTTCGAAAAA
>JAVHOA010000118.1:0-1451 GCA_036169815.1 Sulfurimonadaceae bacterium
ATGATATTAATCGAGATATTACCAAGAAGCAATCATCTATCCAAGAAGCGACAAAGAGCCGAGAACGTACCGCAAAAGCTAAAATTCTCAATGCTATAAATATGCTCAGGTTACAGGGTAAAGAGATCACCCCTTATGCAATCACTAAAGAGAGTGGGTGCAGTTACAACACGGTTAAGAAGTATTACTCCAAGGGGGTAACAGATGGACGTTAAACAAAGAGAATTTATTTTGCTTCGAGCTGATGGGATTAGTTACGACAAAATAGCATTACAGCTCAAAACATCAAAAGCGACTTTGATACAATGGAGTAAGCTATTTGAAGATGAAATCAAAGATATACAATTTCAAAGTTTTTTACAGATCAAAGAAGCTTACTCATACAGCCAAAAATCAAAATATGAAACGCTACTCAAACAGCTCAATAAGATAGATGATGCAATCCTTGAAGCTGATTTAACAGGTACACAAATAAAAGACCTATTCACTATCAAAAATAATATCTCAACTCAGTTGGAAGCAATAGAGAAAAGAATCTCAGCTGATGCAAAAGTGACTACTACAAACGAATTTGGACACAAAGAACATTTAAGGCTCAAACTCAATGAAGCTGAATAGCTTACAGACGCTCAGAGAGCTTAAAAGTGTTGGAAGCTTACCAAGTATCAAACCGATGATGTACAAGCGTGTAACGATAGATAAGAGCTATTTGAGTTCTATTGAGTTAATTCTATACTCTACTAACTTATGCTTATTCAGTACAAGGATACTAAGAAATGAAATACACGTTAAAAATAGGGAAGCAACGCTCAGCGCAGTAATTCAAGAAGTATCAAAACTTTATAACCTATTATCAAAAGACGATTTTTATATGCACAGCGACTACACCAAAAAAGACACAAAGAAGTTTTTTAAATCTGTAGGGTTAAAGCCAAAACACATAGAGCACTAATTAAAACTTATTTCATACCAAAAAAGCTTTATTTTAATATTTAAAAAAAGAGTTTTTTCAAGCGTAAAAAGTAGAAATTTTAGTGAGTAGGTATAAATAGGGTAGAAATGAGCTTCAAAAAGAAAACTTAAAAAGCTTTGGAAGTGCGTTATACAGGAGAATACAAGCCCGAAGGCTTATACTATAGGCGTGATTCGTAACGTCTCATCATATAGAGGCGTTTAAGCATTTTCTTACGAGCGCTAATTTTGTCTTTTTTACGTTTTTCGGTCTCTGTTTCGTGGAAACGGCGAGCACGAGCTTCAGTCACAATCAGATTTCTATCTGTTTGTTTTTTGAAACGGCGGTAAGAAGCATCAAAATTATCGTCATGGCGTAATACGATACCAGGCATTCACATCACCCACTTTCTTTTAAAATTTTTGAATTCGAATTGTACCATAATAACTGACCTTACGCAGTAAAAACTATCAAGGCACACAATGTGCTTATGATGGAG
>JAVHOA010000119.1:0-26717 GCA_036169815.1 Sulfurimonadaceae bacterium
GATATTAATAATACCTGTCGCAATAGTTAAAATGATATTTTCAGAGATTGCACTGTTAAAATCATCAAGATCGATGCGAACATTTTCAACAGCAATAACATTGCCCGCGTTCCAAGTCGGGTGGCACATTTTACATTTTTCTTCCGCAATGATGGGGCGAGCAAGGAGATAATACTCTTTGTTTTCATGGACAACATTTGTTTCTATCTCTTTGAGGCTTTTGTCTTTTTGAAAAGCATCGATAAGATCAGCTTCATAACTTGTTGCGAGGTTTTTTTTACTTGTAGGCGATTTAGAGGCTTCTTTAAAAAAGACTTTGCCACCAGAGAGTGTTGTAAATTTATCAAAAACCTCATTTTGTATGACTTGAGGAATTTCAGGAGATTCGTTACTAAAAAACTTTTGGTTTCTCGATTGTAAAAGTACATCTGCAAAGTTAAGAACGGAGGTAGCTTGTGATTTGAGATTGATTGTAAGTGACTCTTTTTCTTTTACATATCCGTAATAATAAAAAATAGTCGAAATTGTAATAAACGCTCCAGCGAACATAATAGAAAACATTGTCGCGAGTTTTAATTTTTTAACATCCATGAAACACCTATACATATTGAAGTAAAGGCAGTTTATCTTAAAAAGTCTTTTATTAGTTTTAAATGAAGGGAAAATGAAGGTGGCGCAGCGGACGGGGCTCGAACCCGCGACCCCCTGCGTGACAGGCAGGTATTCTAACCAACTGAACTACCGCTGCTAAGGATCTATTTCATACGTTACTGAAGCAAAGCTCCACTAACTACGTTAACACTTGGTTCTGTTCAGCACAGAGCTCATGGCACCAATGCTATTGGGCGTTTTGCTGAAGAAAACACAGTGTTAACGTAGCAAAAACGGACTTAGTTCGTTTGCGTACTAATAAATGGTGGGCATTACAGGACTCGAACCTGTGGCATCTACCTTGTAAGGGTAGCGCTCTACCAACTGAGCTAAACGCCCTTTAATAAAAAAGGAAAAACACCAATTTTGGCGACCCCTAAAGGATTTGAACCTCTGTTCCTACCATGAAGTGATAGTGTCCTTGGCCACTAGACGAAAGGGTCACTTTCATAAACAAAAGGCAATAATGGTGGGCATTACAGGACTCGAACCTGTGGCATCTACCTTGTAAGGGTAGCGCTCTACCAACTGAGCTAAACGCCCATTATTTGTGGCGCAGCGGACGGGGCTCGAACCCGCGACCCCCTGCGTGACAGGCAGGTATTCTAACCAACTGAACTACCGCTGCACCTATATGTCACTGGTGTCCCGTGATGGACTCGAACCATCGGCCACATCATTAAAAGTGACGTGCTCTACCAACTGAGCTAACGGGACATTTGTGCTCACTGACTTGTGAGGGCGAAATTATATGGAAATCAAAAGGAAAAGTCAAGAGATTTGGGCTAATTTGTAAAAAAAAGCTCTTTATCAATCTCTAGTAACATTTTTATTGCATGTAAAGCGCTTTGCTCTTGGATATATTTTCTATCTCCAAAGAGTTGGAGTTGATGTGTTTGTTCATTATTTTTGCTGCGAGCACTGATAAAAACTGTGCCGACTGGTTTGTCCTGGCTCCCACCTGTTGGCCCTGCTATGCCACTGATGGCAACGGAATAGTGTGCATAACTGACATTGAGTGCGCCTTCGCTCATCTCCTGAACCACTTGAGAGCTAACCGCGCCAAAACTCTCTAAATTGGTATGCTCCACGGCAAGCCAGTTTTCTTTAAGCGCATTGGAATAAGTAATAAGAGAGCCATCAAACACACTTGAAGCACCACTTTGTTGGGTAAACATATATGCCAAAAAGCCTCCTGTGCAGCTTTCTGCGAAGGTAACTTTCCTTTGGATATGATGCAATTTTTCGATGATGTAAGCGGGGATATTGGATGCGGTGATTATTTTTGAATTTAAAAGCTGTTTCGCAGAAGCGATAAATTGTGTGATATTTCCATATTTTCTACTTGTAATATCTACTTGAAGCCAATTTTCAACAATGGTTGTAAATTCTATTTTGACCTCATTTGTTTGTGCAATAGGCGAGAGCAGGGCTTTGGCACTCTCTTTATCTTCTCGAAAAAGCTGGATGGTTGCGCTTGAGTTTTCATCTTCTAAAAGGAGTCTTGGAAACTGTGTTAGCTCATCTACATGTAAGACATTGACAAGGCTATTTTCATGTTTTAAAAGATAACTCTGTTCCTCATAAACCACACAGCGAGAGGGAAGTAACATATTTTCTTTCACTATTTGATTGTCTGCAGTAACGGTACATAAAAGTTTTCCAACAACACTAAAATGCTGTTTTGTAGTGATTATAAGCAGTGTGTTTGCACTTGAGAGTTCGCGCTCTAGATGTAAAAAAAGAGAGTTATCATTTTCTTGATAAAACGATATAGCATCAATAAAACCGATTTTTTTTTCAATTTCTCGAAGAATATACTCTCGAAGATAGCTGTTATTTGAAAATTTATTGCCAACAAAAAGAAGATGAAATTGCATAAGTGAAACCTTATAATTAGCGTTTTTGGATTATATCATATCAGTGTGTTTTAAACACTTTAAAGATATAATCCACGCAATTTTTCTCGAAATAATGAGGTTTCAATGGATTATAAAGATACGCTTCTTTTACCTACAACAAATTTTGCAATGCGTGGAAATCTCCCGCAAAACGAACCTATACGATACGCATCTTGGTACCAAAAAGATGTTTACACAAAAATGAAAAATAAACGTAAGGGCAGAGAACCTTTTACGCTCCATGATGGACCTCCTTATGCAAATGGACATATTCATATCGGTCACGCACTCAATAAAATACTCAAAGATATTATTGTCAAGCAAAACTATTTTGCTGGAAAATCTGTACGCTTAACTCCAGGATGGGATTGCCATGGCTTGCCAATTGAGCAACAAGTTGAGAAAAAACTCGGAGGGAAACAGAAAAAAGAGTTGCTTGCGACCGCAGAAATTAGAAAACTTTGCCGTGAGCATGCTGCTTCATTTGTGGATATTCAGCGCAGCGAATTTAAGCAGATGGGGATTATTGCTGATTGGGAAAATCCTTATGTGACGATGGATTTTAAATTTGAAGCCAATATCTATAGAACACTTTGTGAAGTAGCGCAAAAAGGGCTTCTTATCGAGCGTTCTAAGCCTGTTTTTTGGAGCTGGGCAGAGAGAACTGCTTTGGCCGAGGCGGAAGTTGAGTATCAAGATAAAGAGGATTATTCTATTTTTATTGCGTTTGAGCTTAGTGATGCGGCAAAAGAAAAAGTGGGCATCACGGGCAAAGCAGCCTTTGTTATCTGGACAACTACACCGTGGACAATCCCAGCAAATACGGGCATCTCCATCAATCCAGACGAGGAGTATGTGCTTACCTCTGATGGGTATATTGTTGCGCAAAAACTTCATGAAACACTCCTAAAATCAGGTGTTATCAAGGGCGAGATTGTGCAAAGTTTTGCCGCTCCTGTTTTTGAGTATCAAAAAGCACTCAATCCATTAAATGGCAGAGAATCCACCCTTGTTTTAGGTGAGCATGTTGTGATGGAAAATGGGACTGGTGCAGTTCATACCGCTCCTGGGCACGGAGAGGATGACTACCGTGTTGGTCTTAAATATAATCTTGAAGTAGTTATGCCTGTGGATGAAACGGGTTGTTATGATGAGAGTGTTGTTACTCTTGGTTTAATCCCAAATGCTGAGGATTTCGTAGGGCGTCATATCTTTAAATCAAATGAAGCGATTATTGAACTTTTAGGGGAAAGTGTCTTACATGTAAGCCGTTTTTCTCACTCCTATCCACACTGTTGGAGAAGTCATACTCCACTTATTTTTAGAGCAACAAAACAGTGGTTTATCGCTGTTGATGGAATTCCAAATGATGAGAGCAAAACATTAAGAGAGATTGCAAGCGATGAAGTGGCAAAAACTGCATTTTATCCAGAAAGTGGACGCAATCGTCTCAACTCAATGGTCGCAAATCGTCCCGATTGGTGTATCTCCCGCCAACGTGATTGGGGTGTGCCTATCGCATTTTTTCGAGTCAAAGCCACAGGAGAAGTGTTGTTAGATGAGAAAGTGCTCAACTTTGTAGCAATGATTTTTGAGATGCAAGGAAGTGATGTTTGGTACTCTATGGAGATTGCAGAACTTCTCTATCCAGGAAGCGGATACAAACCTGAAGAACTTGAAAAAGTAACGGATATCTTAGATGTTTGGTTTGATAGCGGTTCCACTTGGAACGCCGTTTTAAAATCTCGCAATTATGATGCGGGAGGGTATCCTGCGGATATCTACCTAGAAGGAAGCGATCAACACCGCGGATGGTTCCAATCTTCACTCTTTTTAAGCGCTGCTGTCCAACACAAAGCACCCTATAAAACAGTCTTGACGCACGGCTTCACCGTCGATGCTAAGGGTGAGAAAATGAGCAAGTCTAAAGGCAATGTTGTTGCTCCTGATAAAGTTTTAAAAGAGTTTGGAAGTGAGATTTTACGTTTATGGGTGGCTTCAAGTGACTATCAAGGCGACCTTAAAATTTCTGATGATATCTTAAAACAGATTGCAGAAAACTACCGTAAACTTAGAAATACGTTTAGAATTATGCTTGCAAATATCAACGATTTAGACACACTCGTCGCCGTGGAAGAGATGAGTATTTTAGATCGATGGATTTTAGAAAAAGCAAGTAAAGTTTTTGCAGATGTGATGAAAAACTTCCAAGAGTACAATTTTGTTCAAGCCATGAGCCTGCTCAATAACTTTATCGTGAATGATTTAAGTGGTATTTATATCGACATCACAAAAGATAGACTCTATTGTGATGCCAAAGATTCTTTGCATAGACGCTCAAGCCAGAGTGCTTTAGCGATGATTGCCAAATCACTTCTTACCCTTATTGCACCGATTTTGACCTATACAGCAGATGAGATTTTAGAAAACTTTCCAGCAGTGATCAAAGGGGATGCAGAAGATATTTTTGATCTTGAATATAGTGCTTTACATGCTAGCGTTTCAGGCTTTGATGAAGCGTATATGCTCAAAGCAAGAGATGCATTTTTTGAGATTGTGGATAGTTTGAAAAAAGAAAAAGTGATTAAAAGCACTTTAGAACTTGCAATATCTACAGGTTCTTCTACTGTTTTATCGCTTGAGGGCATCGAAGCCCAAGACTGGTTTGTTGTCTCAAATCTCAACAATAACGATGTAAAAGCGGATGAACTTGGACATTTTAATGTCAATGGAGATGAGTTTGTTGTCCTTAAAGCACAACAAGCAAAATGTCCAAGATGTTGGAAATTCCAATCAACAGATGAAAACTGCCTCTGCGAGCGTTGTGCAAAGGGTCTTAATGCCTGATTTTTCACAACCAGTATCCTTTACTTTTATTGGTATGAGCATAGCGATTCTATTTATTTTCATTGGTATTGGTATTGTTGCAGTTCAAAAAGTTAAAAATAAACTCTAGTGATTGAGGAAAAATCATCAGAGTTGTTGATGCTCAATAAGCCAAAGGGTTACTTAGTCACGCGATCCGATGATCTTGGGCGAAAAACAGTTTATGATTTATTGCCAGATTGGGTTTTTAATGATGGGTGGATGCCTGTGGGACGCCTTGATCTTGATTCTAAAGGGTTGCTACTTTTTACAACCAACAGCAAGATAAACCATGCCTTAACAAAACCTAAAAATTGTATCAAAGTTTATGAGATCTGGGTTAGAGGGCATGTCAGTGAGGAACATATCGCGCAAGCTTTAAAAGGAGTGCAAAGCCCAGAGGGTGTCCTCAAAGCTCTTAAAGTTGAAAAAATAGGCACAGGTGGAGCAAAAACAAAACTCAGAGTCATCATCGATGAGGGAAAAAATCGCCATATTCGCCGACTTTTTGGAGCATTAAGCGATGCCAAATTTGCAACGCCTCTGAAGGTTTTAGAGTTGAAGCGTCTTAGTATTGGGAGTTTAAAGCTTGATATACAAAGTGCTCAGTGGCGCTATCTTTCACAAGAAGAGCAAAGCATATTAGTGCAACATCTTCTTTAACTCAAAGGCACCTCTCAGTGAGCAAACCACAAATGCCTCTGCACTTTTTGCTAAAGAAAACCTAAACACATTTAGATATAATTCACAAAATAATTTTTACATGTAGGAAAAATAGTGATCACATTAAAAGAAGCATTATCTCTTGGCAAAGACGAACTAAAAAAATTTAAAGAGGAACTCAAAGCAAAGATAGAAGCTGATCTTGAGTTAAACGCGTATATTGATGTAAACAATGTCGGCGAGGGCGTGCCTATCGCTATCAAAGACAATATTCAAGTGAAAGATTGGTCTGTAACTTGTGGCTCAAACATCTTGCAAGGGTATGAGGCACCTTATAATGCGACAGTGATTGAGAAAATGCTCGTTGCAGGTTTGAGTCCATTTGGCCGTACAAATATGGATGAGTTTGCGATGGGTTCAACAACGGAGAGCAGTTTTTATGGCAAAACACTTAATCCTAAAAACCGTGATTGTGTACCAGGTGGAAGTTCAGGCGGAAGTGCGGCGGCTGTTGCAGCTGGTCTTGCCATCGCAGCGCTTGGAAGTGACACGGGTGGTTCTATCCGCCAGCCTGCCGCGTTTTGTGGGATTGTGGGGATGAAGCCAACTTATGGACGCGTGAGCCGTTATGGTTTGGGTGCATACGCTTCAAGTTTGGATCAAATAGGACCGATGACGCAAAACGTCGAGGACGCGGCAATACTCTATGATATTATTTGCGGTCATGATGAAAAAGATTCAACAAGTGCAGATATCGCGTATGAAAAAGTAAGCGATAAACTTGATGCTTCAAGGAAATTGCGTATTGCCATCTTGCCTGAGTATGTTAAAGATGCAAGTCAAGAGATTCAAACTGCCTATGCAAACACGATTGCGATTCTCAAAAATGCTGGCCATACGATAGTAGAAAAAGAGATGATGAATCCAAAATATGATATTTCAGCCTATTACATCACCGCAACTGCTGAAGCGACAACAAATCTTGCGCGTTATGATGGGATTCGTTATGGAAATCGTAAAGTTGGTAAAAACTTAGAAGAAACTTTTATTAAAACTCGCAGTGAAGGGTTTGGAGATGAGGTGAAACGCCGTATTATGCTTGGAAACTTTGTGCTTTCCTCCGGATATTATGACGCGTATTATGTCAAAGCACAAAAAGTGCGTCATCTGATCAAAGAAAATTATGCAAAAATATTTGCAGATGTCGATTTTATTCTCTCTCCTGTTGCGCCAACGGTTGCCAATAAATTTGGCGAACTTTCAAGCCCGATAGAGATGTACCTCAGTGACATCTATACCATTTCAGTCAATCTTGCGGGACTTCCAGCACTTTCACTTCCAGTGGCACATGCAAGCAACGGTATGCCAATAGGTTTGCAACTCATCGCAAAGGCGTATGATGAGCAAACCCTTTTTGATGGTGCACTTGGGCTTGAAAAACTGCTCAAAGACAACGTGTAAGCATCTCTTTTAAAGCCAAGATTCTCTTGGCTGTTCTTGCAAAATTACCCTCCATGCAAGAGTTGTTTTACCTCTTTTTAACAACGAAAAAGTTATAATTCAAAAATTTTTAAGAACTCCACATACTCTCTATTAAGGATAGCCAGATGAAAATTCGTAAACGTGCCCTCACATTTGAAGATGTACTTCTCGTACCCCAATACTCAGAAGTTTTACCAAAAGAGGTAAGCCTAGAGACAAAGCTTACAAAAAACATTACGTTAAATATTCCTATGGTTTCAGCTGCCATGGATACTGTCACTGAATATCGTGCGGCTATTGCGATGGCGCGTCTTGGCGGAATCGGGATTATTCATAAAAATATGGATATAGAGACGCAGTGTAAACAGATTAAAAAAGTAAAAAAATCTGAAAGTGGTATTATTATTGATCCTATTTTTGTGCATCCAGATGCAACGCTTGGCGAAGCAGATGCGTTGATGAATGAGTATAAAATTTCAGGTGTTCCTGTTGTGGATGGACACAATAAACTGCTTGGAATTTTAACAAATCGTGATATGCGTTTTGAAAAAGATATGCGTAAAACAGCAGAAGAAACCATGACAAAAATGCCTTTAGTGACTGCAAAAAAAGGAATCTCTCTTGATGAAGCTGCAGATATTATGCATAAAAACAAGATAGAAAAACTCCCTATCATTGATGAAGAGGGCTTTTTAAAAGGGCTTGTGACTATTAAAGATATTAAAAAACGTATTGAATATCCAAATGCCAACAAAGATGATTTTGGAAGACTCCGTGTTGGTGGAGCGATTGGTGTAGGTCAATATGAGCGCGCAAAAGCTTTAGTTGATGCTGGTTGTGATGTACTTGTTTTAGATTCTGCGCATGGACATTCAAAAGGGATTATTGACACGGTTAAAAAAATCAAAGAGACGCTTGTTGTCGATATTATTGCTGGCAATATTGCAACAGCTGAAGCGGCTGAAGCGCTTATTAAAGCGGGTGTCGATGGTGTAAAAGTTGGTATTGGACCTGGATCTATCTGTACAACACGTATTGTTGCGGGTGTGGGTGTTCCTCAGATTTCTGCTATTGATGAGTGTGCGCAACTCGCACGTAAATATGGAGTGCCTGTTATTGCTGATGGCGGTATCAAATACTCTGGAGATATTGCAAAAGCTTTAGCTGTGGGCGCAAGCTGTATTATGGCGGGTTCACTGCTTGCTGGAACAGAGGAGTCTCCTGGTGAGACAATCATGTTTCAAGGGCGCCAATACAAATCATATCGCGGGATGGGAAGTATCGGAGCTATGCAAAAAGGTTCAACTGATAGATATTTTCAAGAGGGAACAGCTGCGGATAAACTCGTACCTGAGGGTATCGAAGGGCGTGTACCATTTCGTGGAAGCATCGCGGGAATCGTACATCAAATGATGGGAGGACTACGTTCATCTATGGGATATTGCGGAAGTAAAAGTATTGAAGATTTTTGGGAAAGAGCTGAGTTTGTTGAGATCACATCTGCGGGTCTTAAAGAGAGCCACGTTCACGATGTTATCATCACTCAAGAAGCACCAAACTATCATATATAATTTTGTAAAAACCCCTTCTATTAAAGGCATATTTGAGTTTCAATATGCCTTACCCCTTTTTTTAACTACTTTATTTAGGTTCGTTTATTGCTCGTCTTTTTTTAAAATTTTAAAATTTTAAAATTGCTTGTTTATTTTATTTTTTATTGGATAAAATGACTGCTCTTATATATCAGTTTTTAATATCAAGGATGGATGATGGGAAAAATATTAGTAGCAGATGATGCAGGATTAATTCGAATGGTTGCAAAAAAAGCCATAGAAGAAGCGGGACATGAAGCTATTTTAGTAGAAAATGGAGCAGAAGGTCTTGATATGATGAAATATCATCAATTTGATTTGATTTTTAGTGATATTAATATGCCTATTATGGGTGGATTGGAGATGGTTGCAAAAATTAAAGAGGTTGGTGCCTATAAATATATTCCAATTGTCATGCTTACAACAGAAAATTCCGATGAGCTCAAAGTCAAGGGAAAAGCACTTGGTGTCAAAGCTTGGATGTTAAAACCTTTTGATAAAGAAAAATTTATGATGGTTATTCAAAAGCTAATAGGCTAAATCTATGAAACTTGAATGGGAGACTTTGAGCGTACAAATAGCAGATGAGCTTAAAAAAACATTGCTGGCTTTTAGTGAAAAGCTTGAGGAAAACATGAAACTTGATCTCGCTAATGTCAATAAAATAGACCTTTGTGCTATTCAGTTGCTTGTGAGCCTTAAGAAAACTTTGAATGAAAAAGAGAGTCGTTTGCTTCTTTTAAACTGCACTATTGGTGTGATGGATGCATTAGCACTTAGCGGGTGCTTAGAACTTTTTGAGTATGCAGATGAGTGAAGAGTTACTTTATTTTAATGAAGATGCCCAAGAACAGCTCCAAATGATGGAGAGTGCACTCCTTGATGCTTTGGATAAAGGTGCGAGTGCGGAGTATATTGGAACAATTTTTCGTGCTATGCATACTATCAAAGGTATTGCAGGGATGTTTAATTTTGAAGCAATCGTTTCATTTACGCATATTGCAGAAAATTTGATGGATGCGGTACGAAATGAAAAGTTAGAATTAGATGAAAATCTCTTGATGCTTCTTTTAAAATGTAAAGATCATGTAAGCACTTTGGTTCAGTGCGCCTTAGATTCTGTAGCACTCTCTCAGCAGCTGCAAAAAGAGGATAAAGAGCTCAAAACAACGATAGAAAATCACTTACATGTAAGCCCTTTGCAACCATTACAGCAACAAAATCTTCAAGAGGTTGAAGCCTCTTCAAATCTCTGGCATATATCACTCAAACTCAAAGACTCTTTTTTTGATACAGGGATGGATCTTCTTTCTATTATTGCCTTTTTAAAAAAATTGGGAAGCATTAACAAGATAGAACCACATTTTGATAAGTTACCATTATTAGATGTTTTAAATCCCTATATTCCATATATGGAGTTTGAGATAGATTTTGAGGGAGACATCGATAAAGCTGAAATTATCGAGGTGTTTGAATTTGTTGAAGATGACATTGAGCTGAGTGTGATTGCACTTAATAATCAACAAGTTCAATCATCTCCCATGGCTCCCATACAAGAGAATACAGCCTTTGATGAGGAGGCGCCTCAAAGCTCTTTACGGGCTGAACCTCACAATGAAATTTTGATAAAATCACCAAAAGCTCCTGCGCAGTCTCTTCGGGTTGATTCCTCTAAGATCGATTCACTGATAGATATTATTAGCGAGATGGTTATTGTCAATGCAAAGATAGCAAGACATGCAGAACGCCATGCTGATGCGGAGCTTGAAGAGGTTTCACTAGAGTTTGATGCGCTTTTAGAGCAACTGCGCGATAGTGTTATGGATATCCGTATGGTTCCAGTGGGTGATTCTTTTGAGAAATTTCGAAGAGTTGTGAATGATGTCGCGCATAAACTTGGCAAAAAAATCAACTTTACCATTTTAGGCGGTGATACAGAATTGGATAAAACTGTCATAGAAAAGATTGCAGATCCTCTCATCCATATGCTTCGTAATGCAGTGGATCATGGCATTGAGATGCCAGAACTGAGGATAAAAAATGGGAAAGATGAGTTTGGAAAGGTTGAGCTAAGAACCTATCCAGAGTCTGGTTCGATTGTCATAGAGATTGAAGATGATGGAAAAGGGCTTTCTAAAGAGTTTTTGATGAGCAAAGCGCGTTCTAAAGGGATTATTAGTCAAACACAAGAGATGAGCGATGCTCAAGCGTATCAGCTCATATTTGAAGCTGGATTTTCAACTGCAGAGGTAATTTCAGATATCTCTGGACGCGGTGTGGGTATGGATGTTGTTAGGAAAAACATTGAGGCCCTCAAAGGAAGAGTGGAACTCTCTAGCATTGAAGGTCAAGGTAGCCGTTTTACCATAAGATTGCCTTTGACACTTGCTATTATTGATGGTTTTTTATTTTATGTTGGAAAAACAGCCTATATTATTCCTTTAGATATGATCTCAGAAGTTATAGAATATACCTCAAAAAATAAGATACATATGTTCAATAGCAAGCTTTTTGATCTTCGTGGAAGTGCAGTTGCATTTGTAGATGTGAGAGATTTTTATCATGAAGAGCAGTGTGATGCGTATCAGAGAAAAAATATTATTGTTGTTATGTATGCGGGTAAAAAAATGGGATTGTTGGTTGATGAGTTATATGGTGAACAGCAGACAGTTATCAAATCGCTTGGTAAGTTGTTCGTAAATGCTCCAGCACTTTATGGAGCATCACTCTTGGGAAGCGGAGAAATAGCCTTGATTGTGGATATACCAGCTTTATTTGAAATTGTAAATAAGGAGTTAAAATGAGTGCAAACAGTTCAAAAGAGATTTTGATTGATGAACATGATCTTATAGTTAGTATGACTGATGTGAAGGGTGTGATTACTTATGCCAATGATATCTTTTGTAAAGTTGCAGGCTATTCACGGGAGGAACTTATAGGTCAGCCTCATAATCTCGTGCGTCACAAAGATATGCCTCGTGTTGTCTTTAAGCTTTTATGGGACACGATACTCAGTGGGAAGCCTATTGCGGCTTTTGTTAAAAACAAAACAAAAGATGGCGATTATTATTGGATAAAAGCATATGTTGCTCCAGTGGTGAGGGATGGAGTTGTAACCCATTTTACTTCTTATAGAAGGCCTATAAGCAAGTTTGTAAAACAAGAGGTTTCAAAGCTTTACAAGAATTTGACAGAGTATGAGAAGTCCCATACCTTGCAGGAAAGCTTTGAATATTTTCTTAGTTTTTTAGAAGAGCGCCAACTAAGCTATGAACAGTTGGTAGATAGACTCTCACTTAATCGCTCTATCAGCAATGCAGATGCACTCAAAATTGATATAGATAGTTACTATATAGACCATATGATCTTTAAAACCAGTATTTCACGGAGTGTGGCATTAGGAAAAAAAGATATTAAAGTAACGGAACCATGTTGCTGTAATTTTGGAAAAAAACTTAAATCTTTGGAATCTATGGATTTTACTCTGCACCCTTCTTGGGGGAGAATGCACCATTATCATAATCATGTGCACTTACTTATGAAAGAGTATGTGGAGCGAGCAAATGACAATGCTTCAATCGATGAATTGAATGGAATCTTACATGAAGTGGATAAAGATACGCATCGACTTATAGGAATGCTCAAAGATGTCGTAGATACTTACGTAGAAGGAGGAAACAATGAGTAAAGAGAATAAAAAATATTTAAAAGAACTTGCGATTGCTGAAGCGGCTCTTGATGCACTGATTGCTGGTGATTTTGATGAGATATTTGAAGCTCGGCATGAAGAGTTTGCTCCTCTTTTTTCAAAAATTGATACAATCCGCACAAAAATGCAAGCTGTAAACCTTGATATAGAAGAGATTAATGCAGCTGTATTTGTTGGAATTATGGGAAAAAGAATCGACATGACAAAGCATGAGGGAATGTTTGCTCCTTTAAGTAATGCTTTTAATTACAATGTAGATCTCATCGCATGTCTGCTGAGTGATCTCTCCTTTGTTATGCAACGTGTCGTAAATGGTGATTTTTCTGCGCGTGTTACAACGACTTATCATGGAGAGTTTGATCTTTTAAAAAGATCTGTTAATAATGTAATTGAGAGCTTACATGGACTTGCGGTGGATGCACGGCTTGCAACGACAGCTATGAGGCGAGGCAACCTTACCGTTCGTCTTGATGCTTCAAAATACAAGGGCGAATATGCTGCAATCTGCTCGGGACTCAATGACACAATGGACGCAGTTGTTACGGTGCTTCAAGACGCAACGGAAAATCTAGTTCAGTTGAGTCACGGAAATTTTAGTGCGAAAATCGAGACAGAGTATGTCGGAGATTATGCACTTATTGCTGAATCTGTCAACAATCTAGCCTTTATGATGCAAAATTCTATTGTAGAATTGAGTCGTGTTATGAAAGAGCTGAGTAATGGACGACTTTCTGAGAAGATAGATATCGATCTTCCAGGGGATATGAGTGCTATTAAAGATTCGACAAATGGTTTTATTGGCATCCTCCAAGAGATGATTATTGCAATGAGCGATACCTTAAAAGAGATGCAAAATGGAAATCTCACTAAAAAGATTACGCTTGATATGCCTGGTGAACTCAACGAGATTAAAAGTTCTATCAACTCTTTTGCAGATGCTCTCTCAGAGATTATTACGCAGATTGTGATGAGTGCAAATGAGATTAGTATCGCTTCGAGTGAAGTGAGTGGGTCTTCAAACTCTATCTCCTCGGGAGCAGAAACACAGGCTTCCTCTATTGAAGAGACAACAAGTTCTATTGAAGAGATGAGCGGTTCTGTCTCAGAAACGGCGCAAAATGCGAAGATGACCAATACTCTTGCTTCAGAAGCTTCAGAAATGGCACAAAAGGGTGGCGAAGCGGTGAGCAAAACTGTTATTGCTATGCATGATATTTCACAAAGAATCAAAGTGATTGAAGATATCGTGTATCAAACCAATCTTTTAGCGCTCAACGCTGCCATCGAGGCTGCGCGAGCAGGTGAACATGGAAAGGGATTTGCCGTAGTTGCTGCTGAGGTGAGAAAACTTGCAAAACGCTCTCAAGTCGCAGCCCAAGAGATTAGTAAGATTACACTCGATAGCGTTTCTATCTCTGAAGAAGCTGGTCATCTTATCTCAACAGCTCTACCAAAGATCGAAGAAACGGCAAGACTGGTACGAGATATTACAGCAGCTGCAAGTGAGCAGGCTGTTGGTGTGGAGCAGATATCAATTGCGATGAATCAGCTCGATCAAGTAACCCAAGAGAATGCTTCTTCATCACAACAGCTTGCAACCATCGCCGAAGAGCTCAACGGTCAAGCATCATCACTCACAGATATGATGAAGTTTTTTAAACTCAATGCTGATAATATCAATCCCTCTATGAAGGTAAAAAATGAGAGCAGCAGAACATCCAAAGACTATACCATTGGAAATCAAGAAAAGGTAGAACTTGATTTACGAAATTTTGAACGTTTTTAGGGATTGGTATGTCACGGCAAACAATTGAAGAGGATGCGATGACAATAAAAGAGGGACCACAGTACCTTCTTTTTTATCTACACTCCCATCTTTTTGCATTTAGGGCAAGTTATATTTCAGAGATTGTTGAGCTTCCGCAGATTACAAAAGTACCTTGGATGCGACCTAGTATCAAGGGTATTTGCAATATTCGTGGTTCGATTATCGGGGTTTTAGACCTTACAAAATATTTGATGGATATGGATTATAAAGATACACAAAAAAGCTCTTTAGTGATTATAAATAAAGATTTACAAGAGGGCAGTTATAAAGTTGGTCTTATTGTTGATGCAGTCTATGAAGTTGAAGTATTTGAGGCTCAAGAGTTTCAAGATGTTCCTAGTTTTGGTTTGCCAATAGATTCCAAATATGTTGCATCTATGGTTTTGTATCATAATGATTTTCTTCCAGTTTTAGATTTGGAAACGATTGTAGATATTGAACTCTTAAGTCAAAGAGAGGAACAAAGATGAGTCTTGCAATTGATCTTGAAGAGGATTATTTGGATGAAGATGAGATAGATCTGATAAAACTTGTTAGCAGTAGCGCAGATGTTACAAATCAGTATATTGTTTTCGAGGGTTCAAACAAAGAGTATTATGCTATCAATGTTGCAAAAGTGGAAGAGTTATTTGTTTATAACAAAGAAGATCTCATCCATAATAATACGCATCATCTTATTAAAGGGATTGCAGATATACGTTCGCAGATGACATCGGTAGTCTGTTTTGATGATTGGTTTTGCAATGAAAAAATAGAGGAAAATCTGTATGAAATTCTTATTTTTTGCTATTTTTCTGCACAATATATAGGGCTTGTTGTCAAGCAGGTTGTGGATATTGTTTCTATTATGCCAAACCAGATGCAAAGCAGTTCTCAAAGTAATGAACTGACTACTTTTGTGGCATCAATTACGCTTGGGAAAAATACCCATTTATGTACGATTTTTGATACAGATAAGCTTCTTTTTGATCTTTATGGAGAAAACATCACTTCTAGTACGCTTACATGTAAGCCAATTGCAAGTAAAAAATTGGTTCTATTTGCTGATGATAGTCGATTGGTGCGCAAAATGGCGCATGATAGTTTTGAGAGACTTGGAGTAGATTTTAAGATTTTTGAAGATGGAGAAGCGCTCCTTACTTTTCTAAAGAGTGTTGCAACGGAAGATATAGGTATCTTTTTACTTGATATTGAGATGCCAAGAAAAACAGGAATTGATGTGATTAATGCACTCCAACAGGAAAAAAAGTATCTGCCTATCCCTATTATTGTGCATACAAATATGGCTAATTCTTCAATTACTGATACTTTATATTCAAAAAATGTCACCAAAATAATTGGAAAAGTTGATTTTGAAACCATAGAATCCTCAATCAGGGAGTATATGCTATGAAAACATCCAATGAAATTGTTTTGAGTGATGGAGAGTTTATGCTGATTCAAAAGCTTGTTTTTAAACTCGTGGGCATTACGCTTGATGAAACTAAAAAAAGTTTGGTTAAAAATAGACTGGGTAAACGGCTTACATTTTATGGATTGAATAAATTTAGTGATTATATTCGTATCGTTCAGTTTAACCGCGATGAAGCGGCAGAGATGGTGAATCAGATTACAACAAATGAAACCTATTTTTTTAGAGAACAGCTACATTTTGATTTTTTAAAACGCTATTTAGAGCAGCTGCATCAAAACCGTTTTATAAGAGTTTGGAGTGCTGCTGCTTCACTTGGAGCTGAAGCCTACTCGATTGCTATGATTTTGGAAAATAGCTTGGGAAAATCACGCTATGAAGTAGTGGGAACAGATGTCAATAGTGAAGTTTTAAAGATTGCCCAGGCTGGATGTTATCCGCTTCCTTGGGTTGAAAAAATACCCACAACCTACAAGCAACTCTATTGTTTAAAAGGTAAAAATCAGCATGAAAAGCAGTTTCTCATTGATCCCACTTTGCAAGAAAATGTTCGTTTTTCTCAAGCAAATCTTTTAGATAGACAGCTGCATTTAGGCAAATTTGATATTATATTTTTACGCAATGTATTGATTTACTTTAATGATGAGGTGAAGTGTTTGGTTATATCCCATGTTATTGAAAATCTCAAAGAGGGCGGCTATTTGATCATCTCTTTGACTGAAAATTTACGTAATATTGCAAATCCGATGCTCAAGCAAGTGGATAGTTCCATCTATCAAAAGGTCGCTATATGAGAAAATATGAATATAAAAATTTTTTATCCCTTTTAGCAAAAACAAGAAATTTGCTTGTATATGATGATGGATTGTTGCTTAAAGAATACAAAGATACTTTAGATATGTTTGAGTCCTACCGTTATAATAATATCAATGAAACAAGTGTGGAAAACGTATCTCGTATGCTTGTGAGTATGCATATCGATATGGTTCTTATCTATGCAAAGAGTTCAAAAAATGTTCTAGAATTATGTCGTGAAATCGCTCAATATGATCGAAATATTGTGATTACAGTAATCTTAGAAGAGCGAGATACTCTTACATGTAAGCATATTATGAATCTCGCAGATACTCTCCTTTCTGTACCCTTTGAGCCTGAAGAACTTTGTAAAAAACTGAGTATCGCTTTAGCTGCAAAGCTGATGATTTATGAGATGTCCCACACGCTCAACACACATAAAAAGTTTATGGATGATACGGGAATTGAGAATTATCTTGATACTTATACAGAAGAGATCAAGCTTATTTCCGCAAGATTATCTATATTGGTTGGGAGACTTCAAAGCGGAGAACTTGGCTGTGAACTTTTTTACGAAATTGCAGAGGAATTGGAAGTTATCAGTAAAATATTTGGTTACCATCACTACACCGCACATCTTACGTCTATATTTGATGAAATGAGCGGATTTTTACGAATATATAGTTTTGATAACGTCGATCTCTCAACTTTGGAAGGGTTTGACTTTTTAGTTGAAATCCTCAAAGATATTCAAAACTATTTAGAGAACTTTTTTATCAAACGCATTTTTTCAGATGTGTATGTGTTTGAACACTCATTGCAAGATACCATACAGTTTATGGTGAATCATCTCTTGGGTAAAAAAGAATCTAAAAGTGACTTGGAGTTTTTTGATGATTAAAGTAATGATAATAGATGATTCTATAGCTGTACGTCGTGGTTTTGCAAAACTTATAGACAAGATTGCTGGCGTTGAACTTTTTGCAGAAGCGAGTAATCCTGTCGATGCATTTGAAGAGTTTAAAAGAGTCGGTTTGCCTGATTTGTTTATTTTGGATATTGAGATGCCAAAAATGGATGGAATAACTTTTTTAAAAAAGCTCTCAGAGCAAAGACCAATCCCTGTCATAATATGCTCTACGCTCGTCGCAGATGGTTCCGATGCAGCCATTGATGCACTTCGTTATGGTGCTGTAGATATTATAGAAAAACCTCGTGTCAATCTTGATGCATTTTTTTCAGAATATCAAGAGGAACTGACTCAAAAGATTCAAGCAGCCATTAAAGCGCATGTCCGTGTTATGAAGCAGATAGAAGTTCCAGTTCTCAAATATGTAAAAGAGAGTGCATCACTCAAGCCGAGTAAAAAGTTTGCGGCGATTGGTTCTTCAACGGGTGGAGTGCAAGCCCTTGAAAAAGTTGTCAGTGGGCTTAAAAAAGAGCATGCGGGCGTAGTCGTAACGCAACATATGCCTGTGGGCTTTACAGCCTCTTTTGCGAGACGCTTAAATCAAATTGCACCCTTTAGTTATATTAAAGAAGCTGAGAATGATGACATCATCAAAGATGGTCAGGTTTTGATTGCTCCTGGCGGAATTCACATGGAAGTGTATAAAATCGGTGATGTTTATAAGGTAAGATTAAAAGATTTTCCAAAAGTTAACTCGCATAAGCCAAGTGTGACTGTTTTGTTTAAATCTATCGCAAAAACTGCACAAGCAAATGCCCAAGGATATATTCTCACAGGGATGGGAAGCGATGGCGCTGCAGGCTTAAAGATGATGAAAGATGCCGGATCAAAAACTTTTGGAGAGAGTGAAAAAACGGCGATTGTTTATGGAATGCCACGTGTTGCAAATGAGATGGGTGCTGTAGATAAAGAGCTTGTCATCGATGCAGTCGCAAATAGTATTAATGAAATAATTTAAGGAGCTACAATGGAACAAAGTATGATACAGATGATTAAAGAGGATGGACGCAATATCCATGTATTGATAGCAGAAGATGATTTAGTGATGCAGGCATTTTATCGTCGTATATTTGATGGAATGTTTGAAACCTTTACCATTAAAAGCAATGGCGCGGAGGCGTATGCATATTTTTGTGATCCTAAAACAAAGCCAGTTGATCTCATCATCACAGATAATTATATGCCAGTTATGGATGGGATGGAGTTTGTTCAAAAAGTTCGGGAAAGAGATTTTGGAGTCAGAATTATAGTTATGACTAGCGAAGCAGATTACAATCTTATGCACAACTATATGCTCAATGGAGTCGATGCTATTTTACCAAAACCGTATGATCAAGAGCTGACAATGAAAGTATTGCATAGAACCCTGCATTACATTAATGAGAAAAAACTTTTAGAGCATTATGTTGAGCAACTTGAGTGGATGGCAAGAGAAAATATCGTAAGAAAAAGTGCAGAGCTTAAACAAAGAGGCGATGTGAGCATTCGTACTCCAAAACTGGGTAAATCTGAGCCTCAAAAAGCGCAAGAGAAAAAAGTTCCAACACTCGAAGAAAAATATATGATTCGCGATAGTGTCAATGATATGGAACAAATCGATGTCGAGACACTAGATATTATGGGAAAAGAGCGCATAGAGATATTTCAAGAGCGGATTTCCGACCTTGAGTTTGCACTTTGTTCTGTCGAAGATGGAAATATTCCTGCATTGCGCATCGCTTTAATAGATGTGTTAGAGGGAATTAGAGAACTTGTACGAGCTATCAATGTGCTTGGAGTTTTTCCAATTGCCGCAAATGCTGCGACGAATTTGATTCGTTTTATTGAAAAACTAGAGAACTCCCAACTGCAAGATAAGGCAAAACGTGAACTTTTTATAGATATTTTGGTTTCCATGCTTGAGGATTTTGATAAATGGATAGATATGGTGTTTATTTCTAAAAAAACAGAAAATATCCATTATTTTGATGCTTCTTTTGCAAATACTTGTTTAGAACTCGAGATGATTTTTAAAGTAAAAGAGCATAATAGGACAGAGTCTGAAGTCTTAGAATTTTTTTAAAAGGCGATTTTGATGTTACCCAAGAATCATGAAGATTATGAAATTTATGAGATATTTAGAGATCAGTTTATAAATAATAGAGCACAGATTAAAAGAGGCATTGTCGATCTTGGTGGTGCAAAAACTTATGATGTGGCAGTCAATACCCTGTTTCGGATTTTTCATGGTCTCAAAGCTAATAGTCGCCATTTTCATTTTGACCCTATTATCGCTTTTGCTGATAAAGCAGAAAAGATGCTCAGTGCACTCAGAGAGTGTGCTGGGCCTGCTGAAGAGAATATTGTTGAATGGTTTGAAAAAGCGTATGAGCAGTATGGTATTTGGGGTGATGAGATGGAAGAGGGAGCGTCGGCATTTTCACAAGCAAATCCTTGGTTATTTCAAGCTGGCCTTATAGAACAGAGTCATGAAACACTTCCTTCAGTCTTAAAAAAACGCTCACTTGTTTATTTTGATACAAAAAAAGATCGTGTTAATGAGATAAGTTTTCAACTTCTTCCAATTGTCAAGAGTGTTAAAATTGCAGCAAGCTTTGCGGCTTTAGAAAAAATACTCGCCGAAGAGATGCCAGATATCTGTGTCGTCAATGTGGGTGAAAACTGTGTGCAAGCTTCTCGTCTTTATTTAAAATATATACCAAATAGAGCTTTTATAGCCGTTGTAGATAAAACAGAGAAACAAACTATCTTAAAATTGGGGCTCAAGGAGATATACCATATTTTAAAAGCTCCTCTTGTTTTAGAAGATCTTTTCCGTGAACTTTTAGTTGTTGCAGACTCTCATTTTACCTCCAGAAGATGCCTGATTGACAATAAAAAAATACAAGATTTTATCGCAACACTCAAGCCGCTTTCAAGTACTATTTTGCAGATTCAACAGGTGTGCAATAATCCAGAATTGTCGATTAAAGATCTCATAAAGGTTGTGAAGCAGGATTCTATCATAACAGGGCAGATACTCCGTGCTGCAAATAATCCTTTATATGGGTTAAAAGAAATCAGTAGTATCGATGGGGCAGTGACTATTTTTGGAATGAAGCGTGTTCAAGCTATTGCTTTGAGCCATATGGCTGATGCGTTTAAGAGTGTTGATTTAGGCGCATATAGATCGAATGAAACTATTTTTTCATCTGTGAGTGCTTTGCGTTTGACTTTGATGATGCAATGGTATTCAAAAGTTTCTATCGAAGCTTTGTCAGTTCTCTCTATTACGGCGATTTTAGGCAATATTGGAGAGTTACTTATAGCTCAAGAGATAACACGTTTAGGGAAAAAAGATGCGTTTGTAAAGCTTGTAGATGCTGAGGGAATACAAATAGCAGAAGAGAAAATTATGCACACAACGACAGCTTCTGTGAGTAGTGATATTTTATACTACTGGAAGCTGGAAAAAGATATTGTAGATGCCGTTCGCTTTAGTGATCATCCAAAAAATGCCCCTCAAGAGATTGTTAATTTAGCTTTGGCAAATCATATTGTGTACCGATTGGTAAAATTAGATGGAACTGTGGAACACTCTATTCCAGTACAGTTTGTAAAAGTGTTGGAAAAAAGAGGCATGAAGGTTGAGCACCTTCAAAAAGCACTGCAAAATGTGCTTGAACTGTTATGACTTAAAAACTAAAAAAGGAATTTTAAAAAAATGAAACAGCAAACAAAAGCCTTACATGTAGGCTATGAAAAAGACTCACAAAGCACTATGGCTGTGCCGATTTATCAGACAACTGCGTATGAGTTTCGCGACTCACAACATGCGGCCAATCTTTTTTCTCTCAAAGAGTTAGGCAATATTTATACACGTTTAAACAATCCAACAACAGATGTTTTTGAAAAACGATTTGCCGCTTTAGAGGGCGGAGAAGCCGCACTTGCCACTTCAAGTGGCATGAGTGCCATCTTTTATGCCATTGCAAACTGCGCTGAGGCGGGAGATAACATCGTTTGCGCTTCTCAGCTTTATGGTGGAACACTGACGCTCACGGCACACACTTTGAAGCGTTTTGGAATTGAGGCGAGATTTTTTGATGTGCACAATCCCGATGCGATTCATAAACTAGTAGATGAAAAAACAAAAGTAATCTTTTTTGAAACACTCACAAATCCAAGTATTGATGTGGCAGACATAGCCTCTATTGCAGCTATTGCAAACACTTATAATATTATCACTGTCGTGGACAATACCGTTGCAACGCCTATTTTATGCCGTCCTTTTGAACATGGAGTGGATGTTGTTGTGCATAGTGCGAGCAAATATACAACAGGTCAAGGTCTTGCAATTGGTGGGATTTTAGTTGAGAGAAAAGGGCTTTTAGAAAAGATAAAAGCAAATCCTCGCTATGCTCATTTTAATGAGCCTGACCACTCTTATCATGGGCTTGTGTATGTTGATGTACCACTTCCAATCTTCACTTTGCGTGCAAGACTAAGCTTACTTCGTGATTTGGGCGCGGTTGTTGCTCCATTTAACTCTTGGCTTTTTATACAAGGGATCGAGCATCTTAGCCTTCGTATGCGTGAACACTCTAAAAATGCTTTGGCGCTAGCGGAGTTTTTAGAGTCACATCCAAAGGTAAAAAAAGTCAATTATCCAGGGCTTCCAAGCAATGCAAACTACAAAAATGCGATGAAATATTTTGAAAATGGTGCATGTAGCGGACTTTTAAGCTTTGAGCTCGAGAGTTTTGAAGAGGCGCTTCAAGTCGTCGATGCCACAAAACTTTACTCCCTTGTGGTCAATATTGGCGATTCCAAATCCATCATCACCCATCCAGCTTCAACAACGCACCAACAGCTAAATGATGAAGAACTTCAAGCATGTGGCGTGCCAGCTGGGCTTATTCGCATTAGCTGTGGACTTGAAGATGTGAGCGATTTGATTGCAGATATGCGTCAAGCGCTTGACGCTTGATTAAGAGAGTTTTGATAAAATAACACAACTATTTTCATGGAGAACTGTAATATTGTCTTTAAACCTGCAAACCTATACTGAGCATTTTACGAATCCACTTTATCTAGAAAGCGGGCGTATTTTAGAACCTTATGACATCACTTATGAAACATATGGAACTCTAAATGAGGATAAAAGCAATGTTATTGTTATTTGCCATGCACTCACGGGTTCGCATCATGCAGCGGGTAATTATGAGGGTGAAAACAAAGCGGGTTGGTGGGATGGTTTTATAGGTCCAGCCAAAGCAGTAGATACCGATAAATATTTCGTTATCTGTACCAATGTCATTGGAAGCTGTTTTGGTTCCACTGGTCCGATGTCTCCTATGTATCCCCATCATGAACCCTACCGTTATAGATTTCCCGTTGTTTCTATCAAAGATATGGTAAAAGCGCAGCGGATTTTATTTGATCGGCTTGGAATTTTTGAGGTTGAAGCGATTATTGGTGGTTCTATGGGCGGGATGCAAGCGTTGCAGTTTGCCATCAACTATCCAAATTTTGCAAAAAAAATTATCTCAATGGCGGCGACTTATGCGACGCAGGCATGGGCGATCGCTTTTAATAAAGTTGCAAGTGAAGCGATTTTACGTGATCCAGATTTCAAAGATGGTAACTACAATCCAAAAGATATTAAAGAAAATGGTCTCAGTGGAATGGCGATAGGGCGCATGGCGGGGCATATTAGCTTTTTGTCTCACCACTCAATGGCTGAAAAATTTGGACGTGATTATAAAAGAAATGATGGGCTTTTTGAGCTTTTTGGGAAGTTTCAAGTAGAGTCATATTTAGAGTACAATGGGCAAAACTTCACAAAATGGTTTGATCCGCTCTCATACTTGTATATCACAAAAGCGATTAATATTTTTGATCTTTCACGTGGATATGATTCTCTTGACGAGGCTTTAAAAAATGTGGCTTGCGAACTGCATCTTATAGGCTTTAAAAGTGATATGCTCTTTTTAAGCCAAGAGATGCAAGTGATAGGTGATACACTCAAAAAGATAGGTAATACACGCCATTACTATTTTGAAGTCAATAGCGATTATGGGCATGATGCTTTTTTGGTGGAACTAGACAAATTTGATACTTACGTAAAAGAGGTGCTCGATGGCAAAAAATGATTTTGAAACAAAATTGGAAAATTCTAAAAAGATTTTAGAGAGTTTAATGAATCCGGAGATACCGCTTGAAGCGAGCGTGAAAGCGTATGAAAGTGGTATGAAAGAGTTGCTTGAAGCACAAAAAATACTTGAAGAAGCGCAGATAAAAATCCAAGAGATTAAAGTATCACTATGATCGCGGCAGTTTTACAGCTTCCTTCCATTGGGATGAGTTCGACAAAACTGTATCATTATATTCGCATTGCACAGAAAAAAAATGTCAAACTTTTGGTGCTTGGCGAATACCTTTTAAACTCTTTTTTTAAAGAGCTTGAGGGGATGTCTGTTGCGATGATACAAGAGCAGTCGCAGCATCAGATTAAGATCTTAAAAGAGCTCTCGGTAAGTTATGCCATGACAATTATTGCTCCACTTATCATTGTAAAGAAAAAAAAACTCTATAAAACAATAGTCAAATTTTCTCCAACTTCTACCGCGTATTACATGCAGCAAGTGCTTATTCACTATGCGCATTGGAATGAGGCAAAGTTCTTTGCAAATGATACGTCCGTTTTAAAAGCACCCATGACTTTTAGTGTCGATGGTCTGAAGTTTGCACTGATGAGCGGATTTGAGATGCATGTGGATAAGCTCTGGACGATGGCATCGCAAAAAAATGTGGACGCAGTCATCGTGCCGAGTGTTTCTACTTTTGAATCTGCCGCGCGTTGGAAAAATCTTGCGCAGATGCGGGCATTTACGCATAATTGCTATATATTGCGTGCTAACAGAATAGGCGAGTATAAAGAGCAAGAGTATGTTTGGCAGTTTTATGGAGATTCCTTTTTAATCGATCCAAACGGAGAACTCATAGGCGAGCTCGGGAATAAAGAGGAGCTGATGATTGTTGAGATACTCCACTCAGAGGTGAGACAAGCAAAGAAAAATTGGGGTTTTAGAGAACTCAACACAAAATATTAGCTTACATGTAAGGGATAAAAAATGATGCACTATTTTCATCGTCAAGTCCAACTTTGGGGCGAAGAGACGCAGCGCTCTTTGCAAGAGAAAAAGATTTGTATTATCGGTTGTGGCGGACTTGGCTCCTCTTTGGCTTTTGCCTTAGGTGCAAGTGGGATTGGTGAAATTCATTTAGTGGACTTTGATACCGTAAGTGTGCATAATATCCACCGCCAAATCGCTTTTAAAGTGGGTGATGAGGGTCAAAACAAGGCCTCTATCAATGCGCAGATTATGACTCAAAGATGCCCGTATGTGAAGGTGAGCGCGCATGAATGTGATTTTAACAGTTTTAAAGAGAAAAATATTGCAGTGGATCTTATCATCGATGCGACCGATAATCTTGTAACACGCGGTGAAATTAACACGTATGCAAAAGATGTAAAAACCCCTTGGATTTACGGAAGCGTAGAAGCCTTTCACGGACAAGTTTGTTTCTTTGAAGAAGCATCTTTTCATGATGTTTTTAAGATTATGCAAAAAAAACCAGCTGGTATCGCTGCACCTATTGTGATGCATATTGCTTCACTACAGGCAAATTTGGCTCTGCGCTTTTTAGCAGGCTACCGTGTAAAAAAAGATTTTTTATATTATCTGTTTTTTAATCAAGAGGGAGAACTTATAACACAAAAGTTTACGCTTCCAAAGGCGTAATCAAAGGGATGCAACTCCCTTTGAAACTTAAAGCGAGTGAATGTAAGTTGCTACTTTTTTGATCTCTTCATCAGAGAGACCTTTGGCTTGTGCGCTCATAATATTTTTCATACTTGCGCCATACGTGCCATTTTGGTACCCTTTGAGAGCATCTTCTATTTTTGACACTTCCCAACCTTTGATAATTGCGGATGAATTGAGTGCTTTTTTCTCTGCATTGTTTCCGTGACAACTTTTACATTTGTTGAAAATAGTTTCACCGCTAATCTCGCTTGGTGTAGCAGTTGCAACTGTTGTGTTTGTCTGTGCAACAGCTTGCGTTTGATTTGCCTCAACAACTGTCGTATTTGACTGTGTTGTAGCTTTGGTATCGCTATTGGAATTATTACACGCTGCGAGTAAAAGTGATAAAAAAACTGGAGCTAAATATCTCATGATTGCATCTTCCTTGATAATCTCTTGTATTAAGAGTTTAATTTGTTCAATGATTATAAGATAATTAGAGTTAAAAAAGAATTATCAACTCTGTTGCTTTTTTTGTAGCAGACTAATTTCAGCTTGCTGTAGAAGTAAACTACTTTTGTTTTCTAAAAAGATGAAATTTCTCTTTTTCAAGCATCTCTTCTACATAGTTTTTGACACATTTTGAGCAATCTGTCCAGATTCCAGATGGAAGTTTTACTTGCAGTTTCTTTTTTTCTCTGAGCTTGATAATCTTTTTAGGTGAGAGAATTTTTTTGACAGGAGTAAAATCAACATCGGTGAGATCGATATCTGTTTTGTAAAAAATTGTTTGTTTTTTAAAATTTCCCCAACCTGGAATGCCATCTTCAGTATAGGGAACCTCATAGCCATTTTTAAAAGAGACCATCATCTTGTAGTGACTATCCTCAAAAACTTCGATTACTTCTCCCTTACCAAAAACTAAACCATAGAGTTTGTCTCCAACTTGAACATTATCGAAATAAGCCATTTTCACCTCTTTTTAGGAATTATAGTAAAGAAAGATTACAAAAGATTACATCCATTTTACTTTTTAAAAGATGCACGCAAATAGTTGATA
>JAVHOA010000120.1:0-66333 GCA_036169815.1 Sulfurimonadaceae bacterium
AAAGAGCATACATAAAAGGGTATCTTGCATCAAAATATCTTTTGGTTAACATAATTTATCTAAAGTACTTAATTGTCCACTATATAAATTTCATTATTTTAGCATCATTCGCATTGCCACAATTTGATCCATTAGTTTGTTATTAATATCGCGTAAACGCTTATTTTCTTCTTTTAAATCATCTACTAAATTATTCTTATTTTTTATTTCTGTGCGATGGATGGTAGAACTTATTTTTGATTCGATAGGAGCTATTTCTTCAAAAAGCTCTTTGTAATTGGCGTAAATATTAGCTCTACTAACACCGGATAGGGCTGCGACTTTGGTGATAGATATTTTATCATTCGATGAACGCAATTTTTCAATAGCGTCTTCAATTTTTTGACCTGTTTCTATTTTTTGTTCAATTTTATATTGTTTAAGTGCATCGCCTGCATTTGCCATATTAGCTCCTACTTTTTATTTTTTCTACAATCTTATGTAGTTTTTGAAGATGAAATTTAGCCTTTTTTTCTTCAACAATCTGTCCCGTTTTTTGACACTGATGAACGTGTTGGCTTAGAATACTTATCTCATTTTCAAAGCTTGGTAAAAAAGTTTCATTTGTGACGAAATCGCTGCAGTTTGCTATATAGCAACTTTGTACACCTAAATGAGGACAATGACCGCGCTTAAAATCATACAAACATAAGCCAAAAGGTAGAGGATTAATACCAAATAACTTGGAAATTCTTTCTACTGCCTCGCTTAAATCATCAACAATTTTTACGTCACTAATTTTCTTTTTAAATTCGATACCCTCTTTTCCTTGTGTATAGATATTATCTGCTTCTACCATACCCTGAAGATAGCTTTTTTTCAAATCTTTTTTTGTTAGGTTAACATAGTGCATCGTCATTTCAATCGATAAGTGTTTAAAGTGCGTCTGAACTACGCTTGGATTAACATTTTTTTCTGCAACAGCTATTTTTGCAAAAGTATGTCTAAAGCAGTGTGATGATATATTAATCGAATTATTTTTTGAATTTATAAATGTTGCTGGGAGATTATTTCTCTCTAAGAAAGGTCTTAGAACATAGGTATTCCATTTTCCAGATTCTAATGGAGTGGGCTTATATCGTTGAGGCCCATTATTCTCAGTCGAATTTTTTCGTTTTTGAGAGAGAACATAAAAGAGATAGTTCTTTTCATCAGCTTCTTTTCGCAGTGGCTCTGTTAGTATATCAAGATCTAATATGAGATTATAGATTGATTCTGGAATGAGAATTTTATGCAGTGTTGCTTCACGTTCAGTTTTTTCAATTTCTGTATTGAGCCAGCATTTATTTTGAGAGTCTTTTTCTACACATCTGATTTTCAAATAGAGCACTTCGGATATTCTCAAGCCAGTATAGGCTTGTATTAAGATGCCAAATTTAGCGTTATTGACCCTAAATAAATCTTTGCTTTGCCCACCTTTGATATATTCTATAATATTAGGTTCATCCCAAGCTTTTTGCAAGATTTGTTTCCATAACGTTAATGGAATACTACGATCTTCTGGCCCAAATTGTCTTATTTCACGTCCCTGCTTATTTGTACCCCACCAATCCCATAAAGAAGTTTCTAATATAATAACTTCCTTGGATAAAAAAGGAAACTCCATAGCTTGACCAACGTTAATGACTTGTAATAATGTATTTGAAATGTGAGCCAAACCATTTATCGATTTATCACTTTTGAGAAAAAATCTTTTCAGCCATATATTAAATTCCATGAAATAATGAGTATCAATTTGTTCTAATGAAGTCAACCCATAAAATTTCATGAAGTCTATAATCTTACCAGCTAATCCACTGTATTCATAAGCAACACTTTGTGGTTTTACTTGCCCTAAGCGTATGTAGCAATACCGCTTTATGGGCTCAATAATATTTGGAAAATCTTCAAGTAATTGAAAGTTCAATCTTCCCATGGAGAATACGCCAGCTCTTTTGTTATGAAACAATGGCGTTAAATCCCAAATATTGTCTATAAAGTGACTATTTCCAACAACATTAAAATTCCATTTATCTAAAGGTGCTTTCGGAATAGGAAAAGATATTGCTGTATTCATTGTATTTCACCAAACTTTTCAAGTTTCTCAATAAGCATTTCAATGAGGTCTTTTTCGAATTCAAGATGCTGAATGATATTTGATTCATATATACTTTTTACTTCAATATCTTGTTCTTTTTCTTTAACTAAATTCTTAAAATAGGGTAGAAAATCAGGAGTCGTTACCATTTTTGAACAACCGTAACAGTTTCCTCTTTTTTGGAAAGTATCACACATATAATCTGTGTCCATTGCCATTGCCTTATTGGTGCAATAACCATCCGATAGACGTAATACACTATTAAAATTGAAATCTTTCTGCATAATTTCAATCTCTTGAGTATTTGCAAGTATTTGCATATGCTCAAGGGTACTAGTTATCTGATTAATATAATCTTCATCTTTTGTTTTGACATAGTAGTGAAGAGTTGTTCTTTTATACTTGTGATTTAAAATCGATTGCGTAGTCTCTATAGGTGTGCCGCTACTTTGCAAATTGGTAGCAAGAGTTCTGCGGAACATATGTGAGCTTATTTTAATCAAGCGACCACTGTCATCAGTTATATTGTTCTCTTTGACAAATTTATCGAGTCTTGCCTTTTGATATGATTCAAGCATTGCGATTGTACCATCAGATTTTAAGTGCAAAAAGATGCTATTTATTTTACTTATTTGTCTATATGCGTCAGTGTGACGGATTAAAGTAGATATTGCTCTTGTAACAGGTGCTGCAATTGCTGGGATAGTGACACTCTCGTTTTGTTTATGATCAATGTAATGTAAATCATACTTTCCATCTTTGTCACTCATCAACAAGCAATCATCTTTTAGAGAAACAATATCAGAAGAACGTAATCCATAATAGAATGAAATTAATATGTAAGCTTTTGTGTAAATATCCACTTCATCTTTAATGGCTATTCTTATTTGTTTGAGCACTTTATCAGAAAAATAAGCTGTTTTAACATTATCGTTATTACGTTTAAAATGAGACTTCATAAAAATATTAAAAGGTGGTGCTTCATTGGGATAGTATTCATAAAGCCATCGGCTAAAATTCTTAAAAAATGTATAGACAAGACGCTGTGAGCTTTGTGATAACAAAGCACCTGTTTTTGTAGTTGTTGTTTTTAAAAAGGCATAAAACTCTTGCAATGATGCGTATGAGAATGAGGACAAGTCAGAAATATTTTTCATTATTAAAAAGTCAAACAGATAATGGATCATTTTTACTTCTGTATATAATGATGACTCTGTTTTTGATTTCAGTTCTTTGCTTTGCTTGATATATTCAAAGTGTCTATTAGCAATATTTACTGGCTTAAATGTTGAATAGTCGGATATCTTCACCATATTATTAACCATCAAGGAAATCTTACTCATTTTCAATTCCATAACTTGCATAAAAAGGGATAAGTTCTTCCACGATTTGTTCTTTATTTGCAATCTGAATATAAATATCAGTAGATGCAATATGAGTATGTCCAAGTAGCTTTCTTAGCTTATCGATGCCTATTTTATTTCTTGCGAGTGTAGTTGCATAGGTATGACGAAAATCGTGTGGTGTAAAGTAAATTCCAGTCTCTTTTCCGATTTTGCGGCATCTATCCCATACAGCCTGATAACTGAGCGGTTCACCTAAATTATTATGAAATTCAGAGATAAAAAGGTATTCATGATCCATCTCTTGTTTTTCATAAATTTTTAGCCATACTCGCTCATAATAATCAGACAACTTATTCATTAGTTGTGTAGGGATAAACAGATCTCGTATTCCTGTTTTTTGTTGACGGTAGCGGCTTCCTTTTTGAAAATCATCATTATTTGGTTTCATACGTATTTCTTGTACACCAGATATATTTTGAGAAACACCAATAGATTGAATATCAAGGCTAAGGGCTTCTCCTATTCTAATTCCCGTAAAAAGGAGAAGTTCAAAGAGTAATCGGTCACGTTCCATCTTACAAGCATTCAGTATAGTTTCAATCTGATCTTTTGAAAGAACTCGAATGCCGCGATTAAATTCTTTGATTTTAAATGTGCTCTTCTGCACCATACCATTCTGAGTATGTTGATAAAAGGTTTTGTTCTGACGGGTAGGGCGTTTAATAGTCACATATCCATAGATGAAAGGGTTATTTATTGCATTTACAGCTTCGTGATACTTGTAAAAATCTCTTATTGTAGAAACGATTCTATTGACTGATTTTGCGGTACGTTTACTTGGTACATTTAATTGCATTAAATCTTTGTTTTGATCTGGAAGCATAAGCCAAGCTATGAAGTCATTGATATTTTTATGGGTAAGGGTAGAATACGATAATTTATATTGATCAAGAAAATCATAAAATAGTTTTAGATCAGAGCCTTTAGTAGCAATAGTATTAAAGGCAAGTCTTTTAGCTTGAAGTCTGTTTTGTAAAAACTCCCATACTTCATCAATAATCTTCCAATCATTATCGAACAAACATACGTAGTGATCTATAAGGATAAAATCTCTATTTGGCTTTAATGTATTTATATCTGAATAAAATATCTCAATATCATTATTTAGATTTAATTGTGCTCCAAAGCGTTGTTCATTAACTCTTAAATACATAAAATTATCCTCTCTCAATATAGTGGACAAATTGAGATCTTATATAATAGACTGTCTATGATATATTATATACATATATACAATACTTTGTCAATGATAGACATTAATATTATATTACTTTAGATAACATAATGTAAATTCTCTTGAAAAAATAGTTGTAAAAGAAGGCCTCAAAAAGGCTTACATGTAAAGAAAAAAAGGCTTACATGTAAAGAAAAAATTAGGTACAACGGTAAGCTGGGTTCTGTTATAGTGATATTAATCTACTTTGATCTTTACAGATCAACTCTAGCGAAACAGTAGCAATGTAAGACGCTAACCATCTGTTTCTTGCTACCAGGTTGGGTTTACAAGCTACTTATATTACTATAAATACTGGTGGTCTCTTACACCGCCGTTTCACCCTTACCATCAAAGATGGCGGTTTATTTTCTGTTGCACTTTCCCTCGTATTACTACGGCCATTCGTTAAATGGAACCCTGTCTTACGGTAGCCCAGACTTTCCTCTTGAAAAAATTCAAGCATCAACTTGTTGTACCTGCGATATGGTAACCAAAGAGAGCTAAGATTTTGATTTGATAGAGATTTTTTTTAAGATCGAAACGCTTCAATAGCTTTTTTCGCGGCTTCTTTGTGCACAACACAAGGCTTTGGATAATTTTTTAAACTTGCCTCTAGAAGATAGGCTTCATTATGCAAATCTTTTGCGCTTACATGTAAGAGTTGCGGAAGCCATTTTTTGATGTATATGGCATCTTTATCAAATTTTTTTGCTTGTAAATAGGGATTAAAAACTCTAAAATAGGGTTGAGGATCCACTCCTGTTCCAGCGCTCCATTGCCATGAAAGTATGTTAGAAGCCGCATCATAATCGAGCAGGTACAAACGAAAAAACTGCTCACCCCATTGCCAAGGAAGTAAGAGGTCTTTTGTAAAAAAAGAAGCAACAATCATCCGCACGCGGTTGTGCATTTTACCTGTTTGTAGTAGTTCATTGATTCCTGCATCAACGATCGGCACGCCTGTTTTTGCTTCACAAAAAAGCGCAAATTTAGCTTCATCTTCTACACCATTGAAACTATAAGTAAAGTTTTTTTCTGCAAGAGAAGGAAAATAGTAGAGTAAAGAGGCATAAAACTCACGAAAAACGAGCTGTCTAAAAAATGGCTCGGTATCGATTCCCTCTTTTTTCCTGTGTACAAGCCAACGCAAAAGCTGTTTAATACCCAAGGTGCCAAAACGTAGATGCACGCTAAGGGCGGAGGTGTCAGTCGTTGCAATGGTGTCACGATCACTTTGATATTGCCTTACATGTAAGGCAAATTTATCTAAAAGTGTCTCAAGTCGCTCTACTCCATGTGCTTGATATTGAAAGCCGATATCCTCTAAAGAAAGTGTGTTATATGAAAATGGAATCAGGCTATTTTGCGCACTAAACTCACTTTTTGCTAAGTGTGAAGAGGAAAAAATTGTTTTAGATTTCTTGTAAAATGGGGTAAAAACTCTGTAAGGTGAGCCATCATCTTTTAAAATCTCATCAGGTTGAAAAATGTAGGTTCCATACAGATACTCAAACTCTACAAGGCGTGAGATTTCAAGATCTCTTTGTCGTGCATAGGCATCATAATCTCCGCATGCCACGATTTTATCAATGGATGTAGTCTTTAAAAGAGAGCTGATAATCTCTGTAGGTTTGCCATAAAATAGGGCTAGGTTAAGCCCTTTTGCTTGCAAATCTACTTTGAGTTTACACACTGCTTCATAGATAAAACTTACACGTCTGTCGTCACAAGGAAGATTTTTGAGGATATTTTCATCAAAGATAAAAATAGGCAGAAGTTCACCCTTACATGTAAGCAACATATTATCTTCTACACGAAGATCACGCCGAAACCAGAGGATTTTTGTCATTTTGAACCATGCAGGCTTGAGCGCAAAGCCAACTCTTTAGGATAGGGAGCTAAAAATGTTTGCTCTAACAAATAGCTTGTGTTATATTTTTTTGCATAAAGGTTGATGGTACTCAGGGGAACGATAAGCGGTACAATTGCTTGCATGTACTCCTCGATTTGCGTATGGAGCATCTCTTTTTCCACTTTTAAGAGCTCTTTTTTAAAAAATCCTGCCATATGTTCAAGCACATTTTTATCTCGTTTGCGTGAGCTTTTTTTTGCGATGGCAGTTTTAAATTTCTCTTCATAAGAGAGCAGAATTTCATTAAAAGAAAAAGATTCGTGATTACCCACAATTTTACCGAGTTCACGATAGAGCTTTTCATCTTTGGCTTGCAACATAAACTTGTTTTTTGTATGAAACTCTACAAGTTTTTTCATATTCGGAGCATTTTTTTTGAGATTTTCAAAAGATTTATATGCAAATATTTGCATAATAAAATTTTCTCTTAACCAATCATCCACAAGCCTGCCCTCCTCTTCCATGGGGAGATGAGGAAATTGTTTACGACAAAGGGAGACAAAAATTCCATCGCTCTTTCCCTCAGAAAATCCATTTGGCAGATAGGTTTTCGAACTTCCAAGCCCGCAACTTGGAGATTTTGACTTAAAAATAATGCCACAAAGATCTTCACTTGCAATCTTCTGGAGTTCTTGATTTGAAAATCCAAGCAGATGCTCTGTCAAATCTGCTCCATCTTTGTTGGAAATAATATGGTTTTGCTCACCATCTCGCACCATTCGTATGGATGGACGCGGCGTTCCAAACGCTAGCGCTTCTGGACAAAAAGGGACATATGAACAATAAGCAGAAAGCTGATCTGTGATGAAACGATCTCTTTTATGCCCACCGTCATAGCGCACTTTTTCACCAAGCAAACATGCCGAGACTGCTAACTTCATAATAATCCTTCAAACTTTAATTAAGTAAGTATAGAATATTCAACGATTTTTTCATACTCTTATTTTGTAGTTTCATAAGTATCATGTAGGCTTTTGAAGTGATATTTAAGGGTACCTCTAAAGTAAGAGACTAAAATAAGTTATACATACTGTTGTAAGGATAGATAAAGTATCCTTTTTGAATTTCTATAATTTTATAAAAGGATATTGAAAGGGCACGGTACTCTTTGCAAAGCACCCTGCCCACTTATGTAAAATTTCTACAGAACTACTTATTCATAGCTTCTAGAGCGTATTTTTCACCAAGTTCATAAGCTTTTAGATTAGCAGGATGTACTTTTGCGGGTACTTTAGAAAGCATTGTATCTATAAGTGTTTGTCTATCCACCGCATTTTGCATTGTGTTTGCAATCGCAAGAGCAACGACAGATTGAGTAATAACATTCCCAACCTCTTCTTTTGCGATTGTAATAATTGGAATCTCGAAGATATTCCAAGTTTTTCTATCCTCATCTGATGGGTGAACGAGGTTTGGATCAACTACAATAATCCCACCTGGTTTTACTCCATTTTTAAATAAGTTGTAACTTACATGCGCAACTGAAAGCATAAAATCGATTTCACCATCATTTGCATAAGGATAAAAAATTTCATTATCATCAAGAGTAATATCAACAACTGTTGGACCACCACGCACTTGCGATGTATATGTGGCAGTTTTTAAACCCTCGCCACCAGCTCTGATTTTTGCTGCTGCAAAAATTTCTCCAGCAAGAAGAACACCTTGTCCACCAACGCCCGTAAATCTCATTAAGTTTCTAGCCATTGTATTCTCCTTATATCTTTTTAGCAAAATCGTTTTGGGTAATCGTTTTACGTTTACCTTGGTGGAAATCGACAACTTCTTTATACATGTCACAATACTCACGTACAGTTTTATCTTCTTTTAAAATACCTGTTGGAAAAACATTGAGTTTTTCTTCATCACTGAGCGCTTCCCATTTCTTCAATGGCGTTGTAATGCTATCAATCCACTCTAAGTTTTCCATAGCACTAGCCATTTTATTTTTACGACCAAGATTAACGTGACAGTTAGACATAACATCTATAAAAGAAAAACCTCTGTGTTCAATCGCTTTTACAAAAACTTTTTCAAGTTTTTTTGGATCAAGCATAGTCTCGCGTGCGACAAATGAAGCACCAGCAGCAATTGCCAAATTTGTTGCGTTAAATGTTGGGTCAATATTTCCTGACTTTTGAGAAACAGTCCACATCCCTTGTGGAGTTGTTGGTGAAGTTTGAGAGTTTGTAAGACCATAGATGAAGTTATTGATAATTATCATTGTAATATCGATGTTTCTTCTACAACCATGAATAGTATGGTTACCACCGATTGCTAAACCATCACCATCTCCAGCTACACAGATAACATGTTTATCTGGATTCATAAGTTTAATACCAGTAGCAAAAGGAATCGTTCTTCCATGTGTAGTATGTACGGTATTGAAATCAACATAAGAAGAAAACCTTCCTGAACAGCCAATACCTGAAACTACACATACATCATCAGGTTTGAGACCGAGTTTATCAACAGCTCTTACAAAAGCTTTAAGAATAACACCATCTCCACATCCCCAACACCAAAGTGTTGGCATTTTATCAAGTCTTAAATATTTATCATAATTAAATGCCATCTTAGAATACCTCTTTTACTTTATTTACAATTTCGTATGGAGAGATTGGACGGCCATTAACTTTATAGAGTCCTTGCAAATCTAATCTTCCAGAAACACGTTCTATCTCTTCAGTGTATTGTCTGATATTTAACTCCACACAAAGCACATTTTTAATCATATCAGTATGTTTTTTGATAGTTTCAGCTGGACTTGGCCATAAAGTAATTGGTCTAAAAAGTCCTGCTTTAATCCCCTCAGCTCGTAAGTGGCGAATCGCTTCTTTTGCTGCAAGAGCAACTGAACCATAAGCGATAATAAGCACTTCACCCTCAGCTCCAGTCATATCATCAAGCATAAACTCTTCATTATGTTCTAGCTCATCTGTATGTAACATCACTTTGTCTTCAAGGCGTTGAATCAATTTACGGCAAGTTTCGATCTCTTCTGTTGGAAATCCTCTTGCATCATGGTGTAAACCTGTAAAGTGGTATCTATACCCTTGAAACATTGGATTTAAAACTGCTGGTTGGTCAGCTTCACACGCGTATGGAAGATAATCTTCAGGGGCTCCAGTAAAAGTTTTACGAGGAACAATCCCTTTTGTTATTTCTTCTTCTGTTGGAATAATTGCTTTTCCATGCATGTGACCAATTGTTTCATCCAAAAGTACAAAAACAGGTTGCATAAATCTATCTGCTAGGTTAAACGCTCTTGCGGTTTCGGTGTAACATTCTGCCAAAGAACCAGCACACACTGTGATTGAGCGGTAATCTCCATGGGATGGGTTTTTTGCTTGTCTCACGTCTCCTTGGGATACACGAGTCGGAAGACCAGTTGATGGACCACCACGCATAACATTGACAACAACCAAAGGCACTTCAGTCATTTGTGCAAGACCTAAATTTTCAGCTTTTAAAGAGATACCAGGACCTGAAGTAGCAGTCATTGTTCTCACACCAGACATACCAGCACCAATTGCAGCCGCAACTCCAGCGATTTCATCTTCCATTTGAATACAAGCACCACCAACTTCTGGCATTAGGTCAGACATCTCATGCATAACTTCACTTGAAGGTGTGATTGGATAACCACCAAAAAATTTACATCCAGCATCTTTTGCAGCTAATGCGCACAGTTCATTTCCTGTTGAAATTACTTCTCTTGTCGCCATTATTTAACTCCTTGTTGTTCAAGTGACATATAGTGGTTTGCAATAACAGCAACTTGACGTGCTTTTGATTCGTCAGTTAATTTTGCAAACTTATACTCTTTTTTATCTGCTACATAAATAGCAAAATCTGGACACGATAATTCGCACTCATTACAACCAATACAAGATTCTGGATGATCGACTGAGATCATTGCACCAAGTGTTGATGTAGAATCATAACGCATACCAAGTACACCAGATGGGCAAACAGATACACAGATATCACATGCCTTACAATTGTCTTTATTAACCCATACAGGAACATTTCCTGGATATTCAACCATAGCAGATGCCATATATTCTCCTTTTTTACAAGTTAAATTAATTTTCTTTTTTGTTGTTCGAAATTTTTCCAATAGCACACGAAACATAACTCTTAGCCTTCAGGCTAGCTGAGTCAATGAAACCGATCTCTTCGTCACAAAGAGGATAGCCTAAGTTCCTTAGAGTTGCTTTGAAATGTGCTTGTGACGCTTCATCAAGTATATCGACTGTTACTTTTCGAGGCTCGCACGAGAGATCTACATGTATATCTTTAAATCCCTCGGCCTCAAGGGATTTCGTAATTGTGTTTGCACAACCAGAACATTTAACATAGCAAACCTCAAAAGTTGTCAGCATCTCTATTTTTTTCCTAAAACTTCAGCAACCGCTTTTCCGATTTCAGCTGGAGAAACAACAACTCTTACACCCGCTGCTTCAAGCGCTTCCATTTTTTCTTTTGCAGTTCCAGCACCACCACTGACAATAGCACCAGCGTGCCCCATACGTTTACCCTTTGGAGCTGTCTGACCAGCGATAAAGGCAACAACAGGTTTTGTAATCTGCTCTTTTATGAGTTTTGCTGCTTGAATCTCTAAATCGCCACCAATTTCACCAATCATAACAATTGCGTGAGTATCAGGATCTGCTTCAAACATTGGAAGCAATTGTTTATATGAAAGACCAATAATCGGATCTCCACCAATACCAACCGCTGTTGAGATGCCAAAACCTTCTCTACAAACTTGGTTTGCACCCTCATATGTGAGTGTGCCAGATTTTGAGATAAGTCCAACATTTCCTTTTTTGAAAATCATTCCTGGCATAATCCCGATTTTACACTCTTCTGCGGTAATAATCCCTGGACAGTTTGGTCCGATTGTTTTCATATTGTGTTTTGTTGCGTACGCTTTTGCAGCTTGCATGTCACGCACTGGAGCACCCTCGGTAATCACAACAGCAAGTTCAATACCTGCATCTGCGGCTTCCATAACAGCATCAGCCACAAAAGCTGGTGGAACAAAAATCATACTTACAGTCGCGCCTGTAGCTTTTACTGCTTCAGCAACAGTATTGAAAACGGGTTGTCCTAAATGTTCTTGACCACCTTTGTTTGGTGTTACACCACCAACGATTTTTGTACCATAAGCCAAACACTGCTCAGCGTGAAAAGAACCCTCTTTACCTGTAAAACCTTGAACGATAACTTTTGTATCTTTATTGACTAAAATACTCATTGAATTATTCTCCTTTCGCAGCAGCTACAGCTTTAGCCGCACCATCAGCTAAATCAGTTGCCGCAATAACATTTGGTATATTTGCATTTTTTAGAATCTCTGCGGCCTCTGGTGCATTCGTACCATCAAGACGTACGATAACTGGGACATGAACATTAACCAATTTTGTCGCTTCTAAAATTCCATTTGCAATACGATCACATCGCACGATTCCACCAAAAATGTTTACGAAAATTGCTTTCACTTTTGGATTTTTTAAAATGATTTCAAACCCTTTTGCAACTGTTTCTGCATTTGCTTTTCCGCCAACGTCAAGGAAGTTCGCAGGTGTTCCACCCATATAGTTGATTGTATCCATTGTACCCATCGCAAGACCAGCACCATTAACCATACAACCTATTTCGCCATCTAAAGAGATATAAGAGAGTCCATAACGTCCAGCTTCTCTCTCATCTGCATCTTCCTCGGAGATATCTCGCATATCTTCAATATCTGGGTGGCGTCCAAGTGCTGAATCATCAAATCCCATTTTGCCATCAAGTGCCAAGAAATCCCCAGACCCAGTTTTGATAAGTGGGTTGATTTCAATCATCTCGGCATCATTTTCCATATAAAGTTTATAAAGTTTTGATGCAAATGAGATAAACTTTTTCTGTTCAGCAGCATCTGTGATGCCAAGCCCAAAAACAAGTTCGCGACCATGAAAACCTTGAAAACCAATAGCAGGATCGACAGCAACTTTAATGATTTTTTCAGGAGTATCGTGTGCAACATTTTCTATCTCCATACCGCCTTGCGTAGAAGCCATAATGACAGGCATCTCACGTGCGCGGTCTAAAACAACACCGAGATAAAGTTCATCTACGATGTCTGCACCCTCTTCTATATAAACTTTTTGAACCAGTTTGCCCTCTGGACCTGTTTGGTGTGTTACAAGAGTCATACCTAGAATTTCAGTCGCTAACTGCCCTACTTCTTCAAGTGAACGTGCAAGTTTTACACCACCACCGAGTCCACGACCACCTGCATGTATTTGTGCTTTCACAACCCAAATATTTCCACCAAGTTCTGAGGCATTTCTCACTGCTTGGTCTGGTGTATTTGCCACAATACCTCTTGGTGTTGGAACACCATATTTAGCAAAAATCTGTTTTGCTTGATATTCATGTATATTCATTTACTTCTCCTTTTTAAATTTAATTACTCTTTTGGACTTATCATATCTTCTGGCACAACATACTTATCAAACTCTTCAGCGCTTAGTAAACCAAGAGCCATCGCTTCCTCTTTAAGAGTTGTTCCATTTTTATGAGCAGTTTTTGCGATTTTTGCTGCATTTTCATATCCAATATATGGGTTGAGTGCAGTAACAAGCATTAAAGAATCATGAAGATAATGATCAATTTTTGACACATTTGCTTCAATACCAATTGCAGCATTGTCATTAAATGAAACAATAGAGTCCGCAAGCAGTCTTGATGATTGCAAGAAGTTATAGGCAATTACAGGTTTAAATACATTCAGTTCAAAATTTCCTTGACTCGCTGCAAAACCGATTGTTGCATCATTTCCCATCACTTGGCATGCTACCATCGTGACAGCTTCACTTTGCGTAGGGTTCACTTTCCCCGGCATGATAGAAGAACCTGGTTCGTTTTCTGGGATTGAGATCTCTCCAAGTCCACAACGAGGTCCTGAAGCTAACCATCTTACATCATTTGCGATTTTCATCATGTCAGCAGCCAATGCTTTAAGTGCTCCGTGACAATATACAAGTGCATCATGAGAAGTAAGCGCATGAAATTTATTAGGTGCGGTGATAAAATCATGTCCTGTGAGTTCACTGAGTTTTTTTGCAACACGTTCTCCTAGCTCTGGATGAGCATTGAGGCCTGTCCCAACAGCAGTCCCGCCAAGAGCCAACTCGCGTACAGGCTCAAGAGAATTTTTGACCATTTTTTCACATTTGTTCAGCATCTCTACCCAACCGCTAATCTCTTGACCAAGCGTAAGCGGTGTTGCATCTTGAAGGTGCGTACGTCCGATTTTTACAATATTTTCAAATGCTTCACTTTTCGCTTGCAATGTTGCTTTGAGTTTTGCAATCGCTGGAAGTAAACGCTCTTCAACAGAGATAACAGACGCTACATGTAAGGCTGTTGGATACGTGTCATTTGAGCTTTGAGATTTATTGACATCATCATTTGGATGAATCAGCTTCTCTACTCTAAAATCGCCACCGAGAATTTCAGTAGCACGATTTGCCAAGACTTCATTGTTATTCATATTCGATTGCGTACCTGAACCTGTTTGCCAAACAACCAAAGGATAGTTGCTGTCTAGTTTGCCAGCCAGCATATCATCAGCAGCTTGTGCAATTGCATCTGCTTTTCTTGCATCAAGCTTGCCTAAGTCTTTATTGACAAGTGCTACTGCTTTTTTTAGAAATGAAAATGCACGAGTAATCTCATAAGGCATCTTCTCTTCACCAATTTTAAAATTTTCTACAGAACGCTGAGTTTGCGCCGCCCAATATGCATCAATAGGAACTGCGATTGCTCCCATTGTGTCTTTTTCAATACGTGTTGCCATAAAACTTACTCTCCTTGGAAAAAATTATTTTGATTGAGTGTATCAATAAGTGATTGCACTGATGCACAAGATTTTGCAAACATCTCTTTTTCTTTATTATCCAATGTTACTTGAATAATCTTTTCTGCTCCATTTGCACCAAGCATAACAGGAACACCAGAAACGACATCACTGTACCCATACTCACCATCAAGATACACGGCACATGGATGAATCTGTTTAGTGTCTTTTAAAATCGCCTCAACCATAATGGCTGCAGCTTTTGCAGGTGCATAATATGCAGATCCTGTTTTGAGGTAGCTTACAATCTCTGCTCCTCCATGACGGGTACGCTGTACAATCTCTTCAATCTCATTATCAGAAAGAACATCAGTTAAAGGAACACCTGCGATAGTAGAGTAGCGAGGAAGAGGAACCATATCATCACCATGCCCACCCATAACAGAAGCACGGATTTGACCACCGCCGTAACCTAATTTTTCTTGAATAAATGAAGCCATTCTTGAACTATCTAAGATACCAGCCATTCCAATAACTCTACTTCTGTCAAAGCCACTCTCTTTTAAAGCGACATAAGTCATAGCATCAAGTGGATTTGAAACCATAATAATAGTAGCATTTGGGGAGTACTGTGCGACACCTTTAATAACCTCTTTTGTGATATTTGCATTAATCATCAAAAGATCATCACGGCTCATTCCTGGTAAGCGAGGACTTCCAGCTGTCACAACAACGACATCACAATCTGTTAAGTCAGAAATCTCTTCAGCAACTTTAACGACAGTATGGCTACGTACGGCTGAAGCTGCTTGACTCATATCTAAAGCTTTTCCTTTAGCTACGTCAATTTTGTTATCTCTTAAAATAATCTCGTGACAAGACCCTTGCATCGCAAGTGAATATGCTACTGTGGCACCAACATTTCCAGCACCGACAATACCAACTCGTTTTCCTTGATTCATTCCATGGACTCCTCAAATAGATTGACTACGACCTTAAAGTCATATACTAAAAAATCAAACTTGCAAAAAACAAGCAATGTTTAGTATAAACGGTCATATTTTTTACAACTCTTATGATACACAAACAACTATAACTATTCTATAAGGAGAACAAAAGATCAATCAAACTTCTTTTTATGTTTCATTTTGTAGCATTATGGATGTTTTTTACATGTGTAGAATAGTTACAACTGAAGATATGTTTTCCATCTTCACCTTTGACAAAGTAAAGATAATCAGTTTTTGCAGGATGAATTGCTGCATCAATAGCAGTAAAACTAACATTACAGACAGGTGTTTTTGGAAGACCTTTATGTTTATAAGTATTATATGCGCTTTTATCGCTTGCGATACGTTGGTGTGTCACTTTTACATGAGAATATTTGCCATAATTCAAAGTTCCATCCATTTGAAGTCGCATCCCTTTTTTGATACGATTATATATAACTGAAGCCACTAAAGGCATCTCTTCCTTTGAAGCAGCCTCTTTTTGTACTACAGATGCGATAGTGAGGTAACGCTTCCAATCGGCGCTGTTATATTTTCCAAGTTTTTCATTTGAGTGTTTAATCATCTTTTGTTCAGACTTTTTTAACAAAGTTTTTATAAGTGTTTCTTCGCTCACTCCAACAGAAAATCGATAGGTATCAGGGATAAAAGCTCCCTCGGTTTCAGAACTAAATTGGTCATAGTTTTTTTGCAAAAGTGCTCTGTTTAAATGAAGTTCTTGTGCGATTTGATCTAAAAAGATAGTTGTTGTTTCCCCAGGAATAAGCGTCACATCGACCATGGACGGTTTAGTGGTAGCTATTTTGTATAAAAAATCAGCATGGGTCATTGATGTTTCATCTAAAGTTATAAGTCCTTTTTGAGGCCTACCGATCATTCTTACTAGAAGCGCATCAAGGCTTGTAACACTTATATTTTGTTCAGATAGGTGTGTTATAATTTTGCTCATAGAGCCACTTGGTATCACAACTGCTTTTGGGGTTACAATCATTATATTTAGGTAGTACATGAACGAAATCAGTATCAGCACTGCAATATCAAAGCTCCACGCAATTATAGTCAGCTTTTTTTTATTCATATTTTTATCTCTTCTGGTTATTTTTATATCTATTTTAAATGGTGTAGAGATTAACAATTTACGCTTGCCATCGTTGATAGTCGAGAAATTATACATAAAATGGGATCAAAAACTTATCATTCGGGCTCAAAAAATTGAAGTTATCTTACCAAAAACAGAAGAAAAAGAGCAAAATTATAGAAAAAAAGTCAAAGATAGTTTTGATATATTAAAAAATATTTACCAAATCGCTGATCTCTTGCAAGATGTTGATCTAAAAACTGTTCATATTAATGACACACAACTCTCATTTCGCTATAAAAGAGGTGAAAAAAGCTTTCTTGTAGTGCGGACGAAAGATCTTCATATTTTAACTGATATTGATGTCACAAAAGAGCAATCAATCGTTCATATTAATAAATTTGAGAACAGTGATAAAACTTTTCACCTGCATGGAACAGCAGTTATAGATAATAAAAAAGAAAAACTTTCAAGTCAGCTTGAGCTCACTCTCCTTAATGATACGAATATGACACTTTTAATCTCTATGGATACACAAAAACTTTTTTATAAATTACAATCGCGCAAAGCTATTGGAAATTTGCCATCTATCACAAAAATGGCACATCTTCCATCATATCTCAATAGATGGATTTATGATGCAATCAAAATGAAAGATGCTTCCCTGCAACAATTTTATGGATTTGTGGAGTTTGCAAAACCAGAAGATTTTATGAGACACATTTATGCAGATGCGCATTTAGAGAGTTTGCAATACACTTTTGATACAAGACTTGCTCCTATTATAACCTCAAGTACACATCTTATTTTTAGCAATGGAGTGCTCCATATCTATCCAAAAGATGCAAGATTTCATGTACAAGAACTTCCTAAAAGCTACCTTGATATCGATCTCAATCCCAATAAATATCTTCTTTGCCTCTATCTTCAAGATTATCTATCGCTCGATCGTGATGTTGTCAATCTATTAAAAACATATAAAGTAGATATTCCATTTATGCAAACAACTTCTAAAATAGATACGCACTTAAATCTTTTTATCAAGTTAAAAAATTTTAATGTCGATGCCAATGGAAGTTTTGCACTCGAACATGGTGCCTTTGTTTATAAAAATATGAATCTCAATGCCTCAAATGCCTTTTTAACACTTAAAGGTTCACAAGTCGATATCAAAAACTTAACACTTGTCAATAAAGAGAGTTTTGAAACGAATATTAGCGGTTCATTAAATCCTACAAAACATGAAGGGAGATTGGAAGCTGATATAACGCAGTTTCAAATCGATGCCGTTTCACTCTCAAAAAAACAAAAAGTACATCTCATTTACAATGTTTTACCAAAAGAGGATAAAATTTTTGTCTCCCAATCAAGCTTACAGTATAAAGACACACTTTATGATTTGGCAAGTTTTACGTTTAATTTTGATCTCAACACCTTAATCGCCAAGCTTCCTAAAGTTGAAATTGGCGTAGAAAATAAATTTTTAGGTTCTCTGTGGGGAGATATCAATCTCAACGATTTCACAGCAGCACTCAATCTAAATATTTTAAAACTTCAAAATAAAAAAGTAAAACTCGATCAAAATATGCTTGCCCTCTCACTCAAAGTCAATAAAAAAATAGAGATTAGTAGTAAAGAAAAAAGTGCTTGGCAAGTAGGTGAAAATAAAATTTCTTTAGGTGCAACAAAAATTCTTTATGCAAACAATAAGGTTCAAATTGCCAAAACAGACCTAACAGCAGATACATTTAGCTCCACTTTTGTGCTCGATTATGACCTCAATAAAAGTTTAGGAGAAGTTGTTTTACAAAAAGTAGCGCTACAAAATGAGTTCCTAGCAAAATTTTTCAACAAACAAGAAAACTATGCGCTGAGCGTTGACAACACAAAAAAAGATACAGCCATCACCTTTAAAAAATACAATACGACACTTTTGCTCAAAGAAAATAATCTGTGGAGCCTTACATGTAAGGATTTTAGTAAAATTTATAAAAATGTTCCCCTCTTTAAAGATTACAATATTACCAATGGAGATATCACGCTTGCATCAACAAATAAAGAGGGTGAGTTCCTTTTCGATGGTTCGCTGCAATATCCGTATAAATTTCTTGTTAAAAATAATATTCCACTTGATAAATATAGATTTAGCGGAAGTTATAGCGATGAAAAAACAGATATTACCATCAATAACGAGTTACATGTAAGGCTCAATAATGGTATAAAAATCCAAGCAAATCATCTCGGTTTTAACATTCCTGCATTTGTAAAATTTAAAAATGAGCATATATTTGCGCAGACAAAAGAGCAAGCATCCATCACAGCGCAAGCCAAAGAGAGTTATCTCTATTTTAGCAGCAACAGAAAGATGTTAGCCGATACTCTCAATGTGCAATACTGTGATTCAGAGCTCACAGCACAACTCCAACACGCCAAAGGAAAAGCTGGATTCAATCTCAATAAATATGGAATTTTTTATCTGCATGGATCAAATTTTAATGATACATTTATGGAAAAACTCTTTGCAACATCAAGATTTTCAAGTGGAGCACTCTCATTTACTTTTAATGGAGCATTTGAGGAGTTTTCTGGAATTATAGAGATTCAAAATACAATTTTACAAGAATACAAAGCACTCAATAATGTTTTTGCCTTTGTCAATACCGTTCCATCTCTTGTGACATTTAGCGTCCCTGATTACTCTCAAAAAGGCTTACATGTAGAGAATATGTATGTTGGATTTACATCTAAAAAAGGTGTGTATGATTTGAGCGATCTCTCTTTGGCATCAAAAGAGATTAAGATTTATGGAAAAGGCAAAATGAACTTAAATAGTGACACTTTAGATATGGATCTTAACTTAAAAACAGATTTAGCCTCTAAAGCTTCCCAAATACCAATCGTTGGATATATCCTATTTGGAAAAGAGAGTATCTCTACCTCCTTGAAAGTACAAGGGAGCATTTATGATCCAAATGTGAGCACAAGCGTTGCAAAAGATATGATTATTGCACCCTTAAATATCATTAAAAGAACGCTTCTTTTTCCAATAGAGCTGTTCTCACCAAGCAAAAAAGATGGTGAGTAAAGCGTGCTATTCATTTCTTAAAACAGTAAGAATATCTACTTCACTTGCTTTTTTCGCTGGGTAGTATGAGGAGAGAATGACGATAGCAAAGGCGCCAAGCACGATGATGGAAAAATCAAGTAAACTCAAATCAAGTGGCAGTGTTGTGGTTGGATACACATCTTTTGGAAGATGAACAATGTCAAAGCTACTTAACACCCAAATGCCACTAAGTCCAAGGACTACGCCTGAGAGTATTCCTCCAATACCTATGACAACACCTAAATATAAAAATATTTTTTTAATCTCGATTTTTGATGCACCAAGAGAGAGTAAAAGTGCTATTTCAGAGCGCCTATTCATCACTGTCATCAGCAAAGAGGAGATGATATTTATGGATGCAATCAAGATAAGGAGCATCAAAACAATAAAAAGTGAAGTTTTTTCCAACTCAAGCGCTGCAAAAAAGTTTGTATTGTCTTCCCACCAGCCTTTAATAGCCACTGTTTGTGGTAACACCTTTGCTATCTTTTTGATATCTGCTTGCGGATTTGCAGAGTAGATATGGATGCCATTAAACTGATTTGATGGCATCGATAATACTTTTTGCAGAGATTCTATATCTGTGTAACTATACGCCTTATCATACGCGATGAGTCCCGAATCAAAAAAATCACGCACAGTAAATCGTTTTATCTTTGGCGTCACCGAGAGACCACCTGGTTCTACTTGCGTAAAAATATACATCAGTTTATCAGCTCTGTTAATCTGATACTCTTCACTCAAAGGTTTTCCGATAATCACACTAAATTGAGGGTAGTTGCGTTCCTTGAGGGCATCTTTAAGGATTTTATTGACTTTGGCTTCCGCTTTATAATCTACTCCAAAGATATATCCACCCTCAAGCGATGATCCGCTTTTTGTAATCACAGATGAAACAACATAAGGACTGAAACTAAGAGTAGGAAATTGAGCGTTGAGCGTTGCTAGCAACTCTTTAGTAATGGCACCATCGAATTTTGGCAATATTGTCAGTGGATAGTTCATTACGGTGAGTTTGTTCTTAAACTCTTTATCAAAACCGTTCATCAGTGCCATCGCGATAATGAGTACCATCACCCCAAGCGTGATTCCGAGATAGGCTAAAAGTGCTGAGAGAAAGATGAAAGGCTGTTCCTTGTCAAAACGTAAAAACCGTTTGACAAGATAGGGGATAATACTTCTACTCAAGATGCAAATACACCTTTTTTAGGACCACTTACTCCACAGCATTGTTTATACTTTTTACCACTTCCACAAGGACAAAGATCATTTCTCGCAGGCTTTTTTTCTACTACAAGGTCATCATTATCATGAATATTGAGATCAAGATGCGAGCGCTCTTCTTCTCTTTGTTGCTCTTCAAGGCGCGCGAGTTCAGCGAGCTCCTCTTCTGCATCATTCATCTGAAATTGAATAATATGAAGTGTTTTTACAGTGTTGTATTTGATGGTTTCAACCAATTCGCTAAAAAGGTTGTAGCTCTCTTTTTTGTACTCGACCAAAGGATCTTTTTGATTATAAGCACGAAGACGGATTCCCGTTTTCATATTATCCATCGTGTAAAGATGCTCTCTCCAAGCGGTGTCTAAAGTTTTTAGATAAAACTCTTTTTCAACATCTCCTCGTATTGATGGGTCTAAAACAGCCATTTTCTCTTCATAATAGCCTTTGATCTGTGCAAGAAGTTTCGCATAGAACGCATCATATTCTAAGCCTTCAAATGCTGCAATCTCCAATGTAAAGTTAATCTCCTCTTTAAGCATAAGAGAGAGTTTTTCAAGATTGAAATCCTCGGTTGCGCTTCCACTAAAGATATTACACTCAAGAAATAAACTCAAAAGATATTCATTTCGAATCAAATCTATCTTTTCATCTATTTTATACTCAGGACTTAGAAGTTCATTTCTAAATTTATAGATGATTTTTCTTTGTTCATTTGCAACATCATCATACTCAACAATCTGTTTACGCCCCTCATAATGGAGTTGCTCAACTTTTTTCTGCGCTTTTTCAACTGCGCGAGTGACCATTTTAGATTCGATATACTCGCCATCTTCAACACCGAGTCTCTCCATAATCATTTTAATTTTATCAGAACCAAAGATTCTCAAAAGATTATCTTCCAATGAAAGATAAAATTGCGTTGTTCCAGGATCACCTTGGCGACCAGAACGGCCACGGAGCTGGTTGTCTATACGGCGGTTTTCATGTCTCTCTGTTCCTAAAATATACAAACCACCTAAATCTTTCACCTCTTGACTCACTTTAATATCAACCCCGCGTCCAGCCATATTGGTCGCGATCGTAACAGCACCCTGAGAGCCTGCAAATTTGATAATTTCACCCTCTTGCGCGTGATTTTTTGCATTAAGGACCGTATGTGCGATTTTCTCTTTTTTCAAAAATTCATGCAATTTTTCAGATTTTTCAATCGAAGCTGTTCCAATTAATACTGGCTGTCCTGTTTTTGCAAGCTCTTTTATTTTTGTAACAACTGCATTAAATTTTTCCACTTCTGTTTTATAGATAAGATCATTTAAATCAGCACGCATAACAGGAATATTTGTTGGAATTGAGACAACATCAAGATTGTAGATTTGAGCAAATTCAGTCGCTTCTGTCTGCGCAGTTCCCGTCATCCCCGAGAGTTTTTCATACATTCGAAAGTAGTTTTGAAAGGTAATATCCGCAAGTGTTTGCGTTTCATGCTTAATCTCAACGCCCTCTTTGGCTTCGAGTGCTTGATGCAGACCCTCTGAAAATCTTCTTCCCTCGCTCAAACGTCCTGTAAACTCATCAACAATAACAATCTCGCCCTCATTGACAACATAATCCACATCGACTTCAAAAAGATAGTTTGCTTTGAGCGCTTGATCCAAATGGTGTGAAAGAGTAGAGTTTTCTACACTGTAAAGATTTTCAACACCAAACAGTTCTTCAGCTTTAGTGATTCCTGTTTCTGTGATAAGGACCACTCTATCTTTTTCATCAACGCTAAAGTGTTCATCTTTTGTCATATTAAGAGCAACATAATTTGCTTTTTTGTATGTATCTAAGGTTTTGTTGACAGGGCCTGAGATAATAAGTGGAGTTCTTGCTTCATCTATCAAAATAGAATCCACTTCATCAACGATAACAAAATGGTGTCCGCGTTGGACCATTTGATCTTTTGAGTAGCTCATATTATCACGAAGATAATCAAATCCAAACTCATTATTAGTACCATAAGTAATGTCAGCATGATACTGTTTGCGTTTTTCACCAGAGTTGTTAATGCTCTCTAAAACCACACCAACACTAAAGCCTAAAAACTCATACAGTGGTGCCATATCCATAGCATCACGGCGAGCAAGATAGTCATTGACTGTGACTAAATGGACCCCTTTTAGAGTCATTGCATTTAAGACGATTGGTAGTGTTGCAACAAGAGTTTTTCCCTCTCCCGTTTTCATCTCCGCTATGCGTCCTTCATGCAAAACCATCCCACCCACAAGTTGCACATCATGATGGCGCATTCCAAGTGTTCTCACTGACGCTTCTCGTGTGATTGCAAAAGAGTGTTCAAGAACATCATCCAAACTTTTTGTTGCTTCTAAAACTGATGTTTGCAAATCAGAAAACTCTTTTTTTAGTGCATCATCACTCATATTTTTATAAAATTGTTCTAAATTATTGATGCCATTTACGCGCTTTTGATATTTTTTTAACTCTCTATCATTTTTAGTGCCAAATACCTTGCCAACGAATGCTTGTAGCATTTTAAACCTTCTCTTAATTTTTTCGAATTCTATCACACTAAAGATATATTTAGGATAAATAGGGCTTCTCTTCCTTGAGATATCCACTCGTTTAGCTACCTTTGGTATAATTGTAGAAAAATGGAGTTTCATGAAAAAAACTATTCTTATATCACTTTTGTGTGCAAATCTTTTTGGTTTTGCAGAAAACCTAGATACCTTCTCGGCACACTTTGTGCAAACAGTTATTGACGATAAAAAAACAGTTATTAAATACAGTGGAGATATTAAAGCAAAAAGACCAAATATGGCTATGTGGAACTATGTGCGACCTGTTAAAAAAGAGATTTATATAAAAAATGAAGATCTTGTTATCATTGAGCCAGAAATTGAGCAAGTGATTATAAAAAAAGTGGGTAACACCATCGCTTTTTTTGAGATGCTCAAAAATGCCAAAAAAGTCAATGAGTCGCTTTATAAAGCAAAATATGAAAAACTAAAAATCAATATTCACGTCAAAGCAAATAGTATTGATTCTATTACCTATCTTGATGAATTAGAAAACAAAGTTTCCATCCAATTTTCAAATCAAGTAGAAAATAAAAAGATAGAAGATAGAGTATTTAAAGCAAAAATACCGGCGGATTTTGACATCGTACGACAATAAAAAAAGGGTTACATGTAAGTAAAAAAGCTTTACATGTAAGAATAAAAAAACTAGATTTATAAGTAAAAAAAGGCTTACATGTAAGTAAAATAGTCTTTACATGTAAAGAAAAAAGCTTTACATGTAAGCAAAAAAGAATCTGTAATTAAACAGGTTTGATAGTAACACCATATTTCTCTTGCGCTACACTGCGCGCTTCAAGATGATAATCTTTGATTTCATTAAAATTGAGGTATTTGTAAACATCCTCTTTTTTACCGGCAAGTTTTTGCGGAACTATACTCATATACTCTGCAACAGTTGGAATACGTCCAAGTTTTGCACACACAGATGCAAGCTCAGCAGAACCAAGATACACTTGCGTTCCTTTTCCTAAACGGTTATCAAAGTTACGTGTTGAAGTTGAAAATACAGTCGAATCTGGGCGAGCGCTTGCTTGATTCCCCATACAAAGTGAACATCCTGGAACCTCAGTTCTCGCTTCGATAGATTTATAAACATCATAATATCCCTCATTGATGAGTTGCTGTTCATCCATGCGAGTCGGCGGTACAATCCAAAATTTTTCAACTGCAACTTTACCTTCTCCACGCATCACTTCACCAGCTGCACGGTAGTGACCGATATTTGTCATACAGCTTCCTAAAAAGACTTCATCGATTTTCTCACCAGCAACTTCACTTAAAAGCTTGACATTATCTGGATCGTTTGGACACGCTAAGATCGGCTCTGTAATATCGTTTAGATTGATTTCAATGACAGCTGCATACTCTGCATCAGCATCTGGTTGGAGTAACTCAGGGTTTGCTAGCCAAGCTTTCATTTTCTCAGCACGGCGTTGGAGTGTACGCGCATCTTTATACCCATCTGCAACCATTGACTCAATAAGCACTACGTTTGATTTAAGATATTCTATCACGGGTTCTTTATTTAAAAGCACTGTACATGCAGCCGCGGAACGCTCAGCAGATGCATCTGAGAGTTCAAACGCTTGCTCAGCTTTTAAGTTGGCAAGTCCCTCTATCTCTAATATGCGGCCATTGAAAATATTTTTCTTCCCTTTTTTCTCAACAGTCAAAAGCCCTTGTTGGATTGCAGTATATGGAATCGCATTGACAAGGTCACGCAGTGTAATACCAGGTTGCAACTCACCACTAAAACGCACAAGTACAGACTCTGGCATAGTCAGTGGCATAGAACCAGTTACGCCTGCAAATGCAACGATTCCAGATCCACCAGGAAAAGAGATACCTATTGGAAAACGAGTATGGCTATCACCGCCCGTTCCTACAGTATCTGGTAGAGTTAAACGGTTTAACCAAGAGTGAATAACTCCATCGCCAGGACGCAGTGCAACACCAGAACGGTTCGAGATGAAATCTGGCAGTGTATGGTGCATCACAACATCTGAAGGTTTTGGATACGCCGCTGTGTGACAAAATGACTGCATCACAAGATCCGCTGAAAAACCAAGAGCTGCTAGCTCTTTAATCTCATCACGTGTCATCGGTCCAGTTGTATCTTGACTTCCAACAGTCGTCGTGATTGGTTCAACATACATTCCAGGGCGAACACCCATCATTCCACAAGCACGGCCTACCATTTTTTGCGCAAGTGTGTAGCCTTTGCCAGTATCTGCAGGTTGTACTGGAGTTAAGAATAGATCCGTTGCGCCAAGTCCTAGAACAGCGCGTGCTTTTGCAGTTAAACCACGACCAATAATAAGTGGGATACGGCCACCCGCACGTACTTCATCAACGATAGTATTTGGGTTAAGTTTAAATGTTGCGATACAAGAACCATTTATATGTGCTTCGCCTTTAAATGGATATAGAGTGATGACATCGCCTGTTTCCATCGCACTTACGTCCATCTCTAGTGGAAGTGCACCAGAATCTTCACATGTAGCAAAGAAAATAGGAGCAATAATATTTCCAATAACAACACCGCCCGTGCGTTTATTTGGAACACCTACAATATCTTCACCCATATGCCATTGCACAGAGTTTACGCCAGATTTGCGGCTCGAACCAGTTCCAACAACATCACCAACATACGCTAAAGGGTGCCCTTTTTCTTTTAAGGCTTTGATTGTTTCAAGAGGTTTTTCCATTCTTGCTTGGAGCATAGAGTTTGCATGAAGTGGAATGTCTGAACGAGTAAATGCTTCGCTAGCAGGAGAAAGGTCGTCCGTATTTGTTTCACCAGGAACTTTATAGACAGTAAGGGAAATCTCCTCCGCAAGAGCAGGTTTAGAAGTAAACCATTCCGCATTTGCCCATGAAGTCATCACTTCTGTTGCAGCTGCATTACCAGCTTTATGAAGCTCTTCAACATCATTAAACGCATCATAAACAAGAAGTGTATGTTTTAAAGCTTCGACTGCTTGCGCAACAACGGCAGTGTTGCTTGATTTGAGCGCATCAATAATTGGTTTTACATTGTATCCGCCAAGCATCATACTGAGCATTTTGACAGCAGTTTGTGCACTTAATGCTGCAACTTGAACATTTTCTTGTACGACATCATTTAAAAATGCGGCTTTCACATAGGCTGCATCATCAACGCCAGGAGAAACACGGTTTGTTAAGAGATCAAGGTTAAATTCTAAGTCACCTTCACCTTTTTTTATCATCTCTATTAACTCGGCTGTTTGGTCAGCTGAAAGTGGAAGTGGAGGAACACCAAGTGCTCCACGCTCAGCAACGTGAGCTTTATAATCTTTTATAAAAGCCATTATGACTCCTGTTAATTTTATTTTCAAAGATTATAACCAAATAAATGATTTGTTTTTTGATAGTGTGAATTTTAGTAACATTTAATCGCTAAATTTCAAGAGGTATGTATATTTTTGTAACATAATTACTTATAATATCTCTCGTATCCCTTTTGCATTTGGCGCAGACAAGATGCCACTATCTTCAAGCTGTTCAATCACTCTTGCAGACCTGTTATAGCCTATTTGCAACCTTCTTTGTAGGTAGGAGATTGAAGTTTTTTTCTCCGATAATACAATCTGTTTTGCTTCTTCATAGAGAGGGTCTATCTCATCACCAAAGTCGCTCGTGCTTGTACCACTGCGCTTCACCTCATTCTCTTCTAGCAAAAAGCTTTTATCATAATCTGGTTCACGTTGGGATTTGATAAATTCTACAATATTTTCAATCTCCTCTTCTGTACTCCAAGGTGCATGTAAGCGAACAAGTCCAGTAGCACCAGGAGGTGTAAAAAGCATATCTCCACGCCCAAGCAGTGACTCTGCACCCTGCTGGTCTAGGATGATTTTTGAATCTATTTTTTGCCCTACTCTATAGCTAATACGAGATGGTAGATTTGCCTTGATAAGTCCTGTCACAACATCCACTGATGGACGCTGGGTTGCAACAACCAAGTGGATTCCAGCTGCCCGTGCCATCTGCGCTAGGCGTGCAATGGAATGTTCTACATCTTTGCCGCTTGTCATCATCAAATCCGCAAGTTCATCAATGATAATAACGATGTATGGCAGCTCTTTTCCACCCTCTTTTTTTATCTTTTCATTATAGTTTTCAATATTTTTTGTGCGTGTATCACTCATCATTTCATAACGTCTCTCCATCTCTGAAACCATATTATTGAGTGCAACCACCGCCTGTTTGGCTTTGGTGATGACGGGAGTTAAGAGATGGGGAATATCGTTGTAGATAGAAAATTCAAGCATCTTTGGATCGATCATCAAAAGACGCAACTGGTCTGGAGAGTTTTTATAGAGCAAACTCAAAATCATCGAGTTAATCCCAACACTTTTTCCACTTCCCGTAGTTCCAGCGATAAGCAAGTGTGGCAGTTTTTTTAAGTCTGTAATAAAAGGTTTGCCGACAATATCTTTTCCAAGCACTAAAGTAAGTGGCGATTTAGACTCTTGAAACAGCTTACTCTCAATGAGATCTCGTAGATAAATCGTTTCAACGGTTTTATTTGGAATCTCAATTCCAACCACATCTTTACCAGGAATTGGTGCTTGGATGCGAATGGTTTGCGCACGTAAGGCCATGGCAAGATCATCTTGAAGATTAAGGATTTTAGAAACTTTTACATTTGCGGCGGGTTTGAACTCAAACGTGGAAACCACAGGACCCGCATATGTGCGGATAACATCGCCATCAATATTAAAATGCGCAAGTTTAGCAATGAGATCTTTGATCTTGTCATCAAGTTCTACTTCATCAACTGTATTTGTTTTTGCTGGTGGCTTTTGTAAAAAATCGACTGAGGGCAATTTAAAATTTTTTGGTTTTTCAACTTTCCCCTTTTCGATATTTGCTAAAAGTTTTGTATTTTCTTCAAGCTCCTCAACGATAAGAGCACTCTTTTGCTCTTTTACTTTTTTTGCAAGTGAGACAATCGTTTTATTTTCCTCCTGCAGTGCTTCTACCTCTTGAGTCTCATCAACGCTAAGAGGCTCTTTTTTTTCCTCTCTTTTAATGAGCTTGATCTCAAAATCTTTCTCTTCTAGTTCTTGTAATGGTGCTTCGTACTCATAAAGCACTTCACTTTCATAGGCAAGAGTACTGATAATTTCTGGTTCATTTTGCAACTCTTGAGGTGCTTCCTCTTCTTGGAATGCTTGGGCTTTGGAGAACTCCTCTTTTGCTTGTGCAATCTGTGCTTTTTTTTGCTCTTGAAGTTTCATTTTTGCCTCTTCTGCGGCCTTTATTTTTGCTTTTTCACGGCTTACATGTAGGTAATTTTTAAAAAGATGAAACTTCTCTAAAGATGGTTCTATAAACTCATAAAATGTTTTATCAAAAAAGATACTTGAAGCGACAATACTCATGACAAGCCAAAAAATCCAAATACCAAAAAGCCCTATAAAAGGAGAGAGAAACTCGATGAAACTTCCAGCAAATGAGCCTTGAAACTCGTTTGAAATCACCAAAGCTTGAAACATTATGACTGAAAAGAAAAGTAAAAATGAGGAGAGCGTAATCTCAAAAGTTCGCAGTGTTAGCTCTGGTTTTTTATATACGAAAGCAAGTGGATAGAGAAGTACAAACGGATAGATAAAAGAGATATACCCAAAAGTTTCATGGTTAAATACAGCAAAAGCCGCTCCAAGTTTTCCAATAATAGAGCTCTGTGCAACAATTGTAGAAACTCCAAGATAGATAAAAACACCAAAAACAATGATAAATATGATATTGCGCAATAAAAATTCCTAAAGAAAAATAAAAGTGGAGTATAGCAAAAAAAGCAGCACAAAGGCTACTTTACATAGTTTACAAGAGAAAGCTGAGAGACTTTTGCTATGGTTGAATAGATGGCTTGGTAGTTGAGTTGCAACTGATTGAGTTGTAGTGTAGCGCTTGCAATATCTGTATCGACAACATCAGAGCGCATACGTTGTGCACTCAAAATAAGCATCTGCGTGCGATCGCCTGCTGCTTGAAGCGATTGTGACTGCACACCAGATTTTGATTGCTCTTTTGAAATATGAAGACTCAAATCATCGAGCATTTGAATCCCATTTTGAATCCCTAAATTTCTGAGGCTTCCTTGAGAAGCATCTGCTCTATATTTTCCCTGTTCTACGGAGCTAATGATTGCATCAATCGTTGCGAAGAAATCTGTTTTAGCATCAGAGATAGCCAAAGCACTGTTTGCATTAAATTCCAAAGCAGAACCGATAGCTTTTACACCTGAAGCTGGGTATGTTGTACTCGATACATCCACCAAAGAGAGCTCTGCTTGGGTCGCATTGACATTTGTCTGCTCAAAACTGATGCGGCCCTTTTCATCTAGAAAGGTTCTTGCAGCAGCATCTGCGTTTTTTATGGCATCATCGTATGCTGCAGAATCATTTGTCGCAGTTGGTATATTATTGCTTACAACCATATTAACAACATCTGTTAGCTGTTTGTAAGTCATCTCATTACCATTTACCGCTGCGCGTGGATTTGCCATATTGTAGATTGTATAGTTTGTTGCTCCACCATCAAGTGAAAATGTAGATCCACTATCTTTTATATCGATTTGTGCATTAAAAGCTGTTCCAAATATATTGAGTCCATTTAATTTTAGTTGTTGTGAAATAAAAGGTGTGCTCCCTGAAACTTCTGAAAGTTTTGTGCTCGATGCGGCAAATGAGTTGTCCGCTTTTACCATTTGTGAGCCATTAGACAAAAGATAACGACCAGATTTTTCAAATTTGGCATTATCATAGCTGATTGCTGCATTGGAAGTCAGAGCGTTTATACTCGTGTTTGCACTATCTTTGGCTGTCATTTGTATATTTATATTATCTTGTCCGCTTAAAGTTGAAAAGTTGATACGACCATTCGATAAATTTGCCATTAAATCTGTTGCACTTCCTTGATACGTACTTTTCATAGCATCAATCATATCTTGAAGTGTTGTGGTAGCTGTAATGGCAAAACTACTGAAAACGGCAGCGCCATCAGCATCACTTCCACTCAAATCAATATGATCAATATTGGACTGAAATATATCTTTTAAGGGAGTTACAGAGCTTGCAAGCACTCCAGATTTGGTTCGAAAATCCATATTTAATAAAAAGTTTTCAGGCTGAAATTGGTCTCTTTGTTGCCCTATGCTTGCAGCATAACTTGCAATTTCGCTCTTGGTAAATTCAATGACTTTAGTACCGTTGCTATTTAAATCATTTAACTCTGTAACAGCTCCAGCAGGATCAACATTTGCCACCATATGAAAATCAAGTTTTGAACTTCCAGCGAGGTTATCTTCTACCTCAATTTGCCCAAGAGCATTTAAAGTTACATTAACAAGTTTATTTGTAGCTGTATTACCATAAGTGCTTCCTATTTTATCCATAAGATTGCCTATAGTTTCTGTATCCTTCATATTTATCGTTGTTTTGAAAGTGGATCCGTCGTGGTTTGTTCCTGCAATATAAAAATGGTTTTGAGCATTTATGAGCTCAGGAATGGTGTTTGTATCTCCCATCAAATCTCTGATGGTATCCGTTGATTTAAGATACTCATTTGTCGCCATATTTGAAGCAATTGTAGTATCTGTCATAATATCAGGATGTAACAAAGATTGATTGAGGTGTTCTGTATTGGTGGTAATTTTTCGTTTTGTGGTGCTCTCGTCACCTAAAAACATCTCAGCACCAGAAATATTATAGCTTTGACGGATGTTTGATCCCAAAAATGAGGTCATAGACTGATTGTTTCCTAGATATTTTCCAGTAGCATCGATAGGCTTTTGGTTTACCATGGAACCTGAAAAGATATATTGTCCGTTGATGGAAGTGTTTGCGAGAGTTTTGAGTTGTTCTTGAAGTCCACGCAACTCACCCGCAAGTGCTGCGAGGCTTTCTGGGGAGTTTGCAGCTGAAGCTGCTTGAACCAATTTTGTTTTAAACTGATCCATCGTTTTTGTCATGGAGCTAATCGTAGAATCGGTTTGTTGTGAAAATTTTAATCCACTGCTGGCACTTTTTACGACTTGATCAAAGGTGTTAATCTCATTATCTAAACGCATAGCATCAGAAAACGAGACAGGTGCTTCATACGCATATTGAAATTTTTGACCAGATGCAATCTGTTTATTGACATCAAAAAGCTTTTCACCAAGAGCGTTTGTATTTGCATTTTGAACTTGATAATACATACTTTGCGTTATTCTCACCCGACACCTCCGTGTATTATGGAACTATCAAAGCAAGAAGAGTTCCATAAATATGCCTCTATATCGTCAAATCCGCTTCATTTCATAACTATTTTGTATTATATTTTTTTAAATACCACGCAACCGTCTTCACGATCCCCGTATCAAAGGTTTCATCAGCCTTCCAGCCAAGCTCTGTTTCTAATTTTGTAGCATCGATAGCGTAGCGTCTGTCGTGCCCTGCTCTATCTTCTACAAATGTAATAAGCTCTTTGTAAGAAGTCGATTTTGGAACTTTTTCATCCAAAATAGTGCAAATTCTATCCACGATTTGCAAGTTTGTTCGCTCATTTCTTCCACCGATATTATACACTTCGCCACTTTTACCTGTATGATAAACAGTGTCTATTCCTTTACAGTGATCAAGCACATACAGCCAATCTCGTATATTTTTACCATCGCCATAAATTGGGATAGGATTGCCTTTGAGTGCATTTCTAATGATGGTTGGAATCAGTTTTTCATCATGCTGTTTTGGACCATAATTGTTGGAACAGTTGGTGATAACAGTATCCATACCATAGGTCTCTTGATAACTTCGCACAATCATATCGCTACTTGCTTTACTTGCACTATAAGGAGAGTTTGGAGCATACGGTGTACTTTCAGTAAAAAGGTCCAAAGGATCAGATGTGAGCGTTCCATAGACTTCATCCGTTGAAATATGGTGAAATCGGCATCCTTCATATTTTGGCTTACATGTAAAGGGTTTTTCCATCCAGTATTTATACGCTACATCTAAGAGTGTAAAGGTTCCATTCACATTTGTTTGCACAAATACTCCAGGATTTTTGATGGAGTTATCGACATGGCTCTCCGCTGCAAAGTGAATCACACCTTGAATATCGTACTCACTAAAAAGAAACTCCACAAGTTCACGATTACAAATATCACCTTTGATAAACTTATATCGAGGATTTCCCTCGCACTCTGCTAAGTTTTCAAGGTTTCCAGCATAGGTCAGCAAATCAAGATTGATAAGATTGTACTGTGGATACTTCTCTAAAAAATAGGGAACAAAATTTGAGCCTATAAAGCCAGCTGTGCCTGTAAGTAGTAGTGATTTTTTCATTTTCTTTCTCCTAAAATTTGTAAACATGCATCCAGTGAGTCTTTCCAGTACGGAATCTCGATACCAAACTCTTTTTTTATTTTTGATTTGCTCAGTAAACTATAGTGCGGGCGAGTTGCGGGCGTTGGGTACTCTTTTGTTTCAATGGGATTTACCCTACATGGAAGCTTTGCCATACGCATAATCTCTTTTGCAAAATCGTACCAAGAAAGCACGCCTTCATTTGAGTAGTGATAAATTGCCGGTTTCTCATTTGCTATCTTTGGCAATATTTCTAAGATGACTTGTGCCAAATCCCTTGCATACGTCGGCGTTCCCACTTGATCGTAAATAACCCCAAGCTCCTCTTTTTCTTTCCCTAAACGCAGCATCGTTTTAACAAAATTGGCTCCAAATGAGCTGTAAACCCATGAAGTGCGAATGATAATGGAGTTTGCGGGGCTAGCATGCAAGAGTGCTCTCTCGCCATCGAGTTTTGTTTTTCCATAGATTCCATTTGGATTTGTGGCATCTGCTTCTGTGTAGGGTTTGAAGTTTTTTCCATCAAAGACATAATCCGTTGAAATATGAATAAATTTGAGTTTTTTTGCCTTACATGTAAGCGCTAGATTTTGCACTGCCAAATGGTTTATGGCATCGGCATTTTGCGCGTCCAATTCTGCTTTATCGACGGCTGTGTAGGCAGCACAGTTGATGATAGCATCGATTGTATTGGCTGTTACAAAACGCTCTAGAGCCTCCGCATCACTGATATCCAGAGTGGCTCTATCTGTGAAAAAAAAGTTATATGCAAAGTCTCCATGTAAAGCTCGTATCTCACTTCCAAGCTGACCGTTTGCGCCTGTTACTAAAACATTACGCATGGTAATAATCCACGCCATATTCAAACAAATCAGTCGCTTGGGCGAGTTTTGGTTGGAGTTTATCTTTTGCGGAGAGGTTGAGTGCATCATACGCTACTTGCCACTCAATGTTTAGTGCTGCATCATCAAAAGCGATGCCACGATCACACTCAGGAGAGTAGTAATTATCGACTTTATAAGCAAAAATTGTGTCATCTTCAAGCACTACAAATCCATGTGCAAATCCTCTTGGAACAAGCATCTGTTTTTTATTGTCTGCACTTAACTCTACGCTTACATGTAAGCCAAATGTCGGACTTCCTTTGCGAATATCTACAGCCACATCAAGCACTTTGCCTTGGATGACCCGCACAAGTTTTGTTTGTGCGTGCGGTGGAAGTTGGTAGTGTAACCCTCGTAAAACTCCCCGAGAGCTTTTCGACTCATTATCTTGGCAAAAGTTGATTTTATAGCCTAAAAATGCCTCAAGTTTATCGGCTCGAAATGTCTCTACAAAATAGCCTCGATGGTCTCCGTGTACTTTTGGCTCAATGATAATCACATCTTCTATTGCTGTTCTTGTAAACTGCATTATTTTAATCCTCTTGGTTGGCTAGCTCTACGAATAAGATACTGGCCATATTGATTTTTACTTAAAGGCACGGCAAGCTCTAAAAGTTTTTCTTTGGAGATATAGCCCATCTCATAAGCAATCTCTTCGATACATGCAACTTTTAAAGATTGGCGATTTTCAATGGTTTGGATAAATTGACTTGCTTCTAATAAGGATTCATGCGTTCCGGTATCAAGCCATGCATACCCGCGACCCATCAGTTCTACTTTGAGCCTTTTTTCATCAAGATAGTCTTGGTTGAGCGTCGTAATCTCAAGCTCTCCGCGCTCACTTGGTTTAACCTCTTTTGCTTTTGCTACGACATCATTTGGATAAAAATAAAGACCAACCACCACATAGTTGCTTTTCGGATTTGTTGGTTTTTCCTCTAATGAGGTGACGTTTCCAGCATCATCAAACTCAGCCACGCCATAACGCTCAGGATCGCTCACGTAATAGCCAAATACAGTCGCTTTTTTCTCCTCTTGTGCACTTTTTACACTTTGAGCCAAGAGTTTTGTCAGACCCTGACCATAAAAGATATTATCTCCTAAAACCAAACATGCATCATCGCCAGCTAAAAATTCTTCACCGAGCAAAAATGCTTGCGCAAGTCCATCGGGTGAGGGTTGGACCACATAAGAAAATGCCATGCCAATATCGCTTCCATCACCTAAAAGTTCCTCAAATCTTGGAAGATCTTTTGGAGTGGAGATGATAAGCACTTCTGTGATTCCTGCGAGCATAAGCACTGAGAGTGGATAGTAAATCATCGGTTTATCATAAATTGGGACGAGCTGTTTGGAAACTCCCTTGGTGATTGGGTAGAGTCGTGTACCGCTTCCCCCTGCTAAAATAATGCCTTTCATCTATTGCTCCTTTTTGTATCCGTTTGGATTGTTACTTTGCCATCTCCAACTATCATGGCACATATCTTCAAGTGTTTTTGTAGCTTCCCAGCCTAAAATCTCTTTTGCATAACTTGGATTAGCATAGCAAGAGGCAATATCGCCCACTCGACGCTCTACAATCTTATATGCTACTTTTTTCTGACTCGCTTTTTCAAATCCATTAACCACATCTAAAACGCTGTACCCTTTTCCAGTACCGAGATTGACAATAAGTGGATTGATACTATTTTTTCCATTGAGATAATCAATCGCTTTGACATGTCCATAAGCTAAATCAACAACATGGATATAATCCCGTACTCCAGTGCCATCATGTGTTGCATAATCTCCGCCAAAAACACTTAAAAACTCTCTACGCCCAACAGCAACTTGTGCAACAAAGGGCATAAGATTGTTAGGCACTCCATTTGGATCTTCACCAATAAGCCCACTTTCATGCGCACCTACTGGATTGAAATATCGCAAAATTACTATTTTAAATGCACTATCGCTTACATGTACATCTTTTAAAATCTCTTCTATAAAAAGCTTTGTTTTTCCATATGGGTTGGTGATGCCACCAGTTGGGAAACTCTCTTTTATTGGTGTAGTGTGCGGATCGCCATAGACAGTTGCAGAGGAACTAAAAACTATCTTTTTGCATTCAAACTCTTGCATTACATGTAAGAGCACAAGGGTGCCATTGACATTATTATCATAATAATCCAAAGGATGTTTGACAGAATCTCCAACCGCTTTTAAACCAGCAAAATGGATTACTGAGTCAATGTTATATTTTGAAAAAACTCTTTGAAGCGCTTTTTTATCACGAATATCGCCCTCTTCAAACACGATTTTTTTATCTATAATTTTTTCAACTCTTACTAAAGACTCTTTTGAAGCGTTACAAAGATTATCATAAACGATAAAATCATAACCTGCCTTATCAAGCGCTATTAAAGTGTGAGAACCAATATACCCAGCTCCGCCTGTAATTAAAATATTCATCAATCAACTTTCTTAAATTATTTTCTATTTTATCTCATTAAATTATTTGTAATTGTAGTAAATAGAAGCTTCAAAAATTGTAATTTAGTAAAAAAATCCTTTTAAATCTTATTTTAATATTTCTTTGAGTAAAATTCTAATCTTTAAAATGCCTGCGTGGTGAAATGGTAGACACGGCGGATTCAAAATCCGCTATCGCAAGATGTGGCGGTTCGAGTCCGCCCGCAGGTACCACTTTCTTTTTTACAATCAATTCTACATAAATTTATAGTATTCCTCTTTGATTTTTTTTTCTAGCTCTTTTGAATTGGGAAGATATTTTTGTACAAGGGCATGAAAATATTTTGAGTGGTTCATGTGACGCAAATGGGCCAGTTCATGGACGATAACATAGTCTATAAGCGTGGGAGAGAGCTTTAAAAGTTGGGTGTTAAAGGTCAGTTCGCCTTTTGTGTCGCAACTTCCCCACCTTCGTTTCATCTTTTTATATTTAATATTTGTCGAGTGTAAACCCATAAGATCACTAAAGTAAGCAACACGTTTTGGGATATATTGCGCAGCCATCGTTTTGTAGTAGTTGTCATAGATTGCTAAAATTTTGTTTGGCGTACTGTTTTTACCTGCTAAAAGTTGCGCCCTTAACGGCTCTGCAAGTTCATGATCAACGCTATAAAGTTCTCCAAAAAGTAACACTTCATCTTCAAAATTGACATTTACTTTTTGATATTTTTCAATATGATTGATTTTTTTTACAATCCAATCAGCTTTGCTTTGAATAAGTTGCACAATTTGCGCTTGAGATGTAAGGGGTGTTTTTACAAGTATCTGACTTGATGGCAAGATATTGATATAACTATGTTTAAGCTTTGGATTGGTGAGAAGCTCTACATGTAAGCCGCAAATCTCTAAACTTTTATGCATAGATTATGGGGTCTTTGATGCCAGCTTTTTCAAAGCCATTGAGTCGCAATCTGCAGCTGTCACACACACCGCACGCTTTGTCCTCATTTTGATAGCAGCTCCATGTGAGTTCGAGTGGCACTTGTAGTTTGATTGCTTCTTCAACAATTTGGGATTTTTTGAGATGCACAAGTGGCATAAAGATTGTGAGATTTGTTGTATCTTTTGTGCCAAGGTTGATACTTTCTTGCATACTTTGTATGTAGCGCTCACGACAATCTGGATAGCCACTACTATCCTCTTCAACCACTCCAATGGCAATCGCTTCTGCACCCTCTTTTTCTGCGATTGCAGCTGCCATACTTAAAAATATGCCATTGCGAAAAGGAACATAAGTCACAGGAACTCCCTCTTCTATGCCGCCTATTGGAACATCGATGCTTGTATCTGTGAGTGCTGAGGCTCCAAGCTCCTTAAAAAAACCGATATCAAGCGAGTATTTTTGGCTTACATGTAAGGCTTTACAGATATTTTCAAAACACGCCAACTCTTTTTTTTGTGTGCGCTGGTCATAGTTAAAATGCACCGCAATAATCTCATATCCAAGATTACGCATCATATAGGCGCTCAAAGTTGAGTCCATTCCACCACTCATAATACAAACTGCTTTTTTATTTTTCATATTTTTCATAGCCTTATTTCAATAATTTACTTTTTAGTATGGCATCTGCCACTCGAAAGGAGTTGGCATAAATCGTCCATGTATAGGGCACACTTCCACCTGTTGGCATAAAAGAAGCATCGCTGATATAGAGATTTTGTAGCGCATGCGCTTTACAATTTTTATCTAAAACAGAACTTTTTTCATCCACTCCAAAGCGACAACCTCCTGCGACAAGGTTTGGCGGTGGCGAAGCTGTGATGGAGGATGTGACATCAACTGCACCCATCGCCCTTAATACTTTCACTCCCTTTTGTGCTAAGAACTCCGCGACTTCTAGATCATGCGGATGGGCATTAAGGCGTATTTTTGCAACGGGGATGCCCCATTTATCTTTCACTTTTTCATCCACACTCACAAAACAATCATCAGTTGGCAGCCAGTCGTTGAACACTTCAAAAGTAAATTTTCTTGAGCGCATAAAAGAGTGTTGGATTTTGCTTTGCAACGCTTTGCCCCAAACCAGATCTCCTTTGCTATCATACACTTCTGCCATGGCTTTGCTTGTCGGATTTGCATGTTCAAAAAGAAAATCTATGGTTCCCCCTTTGATTCTTTTACCCTCTTTTTTATACTCATACCAATCTTGCAGCGAGCGATTTACAAATGCCCCGCGCAAGAGCAAAACATCTTGTTTCTCTTTTGGAAGTTTTTCAAAAACAAATTTTCCGCTTCCACCACCGCCTGCCGAGAAGATAAGGTTTTTGCCAACTTGATTAAAATTATTTAATATCCCATGTGGAAAATAGCTATTTTTGGAGTTTAAAAGCAAACGGGAGGTCTCAATGGCTTGCGCGGCTAAAACAAATACTTTTGCTTTCACAAAATAGGCTTTTTTATTTTTATCAAAAAAATAGACTTTTGTTGCTTTGTATTTGTCGGTCTCGATTCTATAAACAAAGGATTCACTGAGTATTTTACAGTTTCCTGTTTGCACAGCTTTATCTAAAAGTGCAGATCTTGCATTGCCCTTTGCGCCAGTTGCACAACCGTAACTTCCACAAAAGTTTGAATACGAACACCCATTTCTACCTAGTGCATTATGTGGCAAAATCGCCCTTGGTGTAGGAATGGAGTGGTACCTGAGATGCTTACATGTAAGGTCAAACCAAGAAGCAATTGGATGTTCCCAAGTGGGCTTGAAGGGAAACTCTTTTGAGGAGCGTGGCTCTAAAAATGGGTGCTTCACCACTTTTCCAGAAACGCCGACAACTTTTTCTACTTTATCATAATAGGGCTCAAGTGTTTTATAATCAATAACCCAATCGACCACATTAGCACCCTTGATTTTGCCGTACACTGATGCCATTTTAAAATCATTTGGCTTCAATCTGTGAAAATATCCGCTCATTAAATTTGATGAACCTCCAACCATCGAACCATTCCAAAAGTTCCAGTTACTATTTTTTGCCTCAACACTTTTCCAAGTGCCATCATCCTCTTTTGTTTCTACGACATGCTGCTCTTCATCAAGTGGAGGCGTGTAGATATCACGACGACAAACAGCGAGTTCATCTTTGAAAAAATCTTTTTCACTATAGTGTCTTCCTTTCTCTAAAACAAGCACTTTTTTCCCAGCAAGAGCCATCTCATAAGCAATAGGCGCGCCACCTGCTCCGCTGCCGATTATACAGATATCATACATAGCTATTTACCCTTGGTGGACGGGGAAATCCGCTCTCATAACCCAGCCATCTCCAGCCTATCATCTTGGTGTTTGCACCATACACTGGATCGCTAAACATCGCCTCAAAAGTATAATTCATCAGATACCAAAGCCACGTATCTCCCCATGATTTTTGTGCGATTTGCTTTATTACTTTTTCTCTTTGTGCCAAGGAGAGCTCTCTATAATTTTTTGCGTAACTGTTTTGTGTAGTTTGATTGAGCCATTTGACCCCATCAATAAGAGTTTTTTTTCTCGCTTGCGTTACTCTTTTATCTTGCATTACAGCTTTTATAAAACCGATGGCATTAAAAGAGTGCGGTGATGGCATGGCGATATTTGGGGGAAACAGATCGGCAATAACCACCGAAATAGTCTGATAAGGCTCCGCCATAATCTTGACATGGTACGCATAAGAACCATGTGTCACGCCAAAAGCACTCACACCCACAAGCAATGCCGAATATTGTATAAACTCTCTTCTTTTCATAGTGCAATAGTAACATTTTAATCTTTTAATTTTTTATACCGATATATATGCGTGCAAATATTTTATAAAGGAAATAAAATGGATTCCATTAGTAATTCACAAGCTCCTATTGCTGCACAAATGTATGCAATGAAAAAAAGTCGAGAGGTTGATGAGCAGTCTATGGCGAAGCTTTTAGATAGTGCGTCACTTCAGAATCAAAAGATTCAAAATACTCAAGATCAACAACAGATGCAACAAGCAACTGCACAAAAAACAGGTCTTGGTCAAAGCTTAGATTTAATGGCATAAAGTTTACAGATAGAGTTTTCTATCTGTAAAAACCTCTTTCAACCCTTTTATAACCCATTTTTGTTACAATCTTGTATGATAAATTTTGATAATAGAACCTCTCTTCCTATTGATTTAGAGCTGCTTGAAACTTTGGCAAAAACTTTTACAGACAAAGAGATAGAGCTCATTTTAACGGACAATGAAGAGATACAAACAATCAACAAAACCTTTAGAAACATCGACAAGCCGACAGATGTGCTAAGTTTTCCTTATGAAACGATGCCGTTTTCTCCCCTTGGAAGTATTATGATTTCTATTGATTATGTTCAAAAAATAGCACAAGAGGAGGGTCATACAGCCCAAGAGGAGTTTACTTTGCTTTTTATTCATGGATTGCTCCATATTTTAGGCTTTGACCATGAGTGTGACAAGGGAGAGATGCGCGCTAAAGAGAGTGAACTTATCGAGCAGTATCAACTGCCCAAAAGTTTAATAGTAAGAACGCAGGGCTAATTACGCCCTGTTTTTGTTTTCCCAAAGAGAGTGTAAAAACGCAGCAGCGATAAGTGCGATACCCACCGTTCCCGTGACCGCTTCACCAATCTCCATCGTGATTTTAAGCAGCATAATCACCGCCAATATTCCGATGGCATAATGTGCACCATGCTCTAAATATTGAAACTCTGAGAGTGTTTTATGCTCAACAAAATAAAGAGTAATACTTCGCACAAACATCGCTCCAACGCCAAGACCTATCATGATAATAAAGATATTGCTTGAAAGTGCAAAAGCTCCAATCACACCATCGAAACTGAAACTCGCATCTAAAACTTCAAGATAGATAAATCCAGCAATGCCACTTTTTACTGTGTCACTTGAGAGAAAATGATCGAGCATTCCAAGTAAAGAGTGGAGTAAAACTCCATACATAAATGCAAGGACAACCCCGAAATCATGGGTTACATGTCCTAAAATAATACCAGCTAAAATCGCAACAATCAACTCAATATTGGCAACACCTGAAAACTGTTTGACCATTTTAGAATCTTCAAGCAGTTTAAACCAACTGATTTCATGCTCCTCAAAAAAGAAATCTAAAAAGACCATCAACAAAAATGCTCCACCAAAGGCAAAGATTGTTGTTTCAGTTGATTTTAAAATCGATTCGTAACGGTGCGGTTCATCGATGGCTACATGTAAGGTCTCAAAAAGACCCATCCCTGTAACAATAGAAACAATTGCTAAAGGAAAAAGAAGTCGCATACCAAACACGGCAATAGGCATCCCAAAAATAATAAAACGCTGTTGCCAGATTGGCTCCATTGTGCTTAATGTTTTTGCATTAACAACCGCATTATCAAATGAAAGAGAGATTTCTAAAATAACAAGTAAAGCCGCAATATAAACGCCTTGTAAACCACCTAAAAAATAACCACCAACCAAACCAAAAAGCAGGATGATAAATGAACTTATAAAGTAACGCATGAAAACCTTTGTGAAAAATATTTTAAATTATAGCCTAAGCACTTTAATCTACTGTTTAATGTACCCATCCGCAAGCAGTTTGTCATAGATTTTGGAAACAATATCACCCGCTGCATGCCCGCCATGCCCGCCATGTTCGACCAAAACAGTGACAATATATTGTGGATTAGTGTAGGGGCCATACGTTGTAAGCCATGCATGAGAGCGTGAGTAGTAATTCATATCAAGTTCCTCCATTCTTTTCACTGTTGCTTGTGATATTCCAACAACTTGCGCTGTTCCTGTTTTTCCAGCAATTTGCACTTTTGTATGGATAAAGTGTGTTGCTGTCCCTTGAGGAGCGTTACATGCATCAACCATTCCCTCACGAATAAAGTTTATTTTTTTCTTTTCATTTGGCGTGAGCACCTCTTTAAACTCAGGTTTGATTGTTTTGTCTCCAACCTTAGAAACAAGATGCGGAGTGACCCTTTTACCTGTTGCAAGCAATGCTGTAAACTGGGCAACTTGCATTGGTGTCACAAGAAAATCACCCTGCCCAATCGCCGTATTTAAAGTCTCTCCAATATACCAAGATTGACGAAATTTTTTACGTTTCCATGCTTTATTTGGTACGGTTCCGATAAACTCATTTGGAAGATCGACTCCAGTTTTGCCTCCAAAACCATAGCGAATCATGCCAGCACTCAAAGTATCAATACCCGTTTGCACGCTTCCCTTATAAAAATAATCATCACAACTTTCACGAATTGCTTTACGTATTTCCGTGTCGCCATGCCCATCTTTTCTCCAACATCTAAAATTTCGTCCAGAGACAACATAGCTTCCACTACAATGATTATGCCAATGCTCATCAATAGCTGTTGTAATCATGATAAGCCCAAGCCCTATTTTTACAACAGAACCAGGAGGATATAAGCCATTGACAAGTTTATTGGTAAATGGTTTATCTTGACTTTCAATAAGCGCTTTCCACTCTTGTGCGGGGATTCCATTTGTAAAAGCATTGAGATCATACTCTGGAAAACTTCCAGCTGCAAGCACTGAGCCGTTAATGTCCATCACAATAACTGCGCCCGCTTCCTCTTGAAACATATCGGTGATATATTGTTGCAGATTCATATCGATGGCGAGTTTGAGCTGTTTGTTTTCAATGGGTGCTTTATGGGAAAGTTCTGCTATCTCCTCATTTTTTGCACTTACTTTAATCTTTCGCTCACCCAGTTCACCTTGAAGATAGCTGTTATAATACTTTTCGATCCCATTTTTTCCCACACTGCCAACAACAGATAAACGAGGATCTTTGTCAATATCATTTTGATTTGCATTTGCAACATAACCAATAATATGTGCTGCTGTCTTTTTAAAGGGATAAAATCTTTTTGGTGCCGATAAAATATGCATATTTTCACGCAAATTTAAAAGAGAATAAACAGGAATCATCTCTTCATAAGCGATAAAATCAGCAACTTCTATAAAATCCTGATTATAGTAAGAGTCGTTTTGAAGATAGATTTTTTTCATCTTCTCTTTATCTAAGGAGGGAATATTCGCCACTAAAAAGTTCAGCTCATTATCAAGCATTTGCGTATCATCTTCACTGCTCAAATGCGGTGCTAACTCTACTTTAAATCCAAGTTTATTAATAGCAACAGGATTGTTATTTCTATCAATAATCTCCCCACGCACGGATGCGGTAAGATCTGATTTTATTGTGTTTCTATCTGAGAGCTCTTCATAATAGGCATTATGATTGATTGCAAGATAAAAAACCCGCACAATAAGCGCCAACCACGCAAGTGCAAAAAGTGTCAATATTATTTTAAGTCTCAACTTTACTTCCCTCTTAAAAAATCAACAAAAGAAAAAACTCTAGCACGATATAGTAGATAACATACCAACTAAAGGCGGGTTCACTCAACAAAAATGTCCCTGCAAGCATATAGGCAAAGAGGTAATAGCCAACATACGCAAGTAGAATCATCATGATTTTTGTACATGCGATGCATTGCACATATTTATCCATTTTACCAAGCACAAGTTTATATAAAAGCAGAAAATAGATAATCGAACTAAAAAAAACATACCCCTTTTGCGCTTCAAAAAAAAGCAAAGCAAAAGCGCTTGCAAAGAGTGTAGCAGCATCCTCATTTTTAATCGCATTGATAAAAAGAACAAAAAGTATCCCAAACAATGGAGGTAAATAGAGGTAAATTCCACTAAGACTTTCATAAACGACAAATATTACTAAAGCAAAAGCAATATTTATATATTTTTGATAAGTGCTATTTCGTTGCATACTGGAAAGTGTTTGCATTTGATACAATCTGCCCAGATTTTATGATCTGGCAAAGATTCTTTTGGAATCTCAAAAAAACCTAAATTTTCAAAAAAACTCTGTTTATATGTTAAAACTAAAACCTGTTTTAAACCAAGAAAAATGGCTTCACTCAAAGATTTGCTTACAAGTGTCGAACCAATATGTTGCGCTCTGTAGCCATCTTTTACAATCAAAGAGCGAATCTCTGCGAGTGATGAGGAGTGTACATGTAAGGCGCAAAAACCAATCAATTTTTCACTATCAAATGCAAGCGTATAGGATCTGATATTTGTAGCAATCTCATCATCGCTTCTTGCTAAAATAACGCCGGATTCCACATCTTGACGCACAAGCTCTTGCATAGATTTTATGTTGGAAAGCGACGCTTTTTTATACTCTATCATCAACGCGCTCCTCTTTTAAAACATCATAAATAACGCCAATGAGTTTAGAGATGCCACGTTTTTTACTGCTTGAAACCATCAGGGCATCTGGAAAACGGTTGCGCAAAACACTCTGCTCTTTTTGGTTGAGTTTATCAATCTTGGTAAAGACTTTTAAAATCTTTTGGCTTGGATGCACAATCTCCTCTAAAAATTCACCTACACCCACATCAATCTCAAGATCTGGATGACGGGAGTCGATGAGATGCACAAATAGTTTAATCTGCTCTCTTTGGGCAATATAATCTGTGAGATTTCTCTCCCAATCATATTTCATCGATTTTGAAACTTTTGCATATCCAAATCCTGGCAGATCCACAAGGCGGGCAAACCGTTTTTCTCCAAGTTCTCTATCTATAAACGTAATATCAAAATAGTTGATAAGACGCGTCTTGCCGGGAGTTGAAGAGACTTTCGCAAGTCCTTTATGATTTGAGAGCGCATTGAGCAGTGAGCTTTTTCCAGCATTGGAGCGCGCCATCAAGGCAACCTCATTTTGCAAATCTGAGGGAGGGGCTTTTTCTATATTTGGAGCAGAAGTGATAAACTTTGCATCTACAATTTCAACCATTATTTACTCTCATTTTGATCTTTGAAATGAAAAATCATCACAACTGGCGCTTTTTTTGCACCATTTGCAAATGCTCTGCCATCGGTAGTATTTAAAATAACTTTATCCCCATCTATCTGTTTGCGCTCATTTAACTGACGCAGATGCACATTCGTATAAAACTGATACTCTTTAATCTTTGGAAAATAGATAGTTTTTTCTGCTTTTCCTGTATAAGTTGCATTATTTTGTGTTTTAACAAAAAAGGAAACATCTCCCTCAGCCACCATCTTGATTGGATCATGCTTTTTGTCTGTATAGATTGTGACTTTGCTAGCATTGAGCTCATCAAACCCTTTTTTCATCTTTACATCACCCATAAAAATAGCAACTCCTTTTTTTTCATCCCCATCAAATGAGTTTGCAACCACCTTGAGATCATTGCCAAAAAGAGTGATGCAGGAGAGCAAAAGCAGTGTAAAAATTGATTTTATTTTCATTATTTTCCATTATCTTGTATTTGATACGTTGCAGCTATATTTTTTGAGAGTATATGATTTTCTTTACTGTCAAAAACGAGTTTTGTGCCCGTGATTTTATCATCATTTCGATAGAAAGTATAGGCATTTGGAGCTTGAAAAATAGCTGTTTTTTGATTATAGGAAGCTGCATCTGTTTGAAACGTCAAACCATCCGCTCTTTTATAAACAACATTACCACGTAAATCTATAACACTCTCTTTATAACGACCAAAATCAGCTTGTAAATGCGCTATATACTCTCGTGAATTATCAGTATAATTCATATCTGTAACTTCATATCTATCTTCATATTTAAACCCTTTTTTACCATAAAATACACTTTTCAATCCTTTGGTATCAAGATCATAAACACTAAAATTTAAAAGCTCCAACTGCGGGACCTCTTTTTTATCAAATTCTTGGAGTTGCATAGGATTAAAAAAGATATAAATCATAGCAAGCCCTGCAAATACACAGATAAAAAAGAGATTTATATTCATATCCAAAGACTCAAATATGCTTCTAACTGCTCGTTCTCTTTGACAACAACATCAATCATCTCTCGCACAGCGCCCTCGCCACCCTTACATGTAAGCACAATATCGACCATCTCTTTAATATAACTTGCTCCATCACTTGGAGTGAAACTTTTTCCTACACTTTGAAGCAGTTTATAGTCATTGAGTTCATCCCCAATCGCAGCTACCTCTTGCATCGTGATACCGATTTTTTCTATAAGTTGCTCGAGGATGGCTTGCTTGTCTTTGACACCTTGATACAGATGCCCTACTTTGAGCTCTTTTGCTCTATGTTCGACGAGCTTGGAACTTCTTCCTGTGATGATAACAACCTCTCCGCCAAGTTTAATCCAGTTTGTGATTGCAAATCCATCTTTAACATTGAAGTTTTTGCTCTCCTCACCGCTATTGGAGTAGATAATCTTTCCATCTGTAAGACATCCATCTACATCCAGCACTAAAAGCTTAATCATAAAACATCTTTTGTACTTGGGATACCAACTCTTTCATTCACAGTTGTTGCACGACGCAGTGCGACTGCCAAGGCTTTAAAAGATGCCTCAATAATATGATGCTTGTTTTTTCCTCGTTGCTCTATGATGTGTGCGCTGATTCTGGCATTAAAGATTAAAGCTCTAAAAAACTCTTCAACAAGTTCAGTATCAAAATTGCCAACTTTCCCTGATAAATCAAGTTCATAGACTAAAAATGGACGGTTGCTAAGATCAATATCGCAACTCACACACGCTTCATCCATAACAACACTTGCATTTCCAAAACGCTCAAGTTTTGCAACAGGATAGATACTCTGAGCAAGCAAAGAACCCAAAACAATGGCCACATCTTCAACACTGTGGTGATCATCGATATAGGTGTCACCCTTACATGCAACCTCTAAATCCATAAGTGCATGTTTAGCAAAACTCTCTAACATATGGTCTAAAAAGCCCACACCCGTTGCAATTTTGCTTTTTCCCTCTCCGTAGAGTTTGAGAGCGACTGTAATATCTGTTTCTTTTGTTGTTCTTGTTTTATTTTTCATACTATTCCTTTACTATAAATGCACCACTTAAATGCGCGCTCGAGCTATAATCTCGTGCTTCTGCTTCACTTTGAAACCCTTTGATCCAGACTTTAAAAGCCGTTGTATCCCCATTTTGCATATCTTTAATAACCGTTTTGTAGCCATTTAGTCCATCATACTTTTTCTGCGTCACAAGAGCACCCTCAATATTTGAAAAGGAAGCGATTTGCAAAGCAAATTCGCTTATAATCTCCTGTTTTGGTCCCCGGTCTAACTCTCTTTGGTTAGGAATCACCCTGCCACCGCTTTTTTCAAAGCCAAGAACCTCTAGCGAAACAAGTGCTGTTCCTTTGCCTAGCATATCCATCTTTGTAGCAGCTTCGTTTGAGAGATCAATGATGCGATTATCGACAAATGGACCTCTGTCGTTAATGCGCACCACAACAGATCTGCCATTTTCTTTATTTGTGACCCTAACAATCGTATTCATTGGAAGCGTTTTATGTGCAGCTGTCATGGCATACATATCATAGGTTTCTCCATTGGATGTAAATTTTCCATGAAAATCTGGTCCATACCAGCTTGCTCGCCCACTGAACTCGTCTCCAACACTTACAACAGTTGGATAATAGGTAATCCCTCTTATCGTGTAAGGGCGCATGGTTGCAGGCGAATTGAAACTCGTTTTTGGAGATGAAAAGTTTTTATAGGATGTATTGCCACCATAATAGTGTACTCCACGTGTGCTACACCCAGCCAAAAGAATCAAAAGTGATCCGAAAATAATAATTTTATTCATTAATATAGAGTTTATCTCCCGCTTTGACATTCTCATTTTTAATATTGTTTTTAGATTTTATAAAAGCGACACTCACTTTGTTTGCTTTTGCGATGGATTCTAAAGTTTCACCATCCCTAACCGTGTAGGCACCTTTATCTAAAACAATATTCGTTTTTGAAACAACTGGAATTATAATATCTTGTTTTGAAATTTGCTTGTTTTGATTTGCTTTTATGAAATCTTTTGTAATTTTAGGCTGAATTTTAAATTTTATCCCATGAGAAAGTGTATTTTCCTCTTGTTTTGGCGTAAATACAATAAATTTTTTCTTATCGCTATTTTCACCATCTCCATTATAATTTTCCTGAAATTCAGCAAGCTTCGTTGATGGAATATAAATATCATATCCCTTGGTATCAGGAGGTGTAAAGTCATAGGTGAGATGCGTATTTAACTTTTTGAGTTCCTCTTGTGGAAGGTTGAGCATATGGGAAACTTTCGTCAAAGACTCACCGCTTCCAACCTGCACAGTACTTAAGGAAGGAGTATTAAAAGGAGTATTTGCACTGCCATCACCAAGTAATCGGCCCTCATCATTTTCAACCATTGCTAAAGAGAGTATTTTGCGGATGTAGCGCCGACTCTCAGCGGGAAGATATTTTTTCTTTTCATCAAGCAGTACATGTAAGTTGTCAGTTTTTGCTTTTTTGATTGCATTGGCAAGATATCCGCTTCCACAGTTGTAAGCGATTGCCGCAAGATACCATTTACCAAACTGATTATGCAAAATAGTTAAATATTTTGCAGCGGCTCTTGAAGATTTGATAAGATCATGGCGTTCATCTACATATTTATCTATGCGAAGATGGTAGCGTTTTGCAGTATCAGGCATAAATTGCCAAACGCCTCCAGCGCGACTTTTGGAGCGTGCTTTTGCAGCAAAATTTGATTCTGCGATGGCAACAAATAAAAATTCAGGCGGAACTTTATACTCGTTTAAAACCTCTTTGACATTTGGGATAAACACCGCAGCATCTCCCATATCTTGAAACAAACGATTTTTTTTATACTGAGAAAGTTGTGAGGATTTTATATCATTAAGCTGGCTATCTTTTAAAAATGAGGCATCAATATCAAAGCTCTTTAAAAGATCTTTGTCCTTTTGTAAACCTGCATTTGGATCTCCAAATAAAAGGTATGGAAGTAAAAATAAAAGAAAATATTTAATCATTCACACGCTTTTCAATTTAAGATAGAGTTAAAAATTCTACCAAAAAATAGCTAATAAGGGGAAAATGCTCGATTTTTACTCCTTATTACTAATCAATATGAAAGAGATTTTTCGCATTTTCTGTCGTTATTTTTTCTATTGTTTCAAAATCTTTTTCTAAAAATTGTGAAATTTTTTCAACCACAAGCGCCGTGTATGCGGGCTCATTTCTTTGACCTCTATAAGGAGTTGGTGTAAGATAGGGACCATCTGTCTCTATCACTAAACACTCAAGTGGGATTTTTGGTAACACTTGGAGAAGTTTTTTGGCATTGCTAAAGGTCACAACCCCGCCAATCCCAAAATAAAAGTGCTCTGTTGTCAAAGAGAGTAGCTCTTCATCCGCATTATAACAGTGTAAAACACCACCGACATCGCCCGCTTTTTCATCTAAAAGAATCATCTTTGCATCATGAGAAGCATCGCGAATATGGACAATGAGAGGCTTTTTATATTTTTTTGCGATACGTATCTGTGCGCGAAAAACTCTCTCTTGCGCTTTTTTTTCACTCTCTTTTTCTTCTTGTGTTCCCTCTAAGCGAAAATAATCCATACCGCATTCACCAATAGCAACACATTTTTGATGCTGCACATACTGCTCAAAAATCTCCTCACGAAAGTGCTCTTTATCGTAAGGATGCACGCCAATTGCAAAGAAAATATTTGGATGACTCTCTACAATTTTGACTGCTTTGTCTAAAGTACAAGGATCTGCACCGGGGATAATAAAGCGCTCTACTCCAGCTGCATATGCTCTGTTTAAAACAGCACTAAAATCTTCATCATATCTGGCATCATCAAGATGAATATGAGTATCTATAATCATGCTTCTTTCTCTCTTTGCTCTTTTTTTAGTTTTCTTACAGCGTTTATATTTCTAAGCATTAAAATTATAAAAAAAACAGAACCGCCAAGCGAAGCGATTGCTAAAATAGGGTTATATGCCATATAAAAGTTATAACTTAAAATGAGCAAAACCATAGCAATTACAAAACACATCTATTGGCCTCCAAAAGATCTTTTGCAAATAGTTTGGCTTCATTTGTAATATTGCTTCCACTAATCATACGTGCAATCTCATCGACTCGTTCATCAAATGCTAAGGCTTTTACAAAACTCTGTGCACCATTTTTATATACTAAAAAGTGCTGATCACCCATGGAAGTGAGTTGGGGTTGGTGCGAAATAACAAAGATTTGAAATTTTTTAGAAAGATGGCGCAACACTTTTGCCACACTCATAGACTCCTCACCACTTAAATTCGCATCAATCTCATCAAGCATTAAAATACCGCCACTCTCTTGATCAATCTCAGATTTGATTGCCAAAATAGCCAAACGAAGGCGATTAAACTCTCCCGTACTCACTTTATCTAAAGGAGTTTGACTCAAAACAATCTCAAGGAAGTCTTGTCCAAAACTGCCAAGTGGTATCTGCTTGAGTTCAATGCTCACCTCTCTTAAGTAGAGTTGTTTGATAATAGCATTGAGATTTTTTGTAAAATCTTTCAGTGCTTTGAAGCGTAGAGCACTCAATACATTTGCATCCTTACTTATGCTTACATGTAAGCGTTCTTGCTCCTCTTTGAGATCTCCTTTTGTTATTTCAATATTGTTATAGTGTGCAAGTTCTTGAAGTTTTACCTCTTTATATGCAAGTGCTTCTTCAATGCTTCCATACCTTCTTTTGAGTGATGAGAGCGCTTCAATACGGTTTAAAACATCTTCTACATCCACCTCATCGAGATTGTTGATTTTTTGTGTCGCTTCATCGAGGTGCGCACGTAGTTCATTCATGGCATCATCAAAAAAACCGCTTTGGATTTCCAGTGTTTCAAGTGCGCTTGCAACAGCATACTCAAACGCAAATATTTTTTGTGCTTCAGCAATTTTTTGTGAAGATTTCTCTTTTTTTGAGAGCTCTTTTTTGATCTCCAAAAGCGTTTCATCTTCACCAATTTTTGGATTCACATCATCTATCTTTTGTATCTCAAAGGTAGCGAACTCTTTAAGTTCTACGATTCTTTTTTGCTCATCTTCGATGGCTTTGAGCTGTTTACTTACTTCACCATAACGGATAAAATCTTTTTGAAATCTCTCTTTGAGTGTTTGAATCTCTTTGTTTTTTATCCTGCTATCTAAAAGCTCTAAAAGGTTTTTATTTTCAAAATCACTATAATCACGCAAGCTCAAATGGCGGACATAACTGCTGCTTAAAGATTTCATATCTTTTTTAGAGATTGCTTGATTATTGATAAAAAAACGCACTTTTTCTTTTTTAATCTGTCTAAAGACATTGATATCTTCATTTTCTATACCAAAGTCATCACCCAAAATATTCCAATTACTTTGGGACTCACACAGCGCCGCACCCCCATCACTTAAACCAAAAGTAGAAAGGATTGCATCCATCAATACAGATTTTCCGCTTCCGCTAGGTCCCGTAAAAACGATCAGTCCTTTAGTGAGATTCAGTTCTATCTGCTTAAAACTCAAATAATCTTTCAAATAAAAACGCTCAATCACTCTTTATTCTCCCCATCTTAGTTTTTCTTTAAGCACTTCAAAGTAGTTAAACTCTTTTTTATGGATTAATCGTGCGGGATGTTTTGCAAGATTGATGCTAATCGTATCTCCATGTCCAAACTCATGCATATCTTGCCCATCTACAATCAAAAGCGCTGATTTATCGGGTGTTTTCATATCTATGGAAAAATGGCCTGGTAAAACAACGGGTCTTTGCGTGAGCGAATGTGGGCAGATTGGAGTGAGAGAAAAAACATTTGTCAAAGGAAATAAAACAGGCCCACCCGCTGAGAGATTATAAGCTGTTGATCCCGTTGGTGTGGAGACGATAACGCCATCTCCATAGTAGGTATTAAATGCTCTATCGTCCACTAAAGTTTCTATATGAATCATTTTTGAGATGGATGGACGGGTTAAAACGATATCATTAAAAGCATAGATAGTATCTTTGGCATCTTTTGTTTTAATAGTTGCTTCAAGGACAGCTCGCTCATCGATGCGAAACTCACCATTTTGTAAAAGCTTCACAAAATCCTGCATCTCGTCTAAAGAGATATCTGCTAAAAAACCAAGTTTTCCCGCATGAATTCCCAAAACTGGAAGCTGGTATTTAAAAGAGCGTCTCACCACAGAGATGAGTGTTCCATCGCCGCCAACACTCACCAAAATATCGCATTTTTGACACAAAAGATCAAACTCTTGCCCCATCACGTCGATCATCCCACCACTGATACTATCTAAAAATACTTCGATACCAGCGCTTTGGAAAAGATTTTTGAGTTCATAAAAAACATCTTTAAGTTCTGGCGTTGATGGTCTTAAAATAATCCCTACTTTTTTAATATTTATTGTGTTCATATTTAACTCTTTATGCCTTATTTGAGGTAATTATATCTTATTCGTTTCAGTAAAAACCTAATATGACAAAATGCAATATTTTTACTTTTTGAGACTCAAACTCACTTTTGCTCTTTCTTTATCTATGGCGACTACTTCTATATTTGGTAAGTATTCGCCTACATGTAACACTTCTAGCGGATGTGCAACTCTTTTTTCACTCATTTGAGAGATATGAATGAGTCCATCATTTTTGAGGCCAATATCTACAAAGGCCCCAAAATCTGTAATATTTCTTACAATGCCTGAAACAAAACTTCCCTCACTAAGCATCGAGAGTTCAGTCAAACCACTTCTAAAAGCGATGGGCAAAAGCTCTTGTCGTGGATCAAATCCTGGTTTTTTTAGCTCAAATAGTATATCTTTGAGTGTTTCTTTGCCTACATGTAAGCGATTTGCGAGTTCTGCAATATCTGGATTATCTAAATCTTTTGGAGTGATTTTTGCAGCAACTCCATAGCTTTCTGGGTGGATTCCTGTGTTTTCCAAAGGATTTTTTGCATCTTTTATGCGGATAAATCCTGCAGCTTGCTCATACGCTTTATGGCCCAAACCCTTTACATGTAAGAGTTGTGATTTTGTTGTAAAGGCGCCATTTTCTTCTCTGTATGTGATGATGTTTTGAGCCACTTTTTCACCGATGCCCGCAACATGAGCAAGGAGAGATGCGGATGCGGAGTTAATATCGACTCCCACTTTATTGACAAGATCCACCGTGACATCATAAAGTTTTTTCTCTAAGAGTTTTTGATCCACATCGTGCTGGTACTGGCCTATACCTAAAGATTTTGGATCGATTTTAACAAGGGTCGCCATAGGATCGCTCAGTCTTCCTGCGATGGAGATGGCACCACGGATAGTAACATCCAAGTTTGGATACTCCTGCGAAGCTATTTTTGAAGCACTATACACCGATGCTCCCGCTTCTGAGACAATGGTGTAGCTCAGTTTTTCATCTAACTCGCCATTAAGACGCGCAAAAAACTCCTCTGTCTCTCGCGAGGCTGTTCCATTGCCAATGGCGATGGCTTTGATGTTGTATCTTTTTACAAACTCTAAAATTTTTCTTTTTGAGTTTTCATAATCTTTTTTTGGTTCTGTAGGATAGATGACACCATGATCTAAATAGTTGCCATTTTCATCTACAACAGCGAGTTTACATCCGCTCACAAAAGCAGGATCAACCCCTAAAATCACCCGTTTACTCACAGGTGGAGTCATAAGCAGTTGCGAGAGATTTTTACCAAAAGTGCTGATGGCTTGCAAGTCTGCTTTTTCTTTGAGTTGTGCGTGAATCTCTCGCTCAATGGATGGAAGCAAAAGACGTTTAAGTCCATCTTTGTAGGCTTCAAAAAGCCTAACATGTAGGTTTGATGCGTTGCGCGGTATCTTATAAGTTTTGATATTTTGCTCTAATCTTTCTTGATCAACACTTATCTTTACATGAAGCTCTTTTTCATGGACTCCACGCATCAAACCCAAATAGCGATGCGATGGGATAGTTGCTACTTTTTCGCTTTTATCTACAAAATTTACAAAGACACCTTTTGCATTAAAATTTTTCGCTTTTTTAATCTCCAAAATACCTTGACGCGTCATGATATTTCGTACGGCTTCACGCGCTTTGGCATCATCTGCGTAGCGCTCAGCCACAATATCACAAGCACCTCCAATCGCCTCTGCAACGCTATAAATAGAGCCTTGAACAAAAGTTTGTGCCACTTTTTCAAACTCTGCCTCATTTATCTTTGCAGCTTGAAGCATTGCTGCGAGGGGCTCAAGCCCATTTGCTATGGCCACGCTTGCACGAGAGCTTTTTTTCTCTTTAAAAGGACGGTAAATATCTTCTAAAGCTCGCATATTTTGCGCTTCTTCTATCATTTTTAGGATTTGTGGTGTGAGTGTTGCGCGCTCAGTGATGAGCCGTTTAATCTCCTCTTTGCGCTCTAAAAGTTTTTTTGTACTATTGTACACATCTTCAAAAGCTCGAAGTATTGTATCATCGGCTCCGCCTGTGAGCTCTTTTCGATAACGGGCTATAAAAGGAATCGTCGCGCCCTCTTCTAAAAGCTTTAAAATATTTGAAATAAACTGAGACTGTAAACCTGTTTTTTGCTCTAAATGGTGTATAAGATTTTGCATGAGAATCTTTTTAAAAAATTTTGCCAATTATACTAGCTCTTTATAAATCACCAAAGTTTAAGCTTTCTTTTCTATAATTTCGTTGTATCTTATAAAACATAACAAAAATATCGTTTCTTTTTGAGAACAAAATCTGTACAGATTTATTTCGTTATGTCATAAAATAACCAAAGGATTCTTATGAAGTTACTCAAGTTCTATCTTGTTTCTTTCGTTTTAGCATCAACACTGAGTGCTCAAACCATTACAGTTGCCGCTGCGGCCAATCTCAAATATGCCATTGCAGATATTGCAAAAGCGTTTACCGCACAAAGCGGTATCGGTGTAAAAATCATCACTGGAGCTTCTGGAAAACTCACCCAGCAGATTATGAGTGGCGCTCCATATGACGCATTTTTATCTGCTGATGTGGAATTTCCTGCTAAACTTGCTAAAGGTGGTTACACAACAACTCCAGCGCAAGTATATGCGTATGGTTCACTTGTTCTTTGGAGTGATACTGGTGCAAATCTTTCAAAAGGTGTTGAGAGTTTGAGTGACCCAGCAATCAAAAAAGTTGCTATTGCAAATCCAAAAACTGCGCCTTATGGTCTTGAAGCTATGAATGCTATGCGTTTTTATAAAGTTGATATTGCGCCAAAAATTGTAACAGCAGAGTCAATCTCTCAAGCTGCAACATATGTAACGACAAAATCAGTGGATGCAGGATTTTTAGCGAAATCTATCGTTCTTTCTCCTGAAATGAAAAACGTAGGTAAATGGGTAGAAGTTGATCCAAAAAGCTATCATGTTATTGATCAAGCGATGGTAGGTCTTAAAAATGGCACACCTGAAAATCAGATTGCGGCAAAAAGATTTTTAAAATTTATTGCTTCACCAACATCAGTTGCAATTCTAAAAGCAAACGGCTATGCCTTGCCAAAACTATAAAATAAATAAACTAAGGGAAAATCAAATATGACAAAATTAAGTTTAGCGACAGCACTTATTTTAGGCACAGCGCTCTTTGCACAAGCAGCAGAAGACCTCTCGAGCGCATTTAAAGAGGGAACATTAGAAGGACGCATCCGTGTAAACTCTGTTTTTACAAATTGGGATGACAATAGCGCTGCCAATTGGGGAGCAAATAAAGCAAACGGCGACAGCAAGGGGATGGCAGTTGGCGGGAGCTTAATCTACCAAACAGCACCATTATATGGCGTCAGTGCAGGTGCTGGCTTTTATACAACACAACCTTTAGGGATTTTTACAGATGATCTCTCAGATCTTGGGAGCACTACAAAAGCAGGCGCAAAACCAACAACAGGTGCAGACCTTTTTGCTCGTGGCCCTGGAAGTGCAACAAATTGGGGAACAGGATACAGCGTCTTGGCGCAATCATACCTTCAATACCAACTTGCAAAAAGCAAAATTAAAGGTGGTCGTTTTTTAATGAATAATCCATGGATTACTCCAAATGACACAAAAATGATTCCTATTGCAGTTGAGGGAATTAATTTTGTATCAAAAGATATAGCAAATACAACGATTCAACTTGACTATGCAGAAGCTATCAAAGAGCGTGGGATGACCTACTTTGGAAATATGGCAGATACACTTGATACGCCTGTTGCGATTAAAAACTATTACCGCACCCACTACACTGGAACAACTGCTGGTTTTGGAAAAGGCAATGGCGCTCCAGGTGTGGCTATGGTTGGTATCACAAACAAATCTATCGATGCGCTAGAACTCCAAGCATGGTTTATGACATGGCAAGATATTGTCAATCAAGGACGTATTGAAGCAAACTATGCACTTCCAGCAGGTGATGTCATCCTCTCTTTTGGTGCACGTTATATCCAACAATGGGACACAGGTGCGGGTGATATTATCTTGCCAAAAACAGGTTCAGCTTATGATACAGCTTCTGTGAAATTCAAAGGCGATAGTGACAATAAAGTCGATACCAAACTCCTCGCACTTCGTGCTGCTGCAAGTTATGGTACTGCAAAACTGATGTTCGCCTACGCCCATACGGCTGCGGGTGGAGATATTATTTCTCCATGGAGAGCGTTTCCAACAGATGGTTACACAAGATCAAAAACACAAACAGATTGGAATGCAAATACATCATCGTATAAACTCCAACTCAATTATGACCTCAATCAACTCATTGCAGGCTTGAGTACAGTTTTGAGCTACTCATTTTATGATCGCGATGTGTTAAAAATTGGTTATGTCTCTCAAACAGACCGCTACTATGGAAATGGTGACACAAACCAATACAATGCAGACGTAATTTACAAAGTCCCAGCAGTTAAAAACTTAGAACTCAAAGCACGTTATATGATTCAGCAAAATCAAGTTGTTTCAAATCCTTATGCTGCCAATAATCTTTCTCAAGGTTTTGGCAGTGACACATCAAACAAAGAGTTACGTTTAGAAGCAAATTACAGATTTTAAATCTTTTGTCCCTTTTTAGGGACAATTTCTTGTGAAAAATAGCTTACATGTAGAGCTTTAAAAGCCTTACATGTAAGCTATTTCAAATAAAAATCCATATAAAAAAGAATGATGATATTACTTAATGACAATGAACTCCAAACCCTTTTGCATGAAGATGTTCCCTTTGGAGATCTCACGACAAAATCTTTTGGCATAGACGCGCAACAGGCTCGTATGAGTTTTGCAACCCGAGAAGAAGCACTTTTGCTCTCATGTACAGAAGAAGCTGTGAGACTTTGTCAGATGCATGGCTTAGAACTCATCCACACCGTTGCCTCAGGAACACTTGTGGCCAAACAAACCATTTTTTTAGAGGTGCAAGGGGCTGCTGGAGCGATTCATCGTGTTTGGAAAACAGTGCAAAATCTGCTCGATTATGCCAGCGGAGTAGCAACCTACACCCACAATCTTGTCACAATAGCACAAGCAGTCAATCCAGATATCGTTATAGCCACAACAAGAAAAACGATTCCTTTTAGCAAAAAAGTTGCTATCAAAGCTGTAGAATCAGGCGGTGGTATCGCCCACCGTTTAGGGCTGAGCGAGTCGATACTCATCTTTGAATACCATCGTATTTTTTTTCCTACAGACGCACTCTTTAGCGCTGCTTTTACAAAAGTCAAAAAAACAAATCCAGAAAAAAAGATTGTCATCGAGACTGAAAATATCCAAGAAGCACTTCATTTTGCCGCACTTGGTGCAGATGTGTTACAGCTCGAAAAATTTCCTCTTCTAGAGCTTGCCGAGTGCGTACAAGTCTTGCGAGCTAAGTACCCACATCTTATTCTCATGGCAACAGGTGGTATCAAACTCTCAAATATTAAAGAATATGCACAGTGCGGTGTTGATGTCATTGTCACAACATCGCCGTACAACGCCCAGCCTGCAGATATTAAAGTAAGGATTGAAGCTTTATGAATATTTTACCAGCGACTATAAAATCGATTCTCTCTTCGCAACAGCTTTCTTGTGTCAGTGTGAAAATTGGCGCAGATGAATTTCATCTTTTTTTAGTCGAAATGCTAGATGAAAAACGTTTTTTAAACGCAAATGTCAAAATCACATTTAAAGAAACAGAAGTGATTTTATTGCAAGAAAAAGTAATTCCCTCAAGCGCAAATATGGCAATAGCCCTCATAGAAAAAATAGAATATGGCACAGTTTTGACGCAAGTTACACTCATGTATCATACAGCGCCTATCACAACACTAGTAGCAACACCACTTTTTAAACGCTTACATGTAAGCGTAGGTGACACCGTTTCATGGATGGTGCAACCAAGCGAAATTTCCCTTTTATGGAGTGCGGCACATGGAATCTGAATTTTTATCGACGATGGGGCTGACCTTTAAACTCGCAGTTATCACAACGCTCATTCTTTTGTTTATTGCAATTCCTCTGGCTTCTTTTATAGCCTTTTCTAAGATGCGGTTGAAAAGCATTGTGGAGACCATTGTTTCGATGCCACTTGTTTTACCTCCATCGGTTTTAGGATTTTATCTGCTCATCGCTTTTAGTCCCTCTTCTGCAATCGGCACTTTTTTAGGTGATCATGGGATTCATCTTGCTTTTAGTTTTGAGGGCTTAGTAGTCGGATCGGTACTTTTTAGTCTTCCTTTTATGGTACATCCCATCCAAGCAGCGCTTTCACAAGTACCGCCATCCATCTTTGAAGCCGCTTATACCTTGGGTAAATCAAAACTCACCACAATGCTTCGTGTTGTCCTGCCAAGCATCCGCCATGGAGTCATCTCAGGAATCGTGCTTGCTTTTGCTCACACAGTTGGAGAGTTTGGGGTTATTCTCATGATAGGAGGCAATATTCCAGATGAAACGCGGGTTGCTTCCATCGCCATCTATGATGAGGTCGAATCCCTTAATTATCATGTTGCACACCAATATGCACTCACGCTTTTTGTCGTAACTTTTGCCATCTTACTGCTTGTCTATACGCTCAATAAAAAATCACTTGGAGAGCTTAGATGATAACTATTAATGTTACAAAAAAACTCGATACCGCAGAAGGAGCCTTCATGGCTCATTTTGAATTGGCAATACAAGATGGAGAATTTTTAACACTTTTTGGACCCTCGGGAGCGGGAAAAACAACGCTTTTGCGTATGATTGCCGGACTCGAAGTACCGCAAAGCGGAAAAATAGAAGTCAATAAAGAAGTGTGGTTTGATAGTCAAAAAAAGATAAACCTTCCCCCACAAAAGCGTAATGTCGGTTTTGTTTTTCAAGATTATGCTCTCTTTCCTACCATGAGCATCAAAGAAAATCTCCTTTTTGCCGCTGAAAATGAGGAACAAAAAGAAAATGTTGCCGCGCTCATTGAAATGGTGGAACTCACTTCCCTTTGCAATCGTTTGCCACACACTCTTTCAGGCGGGCAAAAACAGCGTGTCGCACTCGCTCGTGCCTTGGTTCGCCAGCCAAAAGTCATTTTACTTGATGAACCGCTTTCTGCGCTTGATCCCCTGATGCGCCAAAAACTGCAAAATGAGTTGGCTTTGATTCATAAAAAGTTTGGCGTGACAACCCTGCTTGTCAGTCACGATATCGCAGAAACCGTGAAACTCTCTGATCGTTTAGCTTCTGTTGAAGCAGGGCATATACACAAAGTATGCCCGCCAATGGAGTTCTTTTCTCACCATACGCTCAGTGGAAAACTACAACTCATCGGAGAAGTGTTAAAGATAGAAGAGGATTTTCCCATCACAGTTGTAACACTACTTGTTGGTTCCTCTATTGTCAAAACAGTCGTTACATGTAAAGAAGCGCAAGCGTTTCAAATCGGTTCGCAAGCCATTATCGCATCAAAAGCTTTTAATCCTATTTTAATGCCTGTACGCTGAGCGTATGGAGGTTTTGTGTTTATTTTGCTATCAGTATAGTTGCGTTATAATCGCGCAAAATTTTCTTTTAGGAATCTAGATTTGAGAACTCATTATTGTACAGACCTAAGCATTAAAAACGTCGGTGAGAGCGTCACTGTCGCTGGTTGGGCAAATAGCTACCGCGACCACGGTGGTATCATCTTCATCGACATCCGCGATAAAAGCGGACTTTTACAACTCGTTTTTGATCCATCAGATAATGCTGATGCACATAAAGTCGCTGATGGCGTTCGTGATGAGTTTGTCCTTGTCGCAACAGGAAAAATCCGCCCGCGTGGTGAGGGACTCATAAATCCTCGTTTACAAACTGGAGCGATAGAACTTGTTGTTGATGTTCTTACCATTGAAAATAAAAGTGCTCCAACACCATTTGTCATCGGCGATAAAAATGTTGGCGAAGAAACACGTTTAAAATACCGCTATTTGGAGCTTCGTGATCCAGCAATGTATGAAACATTTCGTCTTCGCTCAAAAGCGGCAATCGCTGCGCGCAATGTGCTTGATGCGCATGGATTTTTAGAAGTTGAAACACCAATACTTACAAAATCAACTCCTGAGGGTGCAAGAGATTACTTGGTGCCATCACGTGTTCACAATGGTGAATTTTATGCACTGCCACAATCCCCTCAACTTTTCAAACAACTTTTAATGGTTGGTGGATTTGATCGATATTTTCAGATTGCAAAATGTTTTAGAGATGAAGATTTAAGAGCAGATCGTCAACCAGAATTTACTCAAATAGATGTTGAGATGAGTTTTTGTGACCAAGAAAGCGTCATCAAAGTTGCTGAAGAGCTTCTAATCGGGATGTTTGGAGCGTGTGGAATCGAAGTTAAACCACCATTTAATCGCATCAAATACCGTGATGCGATGGAGTGGTATGGTTCTGATAAACCAGACCTTCGCTATGACCTTAAAATGGTAGATGTACTTGATATTTTTGAGCGTTGTGATAATGAAATTTTTACAAATATTGCAAAACAACCCCACAAGAACCGCATTAAAGCGCTTCGTGTTCCTGGTGCTGATTTAGTATTTTCTAAGCGTGAAATGAAAAGTTTTGAGGATTTTGTTCGCAAATTTGGAGCACATGGTCTTGGATATTTCCAGATGCAAGAGGATGGCTTAAAAGGTCCACTTTTAAAATTCTTTAAAGAAGAGGACATTGCACTTCTCATCGAGAGAACTGAGCTTGAAGTAGGCGATGTTGTTTTCTTTGGTGCTGGAGATAAAAAAACTGTTTTAGATTATATGGGACGTTTTAGAATCTTTATCGCAGAACATGAGAAGATGAACCTTGTTGATAAAAATCGTTATGAGTTTGTGTGGGTTGTTGATTTTCCTATGTTTGAAGTCGAAGATGGCCGTGTAAAAGCGCTTCACCATCCATTTACAATGCCGCGTGACACTGACAAAAATGATGTTGAAGAGATCGAATCTATCGCTTATGATATCGTTTTAAATGGTACTGAGCTTGGCGGCGGAAGTATCCGTATCCATAAACAAGAGATTCAAGAGGAGGTATTTAAACTCCTTGGAATCGGCGAAGAGGAAGCACAAGAGAAGTTTGGCTTCTTACTTGATGCTCTTAAATTTGGAGCACCTCCACATGGTGGTTTCGCAATCGGTTTTGACCGTTTGATGATGCTCATTAGCAAAAAATCAAGTATCCGTGATGTTATCGCATTTCCAAAAACACAAAGAGCTGCATGTATGCTCACGCATGCTCCAAGCGCTGTAGATAATGAGCAACTCAAAGAGCTCCACATCAGAATCCGCGAGCAAGTACAAGCCTAATGAGCAAAAAGCTTTTCTTAATTATCGGAGCTCCAGGCTCTGGTAAAACGACAGATGCCCAGATTATTGCAGAGCAAAACAGTGCCATTACCCACTACTCCACTGGCGATATGCTTCGTGCGGAAGTTGCGAGCGGAAGTGCACTTGGAGTCCAGATAGAAAGTTATATCTCAAAGGGGCTGATTGTCCCAATCCAAATCGCAATTGCAACCATCACAAATGCAATCAAAAATGCGCCAACGAATGCCATTATCATCGATGGGTATCCACGAAGTATGGAACAATTAAACGCTTTAGATACATACTTACAAAATGGCAGTTCGCTTGAACTCTCGAGTGTCATCGAAGTACATGTAAGCGAAGAAACTGCGCGAGATAGAGTTTTAGGACGTTTACGCGGAGCAGATGACAATACAGAAGTTTTCAACAATCGTATGCAAGTTTATACTCAGCCACTCGCAGAGATTCAAAACTTTTATAAAGAAAAAAATATCTACCATGTTATAAGCGGAGAGGGAACGATAAATGCTATCGTTTTAGAGATGGAAAATTTCATAAATTCAAAACTCTAGGAGATTCGTATGCAAAAAATCAGTTTACTTTTGACTAGTGCACTCATTTTGTCACTCAGTGGATGTTCTGCAACTTGGAATGGCGTAAAAGAGGATTCCAGCAATGCATGGGACTCTACAAAAGGCGCAATTCATAAAGCAACGGAATAGATTCCGTTTGCTTTTATCCTAATTTAGAAATAATCGCTTGTTCAACTGCATCGATTTGAGCAGTGCCATCTACTGTAATATATTTTAGATTTGCATTATGCAGTGCTTGATTTTTATAGTATCCAATAAGTGGACTTGTAAGTTCATGATACACTTTGAGTCTATCTTGTACAACACTCTCTTTATCATCATCACGTAAAACAAGATCCTCGCCTGTCACATCATCTTTTCCCTCAACTTTTGGTGGGTTATAAAGAATATGATACGTTCTGCCACTTGCCAAATGCGCACGACGCCCTGACATCCGTTTGACGATTTCACTATCAGCAACATCAATCTCAATGACTGCATCAATTGCTATCTGTGCATTTGTCAGTGCATCAGCTTGTGCAAGCGTGCGAGGAAAACCATCTAAAAGATACCCATTTTTACAATCATCCTCAGTGATGCGATCTTTTACAAGACCAATAATAATTGCATCCGTTACAAGCTGACCAGCATCCATTGCTGCTTTTGCCATTTTTCCCATCTCGGTGCCCGCTTTTATCGCGGCTCTGAGCATATCACCTGTAGAGATTTGAGGGATATTGTATCGTTTTGTTAAAAATTGCGCTTGTGTACCTTTTCCCGCGCCAGGAGCGCCAAGTAGTATGATTTTCATCTTTTAATCCTATCTTTTTTTGTTGTTGCAATTATAATATATTGAGTTTAAAAGAAGCTCGATTTACTCCTCATCATCCTCGTTTTGTGCAGATAAAATATCTTCATAAATCTCTTTACACTCATCATCTTCGATCTCTCCACATTCGATATCAACAAGAATATCTTTGAGATCATCACGAAATTCGATGAGTTCATCCAACTCCTCTTTAACCTCCTCAATTGATTCGTTTTTCTTATCGGCTATAAGTTCATAAAGATCATCCATTCTCTCTTCAATATCTGGTAATACACTCTCTTTAATCAGCACTTCTAACTTTTGTGAATATGACATTTTTTATCCTTGTAATTTTAGTGACAAAATCATACCAAATAGTTTGTTACATGTAAGCCATATAAAACGATATTGCTACTATAATCATTGACTTTTATAAAGCAACAAAGGATTTCTACATGTACAACTTTTATGCCGTAATTATTGGGACAGAAATACTCAATGCAAGACGAGAGGATAAACATTTTTGTTTTATTCGCAATCTTTTAAACTCCTATGGGCACACTCTTTTTTCAAGCTTTATTATTAAAGATGACAAGCAACTCATAAGAGATGTGTATGAGCTTGTCAAAAAAGATGACAAAGCGATCCTTTTTAGTTTTGGAGGTATCGGTTCTACGCCCGATGATCTGACTCGCCAAATAGCTGCAGAGGTGTTTACATGTAAGCCTCTAGAAAGAAATAAGAAGTTTGAGAATGATATTATTGAGCGATTTCAAGAGGAAGCTTATCCTTACCGTATTCAGATGGCTGACCTTCCGCAAAATGCCAATCTTATCAAAAATCCCATCAACAATATGTCCGCTTTTGAACTTGAACATCGATACTTTTTTGTTCCAGGATTTCCCGAAATGTCACACCCAATGCTCCAAGAGTGTGTAGAAAAATATTTTTCCACTTCGACAAAAAAAATTAGAAAAACACTCTACGCCTCTACAAGTGAAAATACGCTCATCCCACTTATGGAGGCAATCCCAGCAGATATGGAACTCTCTTCTTTGCCTATTATTGGAGAAAATGGACCTGAAGTGGAGTTATCTCTCAACTATCATGATGAAGCGATTGTAAGCCGAGAATTTGAAAAATTTATGGAGTTTTTAGATGCAAAAAATATTGCGTTTAGACTCATCCATTAAAATTTTCTAACAGCTCTATCATACTTTTTTTATGCGTTTTTTTGGCAAATCCAAGGGCATCAAGCCCTTTACTGTCTGTACTATTTTTTTGTGCTCCTCTTTGCAGGAGCATTACCGCTATCTCTTTGCGACCATAGCAGATAGCTCCCATAAGTGGAGTAAATTTCGAACCTCTACGTGTAAAGTTTACATCGATGCCAAAATCCAAAATCTTTTGAGTTAGCTCTATCTTATTGTACATAATCGCATAATCTAAAATACTCACACCATCTTCGTTAAAATCATCCAAATCTGCACCTTTATCAACTAAAAGCTCGATGATTTCATCATCACATCGATAACGCAAAGCCACCGCTAAAAGAGATTCGCCGCTTTCGTTGCTTGCATTGATATCTCCACCATTAATGAGATACTTTTTTAATCGCAAATAATCATTATCTTGTAAAATTTTTATCCATTCATTCATAATAACCACCTAATAATTTGAAATTATACACTCCATTTTTAACACGGAAGCAATTAATTTTTTTTAAGTATAATTGCAAACAAATTTTAAAAAAAGAGTTATCACTATGAAAACAATAGAAACAGGCGATGCTTTTCAAGCACTCATTGAAACAATAAAATCTAATACAAAAGGCTATAAAAATCCGCTTGCTTTTGGGATTGCAAGAGTAGATTTTGGACAACTAAATAGTGATAGAGTGCTCCAAGCAACTTACCCTGTCGTCAATTGGAACGAAAATTTTGGGAGTGCTGCAATCTTCATCGAAGCCCTCCGTGAACAAGGATTTTCGGTTGATTTTACACAAAATGAAGTAGTTTGCAATATTAATCTAGCATTTTTAGAAAGTTGTTTAAATGCGTTTACCCCTTATAGTGATGAAGCGTATGGTGATGCACATAGAAATATTCAAGTTGTTGCAACACTCTACTCGCAAATGAAAGAGAATGGGTATAAAGAGGGAGAATATAGAGTTGTATTTCTCTTTAATGATGCCCCATGTGTGAGCGTTGAAGCCACATATTTAAAACTTTACGCTCTTTCACTTGCAAAAGTAGCACTTAGAAGCATCAATCTCAATGGTGCATTTGGTGCACTTCCAAATGTCGCATGGTCAGCAGGAACTCCAATAGAGCTTGAATGGCTCAGGGAGTTTGAGATAGAACTCAAACTTTCAAACTCGTATCCTCATATTGATTTTGTTGATAAATTTCCAAGATTTCTACAACACATCATTCCAGCAAACAATACGCGTATTTTAGAAGCTTCAAAAGTACGTTTTGGTGCGCAACTTCATGCCGGAACAACAGTAATGCCAGGAGCGAGTTACATTAACTTTAACGCAGGAACAACTGGTGTAAGCATGGTTGAGGGGCGTATCTCCTCGTCTGCAATCGTTGGAGATGGCAGTGATGTGGGCGGAGGTGCTTCGATTTTGGGTGTTTTGAGCGGAACAGATGGCAATCCTATTTCAATAGGTAAAAACTGTCTTCTTGGCGCAAATAGTGTTTGTGGAATTCCTCTTGGAGATGCATCTATTATTGATGCTGGCATCGCGATTTTAGAGGGCACAAAAGTTGCAATATCTGCACAAAATTTAGTAAAGATTAATGAAGTCAATCCAGACCACATGCTCAAAGGTACTATTTTTAAAGGCAAAGAGCTCGCAGGGCTCAATGGGCTTCATTTTAGACAAAACTCTCTCACAGGCGAGCTTTCTGCAAGTCGCTCAACAAGAGAAATCAAATTAAATGCTGACCTACACTAAAACAGAAATATTATTTTCACTTCAGTAAAATCTTTCTATAATGGCTCCAACAAGG
>JAVHOA010000121.1:0-26525 GCA_036169815.1 Sulfurimonadaceae bacterium
GATTTAATTATTCTGTAGCAATATTTTATTCTCCCACGGCAATAGATATGAGTGATATCTTTCTACATGCTCGTTCTAGTGATACCTCTATATGCCTTGATGATTTTACGAATGCCATTGTTTTAGACGGTGCGAATGATGAAAAAGGGATGAAAGCCGTCGAAAATATTCAAGAGTGTTTTGAAGAGGAACATTTTGGTGAAATTCTTTATTTGGGAGTTGTTACTGCTAGCAATTATGACTCTCATTCAAGAATGATTGAAGAACTTTTTGACATTATAAATTATGCAATATCGAATAAACGAGAGAATATGATTGTTGATTTTGTTCAACTTCATTAGTTGTCTTTTACCTTTTTACTCTTTTTGTTTTCAAGCTTCGTAGTTACAAAATTTGATATAATTGCGCCATTAGTTGTATAAGTAAGAGACTAAAATATTTTAAGTTAAAAGGATTCTTATGAGTCACATAGCACAAGGGAAATACCGCCCGTATCCAAAAATAGATTTGCCAGAAAGAACATGGCCGTCAAAAAGCATAGAAAAAGCACCGATTTGGTGTAGTGTTGATCTTCGTGACGGAAATCAAGCGTTAATCACACCTATGGATATGGATAAAAAACTCTCCCTTTTCGCACTCTTACTTAAACTCGGATTTAAAAATATTGAGGTTGGTTTTCCATCTGCTTCGCAAGTAGAGTTTGATTTCTTGCGCCGTTTAGTAGATGAAAAATTGATTCCAGATGATGTGACCATTCAAGTTTTGGTTCAAGCCAGAGAACATTTGATTGCAAAAACATTTGAAGCCTTAAAGGGTGTCAAAAAAGCGATTGTGCATCTTTACAACTCAACTTCTGTGGCGCAGAGAAAGATTGTATTTCAAAAATCCCAAGAGGAGATTATTGCTCTTGCGCTCGAGGGTGTTGATCTTGTTAAAAAATATGAAGCCGCTCATGATGGAGCAATTGTGTTAGAGTATTCTCCTGAGAGTTTTACGGGGACAGAGTTGGAGTTTGCGGCACGTATTTGTAACGCGGTGACAGCACGCTGGGGGATTAGCAAAGAGCGACCGGTTATCTTAAACCTTCCAGCAACCGTTGAGGTCGCAACGCCAAATGTTTATGCGGATCAAGTCGAGTGGATGGGAAGACATTTGCAAAATCGTGAGCATATTTTAATCTCAACACACACACACAATGACCGCGGAACAAGTGTTGCCGCGACAGAACTAGCGCTTTTAGCGGGAGCTGATCGAGTAGAGGGAACACTTTTAAGCAATGGCGAGCGTACAGGCAATGTTGATATTATCACTTTGGCTTTAAACATGACGACCCAAGGGGTTGAAAGTGGATTAGATTTTTCCAATGTCGATGAAGTTTTAGAGGTTGTAGAACACTGTACGGAGATTGCTACACATGTGCGCCATCCCTACGTTGGTGAGCTTGTTTATACGGCCTTTTCAGGTTCCCACCAAGATGCCATTAACAAAGGGCTTGCATTTCAAAAACAAAAAGAGGATGCCCTTTGGGAAGTTCCTTATCTTCCAATGGATCCCGAAGATGTTGGACGCTCGTATGAAGGGATTATTCGTATTAACTCCCAATCTGGCAAAGGGGGTGTTGCCTATATCTTAGAAAATGAGTTTGGATACCAGTTGCCAAAAGCGATGCATCCAGAGTTTGGAAAAATCATTCAAAGTGTGACAGATAAAGAGGGCCGAGAACTGACAAATAGTGAAATCTTGGATATTTTTACGCAAACCTATCTTGAAGTAAAAGGCGGGATCCAGTTAATCGATTTTGCGAGCAGTTCGCCAACTGCTAAAGATAAAAATGTATGGTGTAAACTTACTTATACATGTAACGAAAAAGAGATCGTCTCTGAGGGGCATGGCAATGGTCCAATCGATGCGTGTAAAAATGCCCTTTCACAAGAGTGCGAGTATAACTTTTCAATCAAATCCTACGCAGAACACTCTTGTGGAGAGTTTAGTTCAGCCAATGCTGTAGCTTACATTGAGATAAAAGATAGCGAGGGAGTTAGCTATTTTGGAGTGGGTGTGGATAGTGATATTACCATCGCATCGATTCGAGCGCTCTTTTCGGCGCTCAACCGTGCCTCACACTAAAAAATAAATACTAAAAGCAGTTCGGGATACCCTGAACTGCACTCATTAAAATTTGTACACTCATCATAATACTCTTGAATCCATCCAGCTCCAAGATAGGCTTTTTGCGCTATTTTCACAACGGCTCCTGCTTTGATGCCATAGGAGTTGAAATCTTTAAAATCCCCACCCATTGTCGTGTGTCTGTAAAAAGTACCGGCATAAGGCCGCCAGTTTTCACCTGTGGGATAGTAATAGTTAAGGGGAATTGTCACTTGAGAGATGCTAGGATTACTTCCAACCCACTGAGTGTAGCCAAATCCAAGTGAAAGATCATTTACAAAAAAGTAATCCACATTTGCACCAAGAAGTGTGTATTGCTTCTCCCCGTCTTTTGAAGTTATTGAGCCTCCGCCGACTAAAATACCAAGTGTGACATCTCCTTTTTCAAAAACCTCTGCATGTAAGGAAGCAAGTAAGAGGCAAAGCGCAAGAAGTGTTTTCTTCATCTTAGAAAACCAACTGTTCAGTTGTTTTTTCAACTTCATCAACTTTTGAAGGTCTTGAGGTATTGGTAAAATACTCAGTTCTTCCCCCTACAACCGCAGATGTAACACCATCTGGTCTTGTGAAAGTTCGTTTGAGTTCAGGATGAGATTTGATAATACCTTGGTAAAAAGTTGCAAAGGCAGGCGCTGCTGTGCGACCTCCTGTTTCTGATTTTTTCATAGGCGTATTGTCATCATTGCCAAACCAAACAATGGTTTCCGTGCTTGGTGAGTATCCCGCAAACCATGCATCGGCATTATTGTTTGTTGTTCCTGTTTTTCCAGCTAGTTCAATGCCGCTGACTGCTGCATGGGTTCCTGTTCCCCGTCTGACAACATCTTGCAACATAGAAGTAATAAGATAGTTTTGCTCAGGTGATGTAATGCGTCGTGATGGAACCTCTTTGTGGGTATAAACAACGCGACCTCCTTTTTCTACTCTTGTTATGAGGTAGGGCACTACTTGCACCCCATCATTTGCAAAAGAGGTGTAGTACTGTGCGAGCTCCATCGGCGAGAGCGTAATGGTTCCAAGCGCGATGGAAAGTACATGTGGAATATTCACAATTCCATAGCCTCGAAGCCTTTGAATAACGCGATCAAGCCCTATATCATTGACCATATTGATAGTTGCAAGATTTTTTGAGTGCACAAGTGCATCCCGCAGACTCACAACCCCTGAATAATCTTTTTTATAGTTTTCTGGTTGCCATAAAACCTCTTCCCCGTTTTTTTCAACGGTAAAAGATTTTGCTAAGTCGGTGAGCTGTGATGCGCCTGTATAACCAAGATCTAAAGCGATTTGATAGATAAAAGGTTTAAATGCACTCCCTGGTTGGCGTTTACTTTGCGTCGCTCGGTTGAAAGAACTTTGTGCATAATCCACACTTCCAACAAGTGCCAAAATCATCCCCGTTGATGGGTCAAGACTTATAAGTGAGCCATTGAGTTTTTTTGTTGCATTGGTATCGTTGCTATCTTTTGGAATTGCGCGTAGGACGGCTTCTTTATATGCTTGTCTGATTGCAAAATTTGCACTTTTTTGCATAGGAAGATCGATGCTTGTGTAGATGTCGTATCCTCCTGTTTTAATATCTGGAATCTCAGCTATAAGCTGTCTGACCGCTTCATCGACAACAAAAGGTGCTTGGTTTTGTGTCAAAGTCGAGTCAAACACTTCTGGACGCTCTTTGCTTGCCGTGTCATGTGTTTTTTCATCGATCCACCCAAGTGTAAAGAGTCTGTCGATAACACGATTTGCACGACCCAAAGAGATCTCATAATTTTTTGTCGGAGAGTAGAAACTTGGCGCCTTAGGAAGACCAACAAGAATCGCTATTTCTTTGAGCGTGAGCTCTTTTAAATCTTTGTGAAAATAGCCCTCAGAAGCAGTTTTAATCCCATAATATCCATGCCCAAGGTAGATTTCATTGAGATAACGCTCTAAAATCTGCTCTTTTGTGAGCTCTTGCTCTAGTTTCATCGCATAAATGACTTCCACCATTTTTCGAGAGATTTTTTTCTCACGAGTGAGCAGGGTATTTTTAATAAGCTGTTGTGTGAGTGTACTTGCACCCTCTACCATTTTACCTGCTCTTACATCTTTAAACATAGCACGAAAAATCGCATCAAAATTGATTCCTTCATGTTCAAAAAATGAGGTATCTTCAATAGCCAAAAGCGCTTCTACAAGTTGGGCGGGCACTTCATTGAAAGTAACGTAATATCGATTTTCAGCATCAAACATATTGGCAATTTTTTCGCCCTTGTTGTCATAGACTTTTGTTGTAAGTGCGGGAGTGTAGTTGATAAGTTTGTCTAAGTCGTATCTGACTTGGGTGTAGTAGTACCAAAAAATGGCAAAAGGGGTGATAATAAGCAGGGCGATTGCGATGATGAGATATTTTTTCATTGACGATAATTCCTATTTGCAAAGTTTGATTCTCTCAGAGTTTTTGTATAAATATCTTGTGGATTTTGTAATACATGCGCCATTTTACCAAATTCTATGACTTTTCCGCTTTTTATGACACATATTTCATCGCAGAGCATCTGCGCTGCGCTAATATCGTGTGTGACAAAGAGGAGTTTGTATCCCATCGTTTCTTGAAGCTGGTGAACAAGGCTAAGTATATTTTTTCGAGTATGGCTATCAAGAGCCGTTGTCGGTTCATCTAAAAGCAGAAGTTTTGGTGCATTACTTAGGGCAAGTGCGATGACGATACGCTGGAGTTGCCCGCCTGAAAGCTCTGGCGGGTAGCGTTCTAAAAGCTGGGCGTCAAGATTGACTTGGGTAAAAAGTTCCTTTTTCTTTGCCTCATCAATCAAAAATTGGTGTTTGATTTTACAAAGGGGCGAGAGTGCAGTAAAAGGGTTTTGCGGGACAAAACCGATAGTTTCTCCAAGGGTGAGTTCAAAATCACTGCTTACATGTAAGCTTGTTTGCATCTCGTGAGGGAGCATATTTAAAAGTGCTTTGATGGTGAGGCTTTTTCCACTACCGCTCTCTCCCACAAGTGCTAAGGAGGAGCGAATATGAAAAGCGATATCGACAAGTGTTTTTTCTTTATGGGTTATTTGAAGTTTTGTGACCTGCATTAGATGTACTCTCTTACTTTGTAACATAAAGACTCAAAAACTGCAGCATCATCTTCGATTCTTGCGATGATGCGCAAAATCGCTTTTTTTACTGTGGGCTGCCTGATGGCACCGATTGCAAAGCCCTCTTTAGCAAGCGCATCCCTTACGTGTAACACTTTTTTATTGTCTGCTAAAACAAGAGGAACAATAAGCGAGGGAGTGCTTACATGTAAGAGTTCATGCACAATCTCTTGGCGCAGTGCAATCTCTTTTTTTAAAGAATCTTTATTGGCTAGGATATATTTTAAACTATTGTGCGCAATAAGGGTGTCATAAAGAGAGAGGGAGGTTGCATAGATGACAGGCTTTGCACGGTTTAAAAGGTACTCAATAATATGAGAAGATGCCAAAATATAGGCTCCAAAACTTCCGTATGCTTTGCCAAGTGTTCCCATTTTGATATGGTTTGGCTTTGCTTTAATGTGAAAAAGATCATAAACTCCCATAAGATTTTCCCCGACAACTCCGCTACTGTGGGCTTCATCGACGATGAGAAGTGCATTGTATTTGTCGCAAATGGCAAAGATTGCTTGTTTCATCAAATCGCCATCCATAGAATAGATTCCCTCCACGGCGACAATTTTTCTTTTTGCTTTGGAGGTTTGCAAAAGCTGCTCAAGTTCATCACTATTATTGTGCTTGAAAAAGCTTACATGTAAGCCGTTGAGGTTGCTAGCCAAGACACCTGAAGCGTGAAACTTTTCATCCATAAAAAGCGTGTCGCCCTTGCGAACTAGCGCTTCGATGAGCGCGATATTGGCATTGAATCCACTTCCCAAAACAAGTGCATCTTCAAAACCGTTTGCCACACATAAAGCCTTTTCAAAATCTTTGTGGATTTGATGGTAACCACTGACTAAAAGGGAGGCTTTTGAAGCGTGAACGGGGTTTTTTGAGAGTTGCTTACATGTAAGCGTATGGAGCTCTTTGAGTGAAGCGAGACCCAAATAGTCATTTGAAGCGAAATCCTTGATTGCATAATCAACGACTTCGCGGGTTCTGTGACGAGAGGATTTTTTGAGGGCTTGAAGCTCTTTTGCGTAGTAATTCATCCCATAATTATAGCATTGATAGCAGATTTGATGCGCTGTATTTGGTAGAAGTAAGAAATAAAATTGTATAATTTCGGCCTGAGCGGTTCGACTACGTACTTATGAGAGGGTTCTACATTTTCATTTAGTGAATTGGTAGTAATCCCTGTGCGTCGATGATTTCGTTTGAGGTATGTTAACTCTGCCGAGAAACTGTCGCCTAAGGGGATTCTCGATTTGCTAATTTTTTTAGCTTTGAGAACCAAAGCTATTTGTACAACGGCCGCTTGGGCCTTTGATGATAGTTTTTGCAAACTATTTGCAGATATTTTACATAAACTATTGAAAACAAACTATGTGTAAGGATTTTTAATGAATATTTTGGTTGTTGGAAGCGGCGGACGTGAGTTTTCTATTGGACGCATGTTAAAAAAAGATTCTGTTGTTGCAAAGCTTTATTTTGCTCCAGGAAATGGCGCTACTGACACTTTAGGTGAAAATATTTCCATTAAAGATTATGAAGAACTCGCAGATTTTGCACTTGCTAACCATATTGACTTAACCATTGTTGGTCCTGAAGCGCCGCTTGTTGAGGGAATTGTTGATATTTTTAAGGCCAAAGGGCTTGTCATCTTTGGTCCAAGCAAAGAAGCGGCGCGTTTAGAGGGTTCAAAAGTTTATATGAAAAACTTCTTAGCCAAGTACAATATTCCAACAGCGCGTTTTATTGAGACAGATTCCATAGAAAAAGCGTTTAAATTTATCGAAACATTGCCAACGCCAATCGTCGTCAAAGCGGATGGACTTTGTGCTGGTAAGGGCGTTATCATCGCCATGAGCCATGATGAAGCAAAAGTTGCAGTCTCAGAGATGCTGAGTGGAAAAAGCTTTGGTGATGCGGGTAAAAATGTGATTGTTGAAGAGTTTTTGGATGGCTATGAACTCTCAATGTTTGCGATTTGTGATGGAAAAGATTATATCCTGCTTCCAGCAGCGCAAGACCACAAACGCCTTATGGATAATGACCAAGGCCCAAATACAGGCGGGATGGGTGCGTATGCTCCAACCCCTTTGGTTGATGAAGCCATTTATCAAAAAGTAAAAGATCGCGTGATTCGCCCAACTCTCGATGGGATGCAACAAGAGGGTGCACCGTTTGAGGGTGTACTTTTTATTGGGCTTATGATTGTCAATGGCGAGCCGATAACTTTAGAGTTTAATGTCCGTTTTGGGGACCCTGAGTGTGAGATTTTGATGCCACTGATGAAAACACCTGCGCGCGAACTTTTTTATAAAGCAGCAACAGGCAAACTCGATGAGCTTCATGTAGAGTTTGAAGAGAAGTTTGCAGTGGGCGTTGTGATGGCGAGTGGAAATTATCCTTACAGTGATTCCATTCCAGCAGAGATTGTTGTCGATACCATCGTGCATGAAGAGATTCAAGAGTTTACACATATTGCTTATGCGGGTGTGAAAAAAGAGGATGGCATTTTGTATGCAACAGGCGGGCGTGTTTTGGTCTGTGTAGGCGTTGGTGACTCTATCAAGCAAGCGCGTGACCGTGCATATATGCTTTGTGGACAAGTGCATTATGTGGGTAAAAAACTTCGTACTGATATCGCTTACCAAGCACTCTAAGAACTTTTTATGAATGAAGAGATTGAAAAGTTATTGCACCGTGAGCAGCTGCAATTAGCTACGGTTGCGAAGCGCTCTTTGGCTTTTTTTATCGATGAGCTTCTTCTTTCAGCTCTTTTTATTATTATTGTTTGGGACTCTTTTTCTCAGGCTGCAAGCTATGAAGCGTTGATCGCTTTGACAAACTCCTATGTTTTGGAATATATGGCGATTAAGATTATCTACCAGACTTTTTTTGTTTCCATGTATGGTGCAAGCATTGGAAAAATAATTTTAAAAATTAGGGTTATTGAAGCACAAACGCTTCAAAAACCGCGACCTTTTGTTGCTTTTAACAGAGCAGTTTTTAGAATTATTAGTGAGTTGCTCTTTTATCTGGGCTTTTTATGGGGAGCACTTAGTCCTACAAAACAGGCATGGCACGATTTGAGTGCAAAAACATTGGTTGTTGATGCTTAAACTTTTTTTCTCGCTTCTCCTCCTCTCTTTTTCACTTTTTGGCGCTGATACTCTCCTTGAGAACAATAGTACAGCGCTTGAAACTGATGCAAATAAAGTTGAAATTTATGCAACTCGTGTCAATGGGGAAAATGGAATCGTGCGGGCAAGCGATGATGTTGTTGTTTTGTATAAAGATTATTATCTCAGCGCAAAAGATGCCATTTACGATAAAGTAAGTGGAAATTTAGAACTTTTTGGTAACGTGCGAGCAGTACAAGGTGATAAATACCAACTCTTAGGTGATTATGCAAGGCTAAATATTGCAAAAAAAGAGCGAGAGTTTAAGCCCTTTTATATGCTAGAACAAAAGAGTCAACTCTGGGTGAGTGCGGACGAGGGGCATATTCAAGATAAATTTTTTGATGTCTCTACGGGAGTTGTTTCGGGGTGCGACCCAAATAAACCGCTTTGGAAGATCAAGTTTACATCCTCTGATTATAACAGTGAAGAGAAGTGGATGAATCTTTACAATGCCCGCCTTTTCATCTATGATATCCCAATCTTTTATGTTCCATATTTTGGCTATTCCCTCGACACAACAAGGCGTTCTGGCTTATTGACTCCTGCATTTGGAGTCTCAAGTGATGAGGGGTTTTACTACGAACAACCTCTTTATATTGCCATTGATAATTGGTGGGATTTGGAGCTAAAACCGCAGCTTCGTAGTTCAAGAGGATATGGTTCTTATGAGACATTTCGATTTGCAGATTCGAAGGCCTCTAAGGGATTACTGAGTACAGGATATTTTAAAGAGGCACCAAATTATGTCAATTATAACGAGCTCGCCCACAAAACGCACTATGGATTTGATTTCAAATATGAAAATAGTGATGCCCTTGATCAATGGTTTGGATTTAATCTTGGTGGACAGTCTGGAATCTATGCCGATGTAAGTTGGATGAATGATGTTGATTATATTAACCTTAAAACCGCCGATACCATCAACAATGCAACCTCAAATCAGGTGCTTTCTCAGATTAATATGTTTTATAACAGCGATGAACACTATCTTGGGACCTATTTAAAATACTATTTGGATCTTTCAAAAGAGAGCAATGCACAGACTATTCAAAAACTCCCAACGTTGCAGTATCACAACTATCTCTCAACACTCTTTGATGAGCATCTTTTTTATAATGTTGATCTGAGTGCTACAAATCTTTATCGTGAAATTGGAAAAAACGCGATAAGAAGTGATATCAATATTCCAGTAACCCTGCAGACATCACTGTTTGATGAATATCTCAATTTGAGTTACCAATCGCAGTTTTATGCACAACACATCACTTTTAATAGCCAAGCAGATCAAAATAATCAAAATACAAACTATGAAGATGGTGTTTTTCTACGACAATATAATATTTTTGATATCAATACAAATTTGACAAAAGCGTATGATGATTTTACGCATACCGTAGTTTTTGGTGCAACATACACCAAAGCGGGATCTGATACAAACTACGGATTTTATCAGTCTGCTCCAAAAGAGTGTGAAATAAATCCAACAGCAGATCTCTGTCAATTTTATGCGGTTAATAATATTATAGAAACCACCGCACTTGATTTTTCTCAGTATTTTTTTGATAAAGAGGGAGAGGAGTTTTTGTATCATAGGCTCTCACAGCAGATCTCGTATGCAACGGGAACAGGGCGGTTAGGTGAACTTGAAAATGAGCTTGATTATAAAGTAACAAAAAATATACGCTATTACAATGATACTTTTTATAATTATGACCAGCAACTTATCTCCAAAACCTTAAACTCTCTTTCTTATAATGATGAGAATTTAGGAGTGCATTTTTCCTACCTCTATAAAGATAGTTTTGTTGTAGCCACACTCGCACAGCCGAGATTTACAAAATATGTAACTTCTGGATTGTCATACAAATATAATGAACATTATAAATACTTTGCAAACTACAACTATGATTTAGAGACTGCACAAAAGAAGAGTTCAGAAGTGGGATTTTTGTACTCAAAAAGATGTTGGGATTTTGGACTGCGATATGTCGAAAACATCCGTCCAATACTGCAAATCAACAATCAAGCATCCTCTTTGGATGACAGATATGTCTTTTTTACCATTACCCTTAAGCCAATCGGCGGTTCAGAGATCAATTATAGAATTCCAAGCACGATTCAAGGGCCATAAAAGCCTTGCTTTAAACCCTTACATGTAGGTGCTTTTGGAGAGAGCATTTTTTTGTTTAGAGGAGTTCATCAGCTCTTTTAAGATAAAATGTGCATTCTCATAAAACAAGATAAAAATTATTTAAACATTCCTAGGAGATAGCATTGAAATATGATGTAGATTTGGCATTTGCCAATAAAGAAGAGAGTTATTCATTTCATGAAGTAGCACGCCAAGCAAACGGTGCTGCATGGCTAAAAAGTGGCAATTCTGTTATTTTAGCAACAGTAGTCATTGATGAAACAGAAATTGTAGAGGATGACTTTTTACCTCTTACTGTGCAGTATATAGAAAAAACGTATGCAGCAGGAAAGATTCCAGGAGGATTTTTTAAACGCGAAACAAAGCCGAGTGATTTTGAAACATTAACATCTCGTATTGTTGATCGTTCATTGCGCCCTATTTTCCCAAAAGGTTTTGGCCACCCGACACAGATTACCGTTATGGTTTTAAGTGTTGATGAAGATGCTGATTTGCAAGTCCTAGCGCTCAACGCAGCATCTGCGGCTCTTTATGTTTCAGATATTGATATTAATACATCTGTATCTGGCGTACGTGTTGCAAAAATTGATAATGAAATAAAATTGAATCCTACCATCAAAGAACTCGCGAATGCAACTTTTGATTTGTATCTCTCTGGGACAAAAGAAGATATGTTGATGATTGAGATGCGCTCTTTGGGATCTGATACTTTTATTGATATGCCACTTATTGATCCACTTTTAGAACCAGCATTGATGGCACAAACCATGCAAGTTCACGCATCAAATGCAATCCCTGAAGATGAGTTGATCGAGATTTTAGCGCATGCGCAAAAACATCTTCAAGATGCAAATACGCTCTATGAGCAAGAGTTTAAACCATTTGTCAAAGAGATCAAACCGCTTGAACTCAAAGCGCACCATCTTGATGCTGCGATGCTTGCATATGTGGCAACGCATCATATGGCAGCTATCAAATCAGCTCTTGTACAAATGGCAAAAAGTGAACGCTCTACTGCACTGAGAAGCTTAAGAAAAGCGATTTTAAAAGAGCAAACTGACTGGAATGAACTTGATCTTAAAAATGCTATCGAGAGCGTCAAGCGTGATGTTGTGAGAAATATGATTTTAAGAGATAAAGTGCGCGCTGATGGAAGAGCTCTTACCCAAGTGCGTCCGATTACAATAGATACCAATGTTCTGCCATCTGCACACTCTTCATGTCTTTTTACTCGCGGTCAAACACAAGCACTTGTCGCTTTGACTTTGGGCGGACCTAAAGATGCGCAAATGTATGAAAATCTCACAGACTCTGCAACACAAAATGAGAGTTTTATGGTGCATTACAACTTTCCAGGATTTTCAGTAGGAGAAGCTTCGCCTATTGGCGCGCCAAGACGAAGAGAACTTGGGCATGGAAACTTGGCAAAACGCGCATTAGAACCAATTCTGAATAAAGATGGACAAACAATTCGTCTTGTTTCAGAAATCTTAGAATCCAATGGATCTTCCTCTATGGCGACCGTATGTGGCGGCTATATGGCACTTCGTGCCGCTGATATACAAACCTCCGATATGATTGCTGGCATTGCTATGGGAATGGTAAGTGAGGGCAATGAACATCTGATTTTAAGTGATATTATGGGCTTAGAAGATCACGATGGAGATATGGACTTTAAAGTAACAGGCTCAAAAGATGGTATCACTGCAATGCAGATGGATATTAAGCTAGGCGGTATTAGCTTAGAAGTATTGAAAAAAGCACTCTACCAAGCAAAAGAGGGAAGAACGCATATCTTAGGGATTATGCAACAAGCCGTAGAGGCTATAGAACTCAATCATGGAGTTTTACCAACAACAACAACTTTCCATGTAGATCCAAGCATCATTGGAGATATTATTGGTCAAGCTGGTAAAACAATCCGTGAAATCATTGAAAAGTTCGAAATTGCTATCGATATCGATAAAAAAGTGGGTAAAGTAAAACTCTCTGGTACGGATAAAAATAGTTTAACAGCTGCAAAAGAGCATATAGAAAATATTGCCAGCTCGTCAAAAGAGAATAAAATCGAGTATAAAGTCGGCGATATTGTTGATGGAAAAGTGAAAAAGATTGTTGATTTTGGAGCCTTTATAGAGCTTCCAGGCGGTACTGATGGACTAATTCATATATCTAAAATTTCTTCTAGCAGAGTTGAGAAGGTTTCTGACGTTTTAAAAGAGGGTGATGCGATTCGTGTTGAAGTATTAGAGTTTAAAGGCAATAAAATTGGTCTCGGTCGTGCCAACTAAATAAAACTTTAAAGTTAATTTGTGTATTATTGCACTCTCAAAGTGATAAGTAGGGATACGTAAGCCGAACAGACTTTGGTAAAAAAATTTATGGAGAGTCAAATGAAAAAAATTCTATTTTTAATGCTTACTTTGGCTGCTGCTGCATTTGCTGCTGATGGCGATGTTGCAAACGAAACTTTAAAAGCATACTCAGTAATCGCTGCTGGTGTTGGCCTTGGCCTTGCTGCACTTGGTGGAGCTATTGGTATGGGTAATACTGCTGCTGCAACTATTGCTGGTACTGCACGTAACCCAGGTCTTGGTGGAAAACTAATGACTACAATGTTCATCGCATTAGCAATGATTGAAGCACAAGTTATTTATACACTTGTTATCGCTCTTATTGCATTATATGCAAACCCATTTTTAGGTTAATTGACTTAAAAAACCTCATTGTCAGCTTCGGCTGACAAACTCTTTTTTCGTGCGTCCGTGGTGGAATGGTAGACACGCTACCTTGAGGTGGTAGTGCCCTACGGGTGTGGAAGTTCAAATCTTCTCGGGCGCACCATTTATTTTCTCTTTTTAAAAAATCAAATCAACTTTCTTTTTCTTTTTCTTACAGCTAGTTTATGAATAAATTGTGATAGAATTGTGCCAATAAATACATACATGTATCTTAAAAATAAGTTGGAGTATTCTATGTTAGAAAGATTGAGTTTAAAAGTCGCAGAGATGGCACGTCAATATAGTGCTTATAAAGTAGAGAATGAACATCTAAGAAATGAGCTCTTAACGTTAAAAGCGGAGTGCGAAATCAAAAATCAAGAGATCGCGAGACTTGTAGAAGAAAATGCATATAAAGAGATGGAAATAGAAGAGATAGTAACAAAAATAGAAAGTATGTTAGGTTAAGAGTCAATGAGTAAAAAAATATCATTTATGGTGGATGGAAAAAAGTTTGATTTAAGTATTGAAGATGATTTTGCACCCTTTCTTCAAAAACAGATGCATAATGATTTGAATGTTGATGGCAATAATGAGGTCAAAAAAGTGCTAGAAGCGTATATAAGAAAAACATACGAGCTTTATCTTAAAGAGAAAAAAATAGAGGAAATTTTAAAGAAATTCGACTAGTTTTATATTATTATAAGCTTTTTCGTATATAATTTCGCTCTCTTAACAAATATGCGTCCGTAGCTCAGCTGGATAGAGCACCGGTTTGCGGTACCGGCGGTCAGGGATTCGAATTCCTTCGGGCGCACCACCTTTTAACTCCGCAAAAAAAAATCACTTTTCAAATCTACTCATTTTAATTACATACATACATACGCTCATATATCCAACAACTCTGCAACTCTCTTTCGAGGCATCGGTGCTTGTTCTGTAATATAACACCTTTATATGAGAGCCTTTTTGCTTTGCACTGAGTAGCATCGCTTCCATATCTATGTTTCCCTATGCTTTGCAAGTGAGATTTCAAGATCGAGATTTGTGCAAAATTGGCTTCCGTAAGGCTTCGAATTGAGAATCATGAAATACTGCCCAGAGAGCACTGCCTAAAATATCATCAATCAGTATTCTTCATACAATCAAAGAAGCAAATGTTATAGATTTTCTTGAGTAGTAAATTTAACTGTTGGATTGAAAACATCTGCTTTGAATCGAGGAGAGGGGAAGTTAAAAATACTACTCAAGAAACCCTATTGTTTTTTTATAGCTTTAGGGGATGCAGGGACAATTGTCCCTGCCACTTTAGGGGCTTTGCTCCTAAAGTGTATGACAACAGCTAGATAGCTTCTTTGTCTGTTTCGCCAGTACGAATACGGATAATCTTTGCAATATCACTGACAAATATTTTGCCATCACCAATTTTTCCTGTTCTCGCTGCGTTGATAATCGCGTTGCTTACAGCATCGACTTGATCATCATCAATTACCATTTCCATCTTTACTTTTGGTAGAAAATCTACAACATACTCAGCACCGCGGTATAACTCGCTATGCCCTTTTTGACGGCCATAGCCCTTCACTTCGCTTACTGTCATTCCCGTAATGCCAATCTCTGCTAAAGCATCTTTGACATCTTCAAGTTTAAATGGTTTGATAACTGCTTCTATTTTTTTCATCTATTATCCTTCACTTATATGTTTAAGCCACGTTCACCGTGGACCGCTTCATCAAGACCAAGCGATTCAGTCTCTTCATTTACACGTCCACCACCTGTAAGTGCTGATGCTATAAAGTAAACCACTATAGTTCCTACGAGTGTTACTAAACCAACAACCGCGATTGACTCAAGTTGCACCATAATTTGTCCCATTCTATCACCTGAAGCTTTGAGTGGACCATCCCACAGAAGCGCTTTGTCATCGAGCGCAAAGATACCTGTTGCAAGCGCACCCCAAAGACCTGCGAGAAAGTGGATTCCAAATGCATCCAAACTATCATCATATCCAAGTTTTTTCTTTAGTACCGCTACTCCAAAGAAACCGATAGCCGAACCAACCACACCAATAACCAAAGCACCGCTCACAGCAACAAAACCAGCCGCTGGAGTGATGGCAACAAGACCCGCAACAACACCTGAAGCGGCACCTAAAAGTGTAGGTTTTTTGAACACAACCCACTCGATAACCAACCATGTGATTGCTGCTGCTGCAGTTGCAATTGTCGTTGTTAAAAGCGCTAAGCCAGCAATCTCATTTGCACCAAATGCAGAACCTGCATTAAATCCATACCATCCAAACCAAAGAAGCGCTGCACCAAGAGCTGTAAGCATAACGCTCATAGGTTTCATAGCAACTTTTAAGTATCCCGAACGTCTTCCAACTAAAAACGCAAGCACTAAACCAGCAAGCCCGCCATTCATATGAACAACTGTTCCACCAGCAAAATCAAGTGTGCCAGCAGCAAAGAGAAAACCGCCACCCCATACCATGTGTGCAATTGGAGCATATACAACAACTGTCCAGAGTGCTACAAAAATAAGCCATGTAGAAAACTTCATACGCTCAATAATAGAGCCACTTGCAATGGCTACGGTAATTGCTGCAAAAGTAGCCTGAAATGCTATAAATACGAATTGTGGGTAGGAACCAACAGTTGTTAAATCGTTCCATTTGATGCCACTAAGCATAAGGTTTGAAAAACCACCCATAAAACTGTTGATGCCCTCAGCCGCTGTGCCAAACGCCATTGAGTATCCTGCAACAACCCAAGCAATAATCGCAACACTAAAGCCAACAAAGACCATAGCAAATGTGTTAAGTAAGTTTTTAGAGCGAGTCATACCGCCATAAAATAAAGCAAGACCCGCTGGAGTCATCAATAATACAAGCGCTGTTGACATCATCATCCACGCTGTATTTCCTGTATCTAATTTAGGCGCGTCTGCAGCTAATGCTAAAGACGGTAAAAGTAACGCTGCACTTAAAAGCCATTTTTTCATCTTACATTCCTTTGAACTCAATTGCTTGAGTGAATTAATTTGTGAGAAAAGTATATCACTTCACAGTTGCTCATATAATCAGTCTATTGATTAAATTTTAATCAATTTAAGAGAGGGCTTGCGCAATCTATCTATATTGTTCTACTTAGGAGGCTTGAAGTGAGATATATGTAAAAATCCTCTCATGAAACTAGAACAATTACAATTACAAACCTCTTATCTCAACTTTGATGAAGAGTTTTTCCACAAAGTATTTCCCGCTCCGCTTAAAGATCCATTTTTGATCTCTGCAAATGAGCATCTTGCAAAAGCCTTACATGTAAGCATAGATGAACTTTACAGCGAGGAATTTGTAGCACTTATCAATGGAACATATAAACTCAAAGGAAGTGAACCATTTGCTATGTGTTATGCTGGACACCAGTTTGGGTATTTTGTGCCACGCCTTGGTGATGGGCGGGCGATCAACCTTGGCTCACTTGATGGTTGGCATCTCCAGCTCAAAGGTTCAGGACTCACACGCTACTCAAGAGCTGGTGATGGGCGCGCGGTTTTACGCTCTTCTATTAGAGAGTATTTGATGAGTGAAGCAATGCATGCTTTGGGAGTGCCTACAAGTCGCGCGCTTGGACTCATTGGTAGTGATGAGAATGTTGCGCGTGAGCGCTTAGAAAAAGGCGCCATTGTTTTGCGCGTCTCTTCGAGTTGGATACGATTTGGAACTTTTGAGTATTTTTATGCGCAAAAAAAATATGACAAACTCCAAGCCTTGGCAGATTATGTTTTACAAGAGAGTTATAGCGAGTTTATTGGACGTGAAAACTGCTATCTTTTAATGTTTGAAGCCATCGTAAAACGTACTGCAGAATTGATGGCGCACTGGCAGAGCATTGGCTTTTGTCACGGTGTCATGAATACTGACAATATGTCTATCGCAGGGCTTACTATCGACTATGGTCCGTATGCTTTTTTAGATGATTATGATTTTGATTATATCTGCAACCACACTGATAGTGAAGGGCGTTACAGTTTTGGCAATCAGCCAAATATTGGATATTGGAATTTGGAGATGCTCTTAAATGCGCTTACACCTTTGATAAATAGGGACAAAGGAAAAGAGGTTATAGAAAAATATAGCGCATTTTTTGTAGAAAAATATCATGCGCTCATGTGTGCAAAACTTGGACTCGATGCTAAAAAAGAGTATTCAAAACTGATACAGTGGCTTTTAAATATTTTGCAAAATGATGCCGTTGATTACACTCTCTTTTTTAGAACGCTGAGTGAATATAGCGCAAGAGAGCAGGTTACACGACTTTTTATCTCGCAAACACGCATCAATGAATGGCTCGATACCTATGAAAAAGAGTTTTTATCGCAAAAAAGCCTTACATGTAAGCAAGTTATACAAAAAAGAATGCAACAAACGATGCAAAGCGTCAATCCAAAATATGTCCTCAAAAACTATATGCTTCAAGAAGCGATAGAAAAAGCACAAAATGGAGATTTTTCTTTGGTAAACAATCTCTTACATGTAGCCCAAAATCCTTTTGATGCGCATAAGCAGTTTGCAAGATTTGCACAAGCAACCCCGCATCAGTTCAAAGCACTCAAACTGAGTTGTTCGTCATAATATTGCAAAGTGCCTACTTTTGGAATATTAAGCCTAGTTTCGCTAAAATGGGCGAAAATTATTTCTAGGCATTATTGATGAACGATTTATTAGATAACAGTCAAATCAAAAACATAAATATAGAAGACACTCTACAAAGTAGCTACCTTGATTACTCGATGAGTGTTATTATCGGACGTGCGCTTCCTGATGTTCGCGATGGACTGAAACCTGTTCATAGACGTATTCTTTATGCAATGGATAAACTCAACCTCTCAGCAGGTGCAAAATATAAAAAATCTGCTCGTATCGTTGGGGATGTCATCGGTCAGTATCACCCACATGGAGATACTGCTGTTTATGATGCGCTTGTTCGTATGGCACAACCATTTTCTATGAGTATGCCACTTGTTGATGGACAAGGAAACTTTGGTTCCATTGATGGTGATAACGCCGCTGCGATGCGTTACACCGAAGCCCGTATGACAAAGTACGCAGGCGAATTGCTTAAAGATTTAGAAAAAAATACGGTCAATATGATTGACAACTACGATGGAACAACGCAAGAGCCCGATGTGCTTCCAACGCGCGTTCCAAATCTCCTTATCAACGGTTCAAGTGGAATCGCTGTTGGTATGGCTACAAATATCCCTCCACACAATCCACGCGAGATTATCGGCGGATTGAAACTGCTTTTAGATAATCCAGATTGTGAACTCTATGAACTTATGGAGTATATTAAAGCGCCAGATTTTCCAACAGGTGGAACAATCTTTGGAAAAAAAGGGATTATGGATGCGTATGAAACAGGACGCGGACGTATTAAAGTGCGTGCAAAAACGCATATTGAGAAAAAAGCAAACAAAGATGTCATCGTTATTGATGAACTTCCTTATCAAGTCAATAAAGCACGCCTCATTGAGAGTATTGCAAATCTTGTCAAAGATAAACTTTTAGAAGGGATTGCAGAGATTCGTGATGAATCTGACCGTGAAGGAATTCGCGTAGTTATCGAGCTTAAACGTGATGCGATGAGTGAGATTGTGCTCAACAACCTTTTCAAATCTACCAATATGCAAACGACTTTTGGTATCATCATGCTTTCCATCTTAAACCAAGAACCGCGTATTTTTGGTATCAAAGATATCTTGAAAAACTTTATCAATCACCGTAAAACAGTTATTATCCGTAGAACTATCTTTGACCTTGAAAAAGCAAAAGCAAGAGCACATATCTTAGAGGGTCTCATCAAAGCAATCAGTATTATCGATGATGTGATTCGTGTTATTCGTGCCTCAAAAAGCGAAGAGGAAGCAAGAGATAATCTTGTTAGCGAGTTTGATTTCTCTGAGATTCAAGCAGCAAGTATCGTTGCGATGCGACTTGGAAGATTAACAGGTCTTGAAATCGAAAAAATCGAAAATGAGCTTCGTGAATTGATAAGCCTAATCGAATATTTAGAGTCAATTTTAAAAAGCGAAGAAGTACTTCATGGCATCATTAAAGATGAACTCGATGAGGTGTATGAGACCTATGCAATTGAGAGACGCACAGAGATAGAAGATGATTATGACGATATTGATATTGAAGATTTGATTCCAAATGAGCCAATGGTTGTAACTATCACACACCGTGGCTATATCAAACGTGTACCACTTATACAGTATGAGAAACAGCGCCGTGGCGGAAAAGGTAAAACCGCCGTTACAATCTATGAAGATGACTTTATTGAGAAATTTTTTATCTGTAATACGCATGATACCTTGATGTTTGTGACAGACCGTGGGCAGTTGCATTGGTTGAAAGTTTATAAGATTCCAGAGGGAAGCCGCACTGCAAAAGGTAAAGCGGTTGTCAATCTTGTTAATCTTGTTGCCAATGAAAATATCTGCTCGATTATCCCAACAACGGATTTTAGTGAAGATAAATCACTTACTTTCTTTACTCAAAACGGGATTGTAAAACGCACTAATCTTTCTGAATTTTCAAATATTAGAAGCAATGGAGTACGAGCGATTATTTTAGATGATGATGATACGCTTATTCTCGCGCTGATTGCCACAAAAGAGACAAAATACCTTTTCATTGTGACGCAAAAAGCACAATGTATTAAGTTCGAGATAGAAAAAACCCGTGAACAAGGGCGTTCTACTCGCGGTGTGAGAGGGATTAAGTTTAAAATTGCTGGTGATAAAGTTGTTGATGCAAATGTGATTGATAGCGATGAGCAAGAGATACTTATGGTGAGTGAAAAAGGGATTGGTAAACGAACAGATGCTGGAGAATACCGCCTGACAAATCGCGGTGGTTCAGGTGTTATTGCTATGAAACTCAACCAAAAAACAGGCGTGAATGTTGTGGGATGTTTGATGGTCGATGAAAATATGGATATGATGGCGCTGACTGTGGCTGGAAAAATGATCCGTGTTGATATGCAGACAATCTCAAAATCTTCAAGAAATACAAGTGGCGTTTATATCGTAAAAGGCGATGATGTTGCAAGTATTTCACGCTGTCCAAAAGAGGAAGAGGAAGAGGAGTTTGAGGGAGATGAAGCTCCAACTCTAGAATTGGAATAGTTTGTGCTTAAAGAAACTCTAGATAATTTGCCTTCAAGGATTGTATAAAATGAAACACTCTCTCGCTCTGGCTGCATTGCTACTCACAGCATCCGTGCATGCAGATGATATAGAAACTGCGCAGAATAAAGATAAAAATTGTATTACTTCTTGTACAAAAAAATTGGTTGACCCCAACGATGTTATTAAAGCAAATGTGCTCGTAGATGAACTTTCTCCAATGCACCAAATTCGCATAAGTGTTGTGGGCGAGGGTGTGGCACCGCTCAATACCTCTTCTCCAGCACAAGCATATGCGCTCGCCAAACGTGCTGCCATCGCAGATGCGTACCGTCAGATTGCTGAAAAAGTCAAAGGTGTAAGAGTTGAAGGGCAAGATACAATCAGCAATATGATGATGCAACACTCTACACTTCGCACTTCTGTTGACGCGATGATTCGTAACGCAAATTTAGTTGAAACAAACTTTAAAGAGGGTCTGTGCGAAGTAGAGATGGAAATCTTACTCTCTTACTCTCAATTTACTCATTAATATTTTGTACATCTGTTTTTAGCGCGGAGGAGTATTTTATCTCCACGCGCTATGCTGTACAAAATGCAATGCTTCTCAACGACAGTTTAGACGTTTCAAAAGCAATGACTCCCTGCAAAGGTGAGCTTGTGGGAAGCTCTTTACTTTTGCCTTCTCGTGATAATTCCAAAGATTTAAAAAAAATAGTGTTACAAAACAGTGATCAATTCTTTTCCTACATCAATACCCTTGGCTTACATGTAAGGAGTTTTGAAGAGGTTTCTAACGGACGTGAGAGTTCTCTCGTGACCATCACACTCAAGCCAACCTGCTTTACAGTCGAGATTAATGATAATTTCGTTAAAATTGCCCCTTTTAAAGAGTAAAAAAACGCGAAAAAAGTGAGGTTTATGATGAAAATTGCCATCGTCGAAGATGATATCAATATGCGTAAATCTTTAGAGATAGCAATGGAGGATTATAAAGAGTTTGAGGTAAAAACTTTTAAAAATCCAAAAGATGCCCTCAAAGCACTTGATGATAGTTTTGAGCTTATACTCACAGATATCAATATGCCGGGAATGGATGGAATTGAGTTTGTAAAAACTTTGGGTGGCAAGTATGACGTCATTATTATGACAGGCAATGCAACACTTCAAAGAGCGATAGAATCTATACAATTGGGCGTTAAAGATTTTTTACTCAAACCTTTTGAGATAGATACGCTCATCAAGGCGATTCAAAGAGCCAATGAAGTTTCAAAAGTTGTGAAAAAACTTCCAACAAAAAACAAAACAATGGCTAAAGAGAGTTTTTTAGCATCCTCAAAAGCGCTTGAGAGCGCTAAAAATATTGCAAATAAAGCAGCAAAAACAGATGCAACGATTTTGCTTTTAGGTGAAAGTGGCGTAGGTAAAGAGGTGTTTGCACGGTATATTCACGACAATTCACCAAGAGCCAAAAAAGAGTTTGTAGCTATCAATATGGCGGCAATTCCTGATAACTTAGTAGAGAGTGAACTTTTTGGATATGAAAAGGGTGCTTTTACAGACGCCACCGAGTCCAAAGCGGGTCACTTTGAAAATGCAAATGGTGGCACCCTTTTTTTGGATGAGATAGGCGAGATGCCCTTTGGTGTTCAAGCAAAGATTCTTCGAGCCTTGCAAGAAAAAGAGGTGAGACGCTTAGGCTCTTCCAAATCTATTAAGATTGATGTGCGTATAATTTCGGCCACAAATGCAAACTTGAGTGAAAAGATAAAAAATGGTGCGTTTCGAGAGGATTTGTACTACCGTTTAAATACAATCCCTTTGCATATTCCACCGCTACGGGATAGAGAAGAGGAGATTTTGCCACTCTCACAAACCATTTTGATGCAAAGTATTCAAGAGTATGGTTTAGAAGAGAAAGTATTTTCACAAGATGCACAAGAGCAGCTTTTGAGCTATGGCTGGCCTGGAAATATTCGTGAGCTAATCTCTGTTGTACAAAGAGCAGCGATTTTGAGCGATGGGCATGAGATAACACCCGAGGCTCTTTTTTTAGAGAGCCGCGGATTACGATAAATTAAAATATTTGAGAGGATAGATATGAGTAAATATAATGTTGCAGTCGTTGGTGCAAATGGTGCTGTTGGAGAAGAGATTTTAAGAGTTCTTGAAGAGATTGATTTTCCACTAGCCAAATTAGTGCCACTGGCAAGTGCGAGAAGTTTAGGAAAAAGTGTTGAGTTTAATGGCAAAGATTTAGCCATCAAAGAGCTGACAGAAACGGTGTTTGAAGAGGAAAAAATTCAAATCGCTCTTTTTAGTGCAGGTGGAAGTGTTTCTGAAAAATATGCTCCTTTCGCCGTTGCAGCTGGCGCGGTTGTTGTTGATAATACAAGCCATTTTAGAATGGATAAAGATGTTCCCCTTGTTGTTCCTGAAGTAAATCCTGAGGATATTGCTTTATGGAAAGATACAGGGATTATCGCAAATCCAAACTGTTCGACTATTCAGATGGTACAAACGCTCAAGCCTCTTGATACTGCTTTTGGGCTCAAACGAGTGGATGTTGCGACATACCAAGCAACTTCAGGAGCGGGAAAAACTGCTATGGAAGAGCTTGTAAATCAGATGCAGGCATTTTTTGCATTTAAACTCGATGAAGCGGAACATACAAAATTCCCACATCAAATCGCCATCAATGTGATTCCTCAAATTGATTCATTTACTCAAAATGGTTATACAAAAGAGGAACTAAAAATGGTCAATGAAACAACAAAGATTATGCATAAAAATATTCCACTCAGTGCAACTTGTGTGCGTGTTCCTACCCTTCGTGGGCATGCTGAGGCCTTGACGTTGGCATTTGAAAAGAGTGTCACAGCGCAGGATGCAAGAGCGATTTTGGCAAAAGCCCCAAATATTATTATCTTAGATACTCCAGATGAAGGAATTTATCCGATGCCAATTTTGAGTATGGACCAAAATGAGACTTTTGTCGGACGTATTCGAAACGATCTTTTTGATGACAAAATACTGCATCTCTTTATCGTAGCGGATAACTTAAGAGTAGGTGCAGCGACAAACGCTGTTCGTATTGCCCAAAAATGGGTAGAGATGCAAGAGGCAAAATAATGATAGAAAAACTATTTGAAAATGGATTGTGGAGTACGAGATTTATTGTTTTATTTGCAGTAGTTTTCGGTCTTGTTGGAGCGGTTTCTCTTTTTACAGTTGCAAGCTTTGATGTTTACGACACGGCAAAACAAGTGTTTTTTGCCTATTACTATCATGAACATACTGAAAGCTTTCATGAAGAGATTGTGGGGGGAATTATTGGTGCTGTGGATTTGTATCTTATTGGTGTTGTGATGTTGCTCTTCTCATTTGGTTTGTATGAGCTTTTTATCTCAGATATTGATGTAGCAAGAGAGGATGATTCTAAGGAGAACAAAATTCTAGCGATCCATTCACTCGATCAACTCAAAGATAAAATCTCAAAAGTTATTGTGATGGTTTTAGTTGTTTCATTTTTTCAAAGAGTGGGACATATTGCTTACAATGGGCCTTTAGAGATGCTTTATCTTGCACTTTCAGTAACAGCCATTAGCGTTGGTCTTTATTTTTTAAGTAAAGTCGGACATTAGATTCATTTTTATATGAATGTTATAAACCAAGGGGAAATAGAAGATGAGTAAAATTTTTGTAGATGCATGTTTTGGAAAAGAGACTCCTTACACTCCTGTGTGGATGATGCGACAAGCAGGGCGTTATTTGCCAGAGTACATGCAAGTGCGCGCCCAAGCTGGAAACTTTTTAAACCTTTGTCATGATCCAAAAAAAGCATGTGCTGTGAGTTTGCAACCTGTAGATATTGTGGGCGTTGATGCGGCTATTATGTTTAGTGATATTTTAGTGGTGCCAGATGAGATGGGAATGGAACTCTCTTTTGTTAAAGGCGAGGGTCCAAAGTTTGCAGATCCAGTGCGATGTGAGGCGGATTTAGACCGACTTATCGGCGGCGAGGAAGCTGCAAGTAAGCTGACGTATGTCTATGAAACAATCGCACTTATCAAAGAGCAACTCGCAGAGGATAAAGCACTTATAGGCTTTACGGGCGCACCTTGGACTCTAGCGACGTATATGATTGAGGGCGAGGGCACAAAAACATATAATATCTGTAAAAAAATGATGTATAGCAATCCCGAGCTACTTCATAAAATCCTTGCAAAAGTGACAGAAGTCGTGAAGTTTTATATGGAAAAACAGATTCAAGCGGGCATCGATGTTGTACAGATATTTGACTCATGGGCAGCGGCGATTGAACCGTCTAAATATGATGAATTCTCTTGGAAATATATGGTGGAGATCGCAGAGTATTTAAAAGTAAAATATCCGCATATTCCAATCATTATATTCCCAAAAGGAGTTCCTGCATTTTTAGATCAAGTGTATGGAAATTTTGATGTATTTGGAGTGGACTGGTCAACACCAATGGCGTATGCAAAAGAGAAACTTGGTGAGAGATATGTCCTTCAAGGCAATATGGAACCATGCCGTCTCTATTCTAAAGAATCAACCACGGAGTGTGTTGAAGCATTGCAAAAAATCATGGGTGGAAAACGCCATATCTTCAATCTTGGCCATGGAATATTGCCCGATGTTCCTGTTGAAAATGCAAAACATTTTATCAATGAATGCCACCGAGTTAGTGGAAAATAAAACCATCTTTGGACCAATCTACTCAAGGCGGTTTGGTAACTCTCTTGGTATAGACCTCTCAAGTAGTATAAAGCAGTGTAACTTTGACTGCTTGTATTGCGAACTTGCTCCATCTGCAACTGTGGATCACCAAGTGGTGAGCACGGATGTACAAACAATCATGCAAGAGCTTACTTTTGCACTAAAAGAGCATCAAAATATCGATGTCATCACACTTACAGCCAATGGTGAACCTACGCTTTACTCTTATCTTGATGTACTCATCGATGCAATCAAAAATATACATGGGCAGCGAGAGATTTTGATACTTACAAACAGTGCAACTCTTGGAGATGAAAAGGTGTTTAACACACTTTTAAAACTCGATCAAGTAAAACTCTCACTCGATGCTGTGAGCCCAGAAGTGTTTAAAAAGATAGATAGACCACATAAGGGAGTTGAGATAAAAACCCTTACATGTAAGGTTCTGGAATTTTCTAAAAAGTTTACTGGAAAGCTTTACGTAGAGGTTCTTTTTGTTCAGGGAATCAACGATACCAAAGAGGAAGTCCAAGCGATTAATGCAGTGTTAAAAAAACTTGCATATGTAGAGCGCATTGATATTGGCACGATTGATCGTCCACCTGCGTATCGGGTTTCTGGGATAAGTTATGCTGAGCTATTTGAAATATCAAAGATGTTTGACTCCTCTTTGCCAATTCATATTGCCTCGCGAACAGATGCGCAGAGTTGCCAAAGTTATTATAGTAGCGAAGAGATTATAAATACACTTGACAAACGCCCACTGACACGCGAGGATGTTCAGTTTTTATTTGATGAAACAAGTCAAAATGAACTGCAAAATCTTCTTACAAAAGGTGCAATTGTCATAGCTCAAGTTGGAAATCTTGAATTTTATGTACCAAGTCAAAATATCAAAAGAAAACGCCTAGAATCTTGACAATTAAGTTTTATTTTCCTATAATTGCGGCTCATAAATATTCCGAATTAGCTCAGCGGTAGAGTAGGTGACTGTTAATCACTTGGCCACTGGTTCGAATCCAGTATTCGGAGCCACTTTATCATTTATGGCCAATTAGCTCAGTCGGTAGAGCAAGTGACTGAAAATCACTGTGTCCTTGGTTCGATTCCGAGATTGGCCACCACCGCATTTTTAAAATTTAACTTTTAATTATGGCCAATTAGCTCAGTCGGTAGAGCAAGTGACTGAAAATCACTGTGTCCTTGGTTCGATTCCGAGATTGGCCACCACCTT